>NZ_JBITCU010000029.1:0-83497 GCF_044453545.1 Streptomyces sp. NPDC051664 | reverse complement strand
GAGCTGCAGATACTCCTCGCCCTCTGGACCGGCGCCTGCCCCACCTGCCACCGCGACATACCCACACCGATACGAACCTGACCAAGCCCTACTAGGGCCTGTCCGGCCGAGGGGGCGCCTGAGGGATGTGGGGGTGAGCTGGGATCTGGTCCGTGACTGGTCCGGAAGAGCTGGTCGGGAGCGGGACAGCGGCGGGGCGACCTGGGAGTTACCGCGTAAAACGCCCTCGGGTGTTATCGGCGCGAAACACGGGTGCCTGACCGGCGAAAGGCCAGGTCAGGCACCCGCTCTCGTGTCCCTAGAAGAACCCGAGCTTCTTCGCCGAGTACGACACGAGAAGATTCTTCGTCTGCTGGTAGTGCTCCAGCATCATCTTGTGATTCTCCCTGCCGATCCCGGACTGCTTGTAGCCGCCGAAGGCCGCATGCGCGGGGTAGGCGTGGTAGCAGTTCGTCCAGACCCGGCCTGCCTGGATCGCGCGGCCTGCCCGGTACGCGGTGTTGATGTCCCGGGTCCAGACGCCTGCACCGAGGCCGTACAGCGTGTCGTTCGCCGTGCTGATCGCGTCGTCGAAGTCCGAGAAGGACGTCACCGCGACGACCGGGCCGAAGATCTCCTCCTGGAAGACCCGCATCCGGTTGTCGCCCTCGAAGATGGTCGGCTGGACGTAGTAGCCGCCTGCCATCTCGCCGTCGTAGTCGATCTTCTGACCGCCCGACAGGACCTTCGCACCCTCCTGCTGGCCGATGTCCAGATAGGAGAGGATCTTCTGCAGCTGGTCGTTGGAGGCCTGCGCGCCGATCATGGTGTCCGTGTCCAGCGGGTGGCCCGGCACGATCTGCTCGGTGCGGGCGATGCCTGCCTCAAGGAACTCGCTGTAGTGGCCGCGCTGGATCAGCGCACGTGACGGACAGGTGCACACCTCGCCCTGGTTGAGGGCGAACATCGTGAACCCTTCGAGGGCCTTGTCGCGGAAGTCGTCGTTCGCCGACCAGACGTCGTCGAAGAAGATGTTCGGGGACTTGCCACCCAGCTCCAGCGTCACCGGCTTGATGTTCTCGGAGGCGTACTGCATGATCAGCCGCCCGGTCGTGGTCTCGCCGGTGAAGGCGATCTTTGCGACGCGCGGGCTGGAGGCGAGCGGCTTGCCGGCCTCCGCGCCGAAGCCGTTGACGATGTTGACGACACCCGGCGGCAGCAGATCGGCGACCAGGCTCAGCCACACATGGATGGAGGCCGGGGTCTGCTCGGCCGGCTTGAGGACCACCGCGTTGCCCGCGGCGAGTGCCGGGGCCAGCTTCCACGTCGCCATCAGGATCGGGAAGTTCCACGGGATGATCTGAGCGACCACGCCGAGCGGTTCGTGGAAGTGGTACGCCACGGTGTCGTCGTCGATCTCGCTGAGCGAGCCCTCCTGGGCCCGCAGCGCACCCGCGAAGTACCGGAAGTGGTCGATGGCGAGCGGGATGTCGGCGGCCAGCGTCTCCCGCACCGGCTTCCCGTTGTCCCAGCTCTCGGCGACCGCCAGCTCCTCCAGATGCGACTCCATCCGGTCGGCGATCCGGTTGAGGACCGACGCGCGCTCACCGGCGGCCGTGGCGCCCCAGGCGGGGGCGGCGGCGTGTGCCGCGTCCAGGGCGAGTTCGATGTCCTCGGCGGTGCCGCGGGCGATCTCGGTGAACGGGCGGCCGTTGACGGGGCTCGGGTTCTCGAAGTACTGACCGCGGACCGGCGGGACGTAATCGCCGCCGATCCAGTGGTCGTAGCGGGACTCGTACGAGACGATGGCGCCCTCGGTGCCCGGCGCAGCGTAACGGGTCATCTCTGTGGCCTCCCGGATCCGGTGCCGCCCGCCGTTGGACGGCCCTCGGCGCGAGGCTAGGCAGCGCAACGTTGCAAGCCCGTTGCGCGCGGTCGTGCGCGCCGCCGCGGCCCCGGCGCCGATTCGCCGGGCGGCTCTAGCGCTGTTCGGCGTCGAGCTCGCGCGCCCTGGCCAGCAGCGCCGGCCGCTGCCCGGGCGGCGCCGCCGCAGCCAGCGCCTGCCACACCGGGAGGTCTTCCTCGCCCCACGGGCTGTACGCCCAGTCCGCCAGCAGCCCCGGATCACCGCGCGCGATCAGCGAGGCCCGCAGCTGATCGTCGAGCCGGCGCCTCAGCCGGGCGACGGACGGAGCCTGTGAACCGGGCAGCAGGGGCCCCGCGTACGCGCTGAGCGCCGCCGCCACCGCACCGGACGCGAGCCTGCGCGCCACGGTGTCGAAGTCGGCGTCGACCGGGGCGGCGAACCGGTACGGTCGGGAGAGCAGGAGTTCGGGGCCGAGGAGCCTTCGCAGCCGGGAGAGTTCGGCCCGTAGCGTCACCGGGGTCACCGACTCGTCCTCGTACAGCTCGATGAGAAGTTCGTCGCCGCCCAGGCCCTCCGGATGGCGGGCCAGCGTCACCAGTATCTCGCTGTGCCGCCTGCTGAGCCGGATCTTGCGGCCGCCCGCGACGAGCAGTGCCTCGTCCCGGCCGAGTGCGCTGAGCTGTACGGATTCCCGGGCGGGCGAGGGCGCGAGCAGAGCGAGCTGGGACTCGGCCGCGCGCGCCACCGCCTGGACGAACGCCAGACTGTGCGGATGCGCGAGCCGGTTTCCGCCGGTGATGTCGACGGCGCCCAGCACCCGCCCTGTGCGTGGATCGTGGAGTGGCGCCGCGGCACAGGTCCACTGCTGCACCGGACGCAGGAAGTGCTCGGCGGCGAACACCTGCACCGGCCGGTCCACGGCGATCGCCGTCCCCGGCGCGTTCGTCCCCGCCACGGACTCGGACCAGCGGGCACCCTCCACGAAGTTCATCCGCCCCGCGTGTCGCCGCGTCGTCTCGTGGCCTTCGACCCAGAGCAGCCTGCCGTGCGCGTCGCACACCGCGAGGAGATGCTCTCCGTCCGTGGCGTACGCACTCATCAGTTCACGGATCACCGGCATGGCGCGGGCCAGCGGATGCCCCTCCCGGTACGGTCCGAGTTCGTCCGCGTCCAGGTCGACCTGGGCCGCACCGTCCGGACTGACCCGGGCCCGGGCGGAGCGCCGCCATGACTCGCCGACCACGGATCGTACCGGCAGCTCCAGCCGGCCCGCGGTGGTGAACACCTCGTGTGCGTGACGCAGTTCGCCGAGACGTTCGACGAGGTCCGTATCGGCGGTCAGGGCTACCCAGGGGTCCGTCAACTCGCCCTCCCGTCCAAGGGGTGTCGTGCACCCCCATCGTCGTCGCAGCCGGGCTCTGCGACAACCTCGGTGCGGAGAGTAGTCACACGGGACTGCGGTTCAGCCGGCGCTGTAGAGGTTGACGAGGCGGATGTAGCGCACCCAGTCCCAGTTGGGTCCGGGATCGGTGTGATCGGTACCCGGTACCTCGGCGTGTCCGAGGATGTGCTCACGGTCCTTGGGGATGCCGTAGCGGTCGCAGACCGACGCGGTCAGCAGCGCCGACTGCTCGTACAGGGCGTTGGTGAAGTACGCCGGCTGGTCCACCCAGCCCTCGTGCTCGATGCCGACACTGCGGGTGTTGTAGTCCCAATTGCCCGCGTGCCAGGCGATGTCCTGTTCCCGAACGCACTGCGCGACGTACCCGTCGGCCGAACGCACCACATAGTGGGCGGATACCTGCTTCGCCGGATTCTGGAAGATCCCGATCGCGTCCGAGAACGACTCCTGCGTGACATGGATGATCACGTACTGCACCGGATACGCCGAAGGGCGCATCGAGGCCGTGTAGTTGACGGCGGAGGCGGGCGTCCAGTGTGCGAGTGGATAGTCGGTGGAGCCCGCCGTGGACGAGGCCATGGCGCGGGTGGAGGCCGGGAGCAGAGCGGCGGCGACCGTCGCCGCGGCGCCCTGAAGGATCCTTCTGCGGTGCATGAACGCTCCTGTGGGGGGAGGGGGGTTCCAGGATCAGGGGGTGGGAAGCAGCGCGGCGGTCTCCCGCAGATGACGGTGCAGCCCACGATGAGGATCGCCCGCAGGCAGCCAATTCTTGCGGATCTTCGCCACACAGGTGTAGTTGGTGTCGCAGACATTCGCCAACGGAGCTTCACCGGCCTGGCTGACCAGCTGGTACGCATCGAGCTCGGAGAGCCCGTAGTCGCGCGCCAGCCACTGCACCAGGTCCAACTGTGATATGCGGAAAGCGTCTTCGAGGGGGCGGGCGGAGCCGGTGGAGATCAGATGGGTGTCCGACTCGATCCGCGGCCACGGCGTCGCGACACCCTTCAGTAGCTCGACCAGCACCACCGTGTTCATCGCGCACTCCACCGCTACCCCACAGGTCTCGCCCTCACCCTGCCGGGCATGGCCATCGCCCAGACTCAACAGCGCACCTTCGACATTGACCCCCAGATAGCAGGTGACGCCGGCCCGCATCTCGGGCGTGTCCATGTTGCCACCGTGCGCGTCCGGCACCAGCGCGGACCGCACCTCCAGATTGGCCGGAGCCACCCCGACCGTGCCGTGCATCGGATCCATCGGCAGCTCCACCTGGATGTCGCTGTCGCGGGCGCTGAAGAGACACGTGCGGCGGGCCCGGTCGAGCTGCCACATCCACACCACCTCGGGCAACGGGGCCTGCAACGAAGCCGTCGTATGGGTGGAGGTGAGGGCGCCGAACAGCGGCACGGTCGTGGACGCCGCCCAGTCCCTGGCCGGTTCGATCGACACGAAGTGCACCGCGACGGTATCGCCCGGCTCCGCCCCCACGACATGGAACGGACCGGTCTGCGGGTTGAGGAACGGGAACTCGCAGACGACGGAGACCAGGTCCTTCTCGGAGCGTACCCGGCCCGCGAAGCAGTCCTCCGTGTACACATCGAGGAAGGTGCCGGGCTCGATCCGGGCCACCGGCGCCGCACCGCCGAAGGTCCATGCGTACTCGCCCTCCTTGGGGCGAACCGTCAGGATCCGCGGGTCGCTCATCGCTGTTCTGCTCCTGCCTCGATGTCGACGACGGCCTCCGGGGCCTCGTCCAGATGGATCCGTCCGGTCTGTGCCACCCGCTCCGGATGTCTGCGCACCAGCACCACCAGCACGCCGATGCCGACGAGCATCCAGATGCCGACCACCGGACCGGCGTACGAGACGGGGGCGCTGAGCTCCGAGACGAAGTCGAAGACCGGTATTCCGGCGGCCGTCAGCAGCGCCGGCACGAACGCCGCGATGCCCAGCACCGGGAAGAGAAGATGGAGTACGGGGTTGAACGCGTCGCGGCGCCGGCGCAGGAAGTACCCGGCGCAGGCCAGGTTGACGACGATGTACACACCGATGATCACGGTCACGATAATGGTGGCCAGCAGCACGAACGCGGTCACCGGGTCATAGCCGAAGCCGAGCCCGAGCGTCGCTCCGACCGCGATCACGAACTGCGCGGCCACCCCGGTGACGGGGGAGCGGCGGCGCGGATGGAGCCGGGCGAACGCCTGCGGGAACACTCCGATGCGCCCCAGTGCGAAGGCCGTGCGCGTCGACACGTTCGCGCACGCGTTGGCGTTGGCCACGGTCGAGTTGACGACGGCGAGGAAGAGCAGCACCCAGAACAACCCGAACGAGGCACGGGCCACGCCTTCCCACGACGCCGCCCCCGAAGCGCCGAATCCGGCGAATTTGTCCGGCCCGAAGTAGACGGACATGGCGTATGTGGTGAGGACGTAGACCAGGCCGATCGACAGCGCGGCGCCGAGCACTGCCCGGCGCATCGTGCGCCGCGGGTTCTTCGTCTCCTCGGCGAGCGGCGCCGCCGCCTCGAAGCCCGCAAACGCCAGCACCGTGTAGACGGAGCCCGCGAAGATCCCGCTGATGCCGTCGAAGCCGTCCGCGGTGTGCGACGTACCGAACACCGACAGGGTGTTGTCCGAGCCGGCCTGCCCGATCAGCAGCACCGCGAAGGCGACGAAGACCAGCACCTCGAAAATGCCGAGCACGGTCCCGAAGCGGGCGGATGCCCGGACGCCGAAGTAGCCGGCGAGCGCGATGACGACCGCACCCAGCAGCGACCACGGCCACCACAGGCCCGCCGGGTACGACGACCATTCCTGGTGCAGGGTGCCCGCCGTCGTGAACCCGAGCTGGAGCAGCAGCAGCGCGGGCACCAGCGCCTCGACGAAGACATAGCCCCAGCCCACCAGGAAGCCGACGGTCGGATGCAGGCCCTGTGCGGAGTACGTGGCGACCGAACCGGCCGCCGGCAGGTGGCGGGCCAGCTCCGCGACGCACGATGCGGTGAACAGACAGGCCACCAGCGCCACCAGCACGGAGAGCGGCAGACTGCCGCCGGCGAACGCGGCCCCGGACGGGATGGACGCGGCGATGGCGGCGGCGGGCGCCATCGCCGTGATGCTCTGGAAGAGAACTTCGCGCAGCCCGACGGCGTCGCGCAGCAGTGTGGTTTCCGATTCCCCCGACACTCCGTGACTCCCTCTTGTCCGTTGACCGGAATGCGTTGTCCGATGTACGGCCGAGCGTCTCGCGCGCCCCACCGTACGGCCGCGGCGTGGATGGCGGAAGATGGCATGCGGCCGAAAATCGGTGGGGCGCAAGGGAGTTGGGGGAGTGGGTGCGGCGTCCGGTGGGGCGGGGGCCCACCGGCGGGCCGGCTAGCCCATGCCGAGCGCTTCCGACAGCGCCGCCGCCGGGTCGTCGTCCGACGGCCCCGCCGGAATCCAGCGCCCGCGCTCCTTGCGGTACGGCCACCAGCGCCCGTCCCGCCCGTAGCGCAGCTGTGCGTCGCCGCCCGCCACGGTCCACCGGTTGCGCACCGCCCGCAGCAGCGGACGCTCGCCGTCCTCCCACGCCGCCGCGAGCCGGGTGAGGGCCCGGGCGTGGGACTCCGGATCCGGTGCCCACTCCTCGTCGAACACGGTGAGCGCGGCGGATCCGCCGTAACCCCAGGCCCGCACCGCCGCGTCGAGCTCGGCCCGCTGCCGCCCCGACCCGGTGGCCAGCCGTGCCATGACCCAGGGCTCTGGACGGGCGTCGGCGACCAGCCGTACGGCATCCTGCTCCGGCGTCAACCCGGCCTGCACGGGCTGCTGTCCGTGGTCGGGCGACAGGGCTTCCGCCAGCATCCGGTAGGCCCGGACGGCGCTGTCGGTCGCCAGCACTTCCAGGGCGGCCGGGTCGAGGCCGGGCTCCGGTTCGGTCTCCGTGTCCAGCGACGGCGGGGGGCCGGGCTCGGCGGGCAGCGGAGGGGGAGCGGGCAGCGGGGGCAGGATCTCCCGCGCGGCGAATGCCTCGTCCGCCCGTACGCCCCGCGCCCGCCGGCCCTCCGCGCGGGAGGACTCCGCCGGTTGCCGCTCCGCGGCCCGGGCCGTGATCCGCGCCTGGAGATCGTCGAGTACCCGCCGCTCGCCGCGCCCCCGCATCAGCAGCAGGACGAAGGGGTCCTGGTCCAGCAGCCGCGCCACTTGGTAGCAGAGGGCGGCGGAGTGCGGGCAGTGGTCCCACGCCTCGCAGGTGCACTCCGGATCCAGATCGCCGATCCCGGGCAGCAGATCCACCCCGGCCGCCGCCGCGTCCTCCACCAGATGCGGCGGCATCTCCCGGTCGAGGAGTGCGGCGATGTGCCCGGCCCGGTCGACCGCCATGTCCAGGAAGCGGTCCCACTCCTCCTCGCTCAGCTGCTGGAGCAGGACATCACTGCGGTACGGGGTCGAGTCCCGGTCCTGGACGACTGCGGTGATCCGTCCCGGGCGTACGGAGACCGCACCGACCCTTCCCTCGCGGGCGAACCGGCGCCCCTTCTTGACCTGTTCGCCGTCGAGCGCGGTGTCTTCCAGGGCCTTCAGCCAGGCACGGCCCCACCAGGTCTCGGCGAAGCCGCGGCCGCTCGCGGGCGGCAGAGCGGCGAAGGTACGTTCCTGCCCCGGCGCGGACACCTCGGCTCCGCCGCCGGCGGGGTCGCGTCCCTCCCCGTCGTAACCGTCGCCGTCGTACTCCTCGCCCTCGTACCCAGGGTTCGCGTATCCGTCGGTCTCGTACGTGTCGCTCATCGCGCGCCCCCTCGTAGCTGCACCAGATCGGCGAGTTCCGCATCGGTCAGCTCGGTCAGCGCCGTCTCACCCGAACCCAGCACCGCATCCGCGAGGCCCTGCTTGCGGGCCAGCATGTCGGCGATCCGGTCCTCGATCGTCCCCTCGGTGATCAACCGGTGCACCTGCACGGGCTGGGTCTGACCGATGCGGTACGCACGGTCGGTGGCCTGGGCCTCCACTGCTGGGTTCCACCAGCGGTCAAAATGCACCACGTGGCCCGCCCGGGTGAGGTTGAGCCCCGTACCGGCCGCCTTCAGCGACAGCAGGAAGACCGGGGACTCGCCGGCCTGGAACCGGTCCACCATGGCCTCACGCTCGGCGATCGGCGTACCGCCGTGCAGAAACTGGGTGCGTACCCCGCGCGCCGCCAGATGCTGTTCGAGCAGTCGTGCCATCTGTACGTACTGGGTGAACACGAGCACGCTCGCGTCCTCCGCGAGAATGGTGTCGAGCAGCTCGTCGAGGAGCTCCAGCTTCCCCGAGCGGTCCGCGATCCGCGGCCGCTCCTCCTTGAGGTACTGCGCAGGGTGGTTGCAGATCTGCTTCAGTGCCGTCAGCAGCTTCATCACCAGGCCGCGCCGGGCGAAGCCGTCGGCGCCGGAGATCTCGGCCAGGGTCTCCCGTACCACCGCCTCGTACAGACCGGTCTGCTCCGCCGTCAGCGAGACAGCGCGGTCGGTCTCCGTCTTCGGCGGCAGCTCCGGGGCGATGCCCGGATCGGACTTGCGCCGTCGCAGCAGGAACGGTCGCACCAGGGCTGCGAGCCGTTCGGCCGCCGCCGGGTCGTTGCCGTGCTCCGCCGCCCGCGCGTAACGGGTACGGAACGTGCCGAGGCGGCCGAGCAGTCCGGGCGTCGTCCAGTCGAGGATCGCCCACAGCTCGGACAGGTTGTTCTCCACGGGGGTGCCGGTGAGCGCCACCCGCGCCCGCGCGCCGATCGTCCGCAGTTGCTGCGCGGTCGCCGAGTGCGGGTTCTTCACGTGCTGTGCCTCGTCGGCGACCACCATGGACCAACCGGCCCCGGCGAGTTTCGCCGCGTCGAGCCGCATCGTGCCGTACGTGGTGAGGACGAACTCGCCGTCCACCAGGCCCTTCAGGCTCCGGGACGCGCCGTGGAAACGACGTACCGGTGTGCCGGGGGCGAACCTCTCGATCTCCCGGTGCCAGTTGCCCATCAGTGAGGTCGGGCAGACCACCAGGGTCGGTCCGGCGGCCTCCTCGACGCTCTGGCGGTGCAGATGCAGCGCAATGAGGGTGATGGTCTTGCCGAGGCCCATGTCGTCGGCGAGACAGCCGCCGAGGCCGAGCGAGGTCATGATGTGGAGCCAGTTCAGACCGCGCAGCTGATAGTCGCGGAGCGTCGCGTTGAGTGCGGAGGGCTGCCCGACCGTCTGCTGCGCACCGGACTCCGGATCGGCGACCCGCGCCCGCAGTCGCTCCAGCCAGCCGGTCGCCTGCACGTCGACCGGGCGGCCGTCGATCTCGGTGGAACCGGTCAGAACGGCCCCGAGCGCATCGATCGGCGTGACCTTGCGGTCCTGCGTCTCGCGGGCGCGGCGCGCATCCTCCGGGTCGATGAGCACCCACTGGTTGCGCAGCCGGACAATCGGTCTGCCGGCTTCGGCCAGCCGGTCCAGTTCGGCTCGGCTGAGTTTCTGGTCGCCGAGTGCGAACCACCAATTGAACGCCAGCAGCGCGTCGGCCGACAGGAACGACGGGACGTCGGACGCGGACTGTCTGTTCGAGGACTCGCCTTCGTGGTCGCCGTGGGCGCCTTCGCTGTCGCCCGCGTCGCTGGTTTCCCCTTCGTCCGGCGGGCCGATCACCGCGCGTGCGGTGAGCGTGCGGGCGACCTCCTTGGGCCAGTGCACCTGGACCCCGGTCGCGGCGAGCGACCGTGCGGCGGAGCCGAGCAGTTCGGCGATCTCCTCGTCGGCCGGCTCGACGGAGTCCGGTACGGCGGCCGACAGCAGCGGAGTCAGCGGTGGCCAGGCGCGGGCGGCGCGGCGCAGGGCGAGGAGGGCGTCCATCCGCGCGCGCGGACCGAACCCCGCGGCGGTGTGCGCCGTGCCCGCCCAGACGTCGGCGGCGTCGGCGACCACTGTCGGATCGCTGACGCTATGGATCTGCAGGACGGCACGGAAGGACGGCCCGGCACCTCGCTCGGCGTCCTCGTGAGCAGGAGTAAGACCGGTGACCTCGACGCGCAGCGAGAGCCGCACACCCGCGTCGTGCCCGGCCGCGACATCGGCGGCCCAGGCCCGGCGCTCGGGCAGACGCTGCGGCGTGTCGACAGCGAAGGCCGGGCTTCCGGTGGCGAACACCGCGGCGGGCGTGCGGGGCAGGCCGTCGGCCACCGCGTCCAGGAACCCGCGCAGCAGCCGCTCCGGCTCCGGCAGCAGCACGGGCTCCACGGCGTCGTCGAGCGGCACGGCATGGGCGGTGGGCGGCATGGAAGCCGCGAGGTCACGGATCCGGTCGAGGTCGGCGGCGGTCAGCGGACCGGCCCGCCACGCGTCGTGGTCGGAGGTACTCAGCCCCGGCAGCAGCAGTCCACGGGCGGCGAGTTGCAGGGCGAGGAGGGCGGCCGCGCCCCAGAATGCGGCCGAGGGCGAGGCCTGCGCCGCGGCCCGCGCGCGGGTCAGTACGGGCAGGGCGTCCCGCACCGGCAGCAGCAGCGCCGGCACACCGTACGGGCAGGTGTCGGCTCCGACGACGGTCAGTTCCCCGACGGTCCCGGGTGCATCGGGCGGGCTGCTGCCGTCCGGATGCCAGAAGGCGACCCGGCCGGTACGGGAGGGATCGGCGGGGAGGAAGACGACGGAGCAGCGGGAGAGCGCGGAGATCTCGGCGAGGGTTGCCGCAGGGAGCCTGTGCACAGCGATGTCGGATTCCTCAAATTTGACTAGTGGGGCCCAAGGTCGCCGAGGGTACTCCACCGGCGGCGCCGTCCGGGAGCGGAATCACCGTGATCCCGCTCACTTCGATGACGACTGCGGGCTGCCCGGTGTAGCCAGCACCCCCCTCCCAGGAGGGGGCTACCCCCCGAAAATCCGGGTGGTGGCGCCATGGTTGCCGCAGGACCCCAGCCCGTACGTTTCAACAGGTCAGAGCAGCTTTCCATGCCTCCCAGAGACCGGAGACGACATGCCCCAGGCCGTAGCCACGGTCGCGGACCACCCCCGCGACCGTGCCGGAAGCACGGAGAGCGCCGACGGAAGCACGGGCGTCGGGGTACGCGCGGCAGGCATCGGCGGCAGTGACTTCGCGCCGCTCCTGCGGGCCGTAAAGTCGCAAGGACTCCTGGAGCGGCGCACCGGATGGTACGCAGCCGTCATCGCCTCCAACCTCCTCGCCCTGGGCGGCGTGCTCACCGGCCTGGTACTCCTCGGCAACACCTGGTGGGCCCTGCTGCTCGCACTGCCGTTGGCGATCCTCTGGTCCCGTACCGCGTTCGTCGGCCACGACGCCGGACACGCCCAGATAACCGGCGACCGACGGGCGAGCCGGCTCATCGGTCTCGTCCACGCCAACCTGCTCCTCGGCATGAACGAGGCCTGGTGGAACGATAAACACGTACGCCACCACGCCAACCCCAACCACATCGACAAGGACCCGGACGTCGGCGTCGGCGCCCTCGTCTGGACGCAGAAGCAGGCAGCCCAGCGCGAAGGCTTCGCCCGCCGGCTCACCCGTAACCAGGCCCGGCTGTTCTTTCCGATGCTGCTCCTCGAAGGCATCGCCCTCAAGATCTCCGGCTTCCAGTACCTGCGGCAGCAGCCCGCCCGCGAGCGTGTCCTGTCGGCACTGCTCCTCGTCACCCACCTCGGCCTCTACGCGACGCTGCTGCTCACCGTCATGTCACCCGGCAAGGCCGTCGTCTTCGCGCTCGTGCATCACGCGCTGTTCGGACTCCACCTGGGAATGGCCTTCGCACCGAACCACAAAGGCATGAAGATGCCCGACCCCGACGGCGACCGGTGGGGGCATCTGCAACGACAGGTCCTCACCTCGCGCAACGTACGCGGCGCCGTCCTCACCGACTGGTTCCTCGGCGGGCTCAACTACCAGATCGAACACCATCTGTTCCCGAGCATGCCCCGCCCCCACCTCCGCCGGGCGCAGCCCTTGGTGCGAGCCCACTGCGAGTCGCTGGGCATGCCGTACGCGGAGACCGGCCTGGTCGAGTCCTACCGTCAGGCGCTGCAGCACATGCATGAAGTCGGCGAACCGCTGAGGCAACCTGCCGAGACGGCTCGCTGAGACAGTTCAGCGAGTGGCCCACTGGGGGCAGCCGACTCGGGCAACCGGCTCGGGCAACCGGCTCGGGCAACCCATCGGGACGGCCGCGGGTGCAAGCTGGAACCGACAGGCCCGCACAGGCGTTGTCACAGCAGAAGCGGCTTGCGCCGCGAAGAAGGAGTGGACGATGTCGAACACCGCAAAGATCGCCATCGGGGGAGTTGTCGCGGCAGTCGTCCTGATGCCGTTCATCGGATTCTGGCTCTCGCTGTTGGTGCTGATCGGAGTGCCTGCGGTGGCCTATCTGATGCTGGATCCCTCGCAGCGGCGCAGGCTCCGCAGGATCACCCGCAAGGAAATCGGCCGCTGAGAAGACGGGTGGCCGGGACGGGGGGGGGTATTCGTAGATGAGCGGGACAGTCACCAAGGTGAGCAGCAACGGCACCTACACCTTCACCAAGCCGAACAGGGACAGCGTGACCCTGCTGGCCGGACTCGGTGTGGAGGGGGACGTACATGCGGGGGTCACGGTCAAGCACCGTTCCCGTGTTGCGCAGGACCCCACCCAGCCGAATCTGCGCCAGGTCCATCTGATCCACGAGGAGCTGTTCGGGGAGCTGCGGGAGGCGGGCTTCGAGGTAGCTCCCGGGGATCTCGGGGAGAACGTCACCACGCGCGGCATCGATCTCCTCGGCCTCCCCGTCGGCACGCTGTTGCACCTCGGTGACGAAGCCGTCGTCGAGGTCACCGGCCTGCGCAACCCGTGCCTGCAGATCGACCATTTCCAGGACGGCCTGCTGAAGCAGGTCGTCGGCCGGGATGCAGCGGGCAACATCGTGCGCAAGGCCGGGATCATGGGCATCGTCGCGTCCGGTGGAACGGTCCGGCCGGGCGATCCGGTCAAGGTGGAGCTGCCCGCCGAGCCGCACCGGCCGCTGGACCGCGTGTAGCGGGGGAGCCGCACCGGTCGTCCCGTGCGGGCCCTCGTCACCGTCCCGCCGGCCTGAGTCTCATCGGCTCAGGCCGGCCGCACCGCGAGCGCGTCGAGCGCCTTCAACAAGCCGGGCAGCGCCGCCCCGCGTCCCACGGGCAGAACCTCGCCGGGTTCCTCGTCCAGCAGGACGAACGCGATGTCGTCGGTCCTCGCGACCAGGGACCAGCCGGGTCCGTCGGCGCGCAGGGTCCGGGCGTCGCCCGGTGCGAAAGAGGACCGGATGCGTCCGGGCGGCGGCGGGCTGTCCACGTACGCATGGGCCTCCGCGAGAGCGCGTCGCACACCGGGATGGGTTCCGGAGAGCGCGGTGGAGCCTGCCGAGGTCTCCTCTGCCGCGCCGGCGGCCGAGTCCGCGTCCACTGCGGCGCCGGCATCCGGCTCCCGGGCGTCGTCCGGATCGTCGGTGCCGCTCAGTTCGTCGGCGCCACCCCCGGTGTCCCCGCCATCCGTACCGTCCGCGGCATCCGGGCCGTTCGACCCCGCGAACGTCGTCTCGTCGTCGATCTGGTCGCGCCACGCCGCCCACTGCAACGCGATCTCGTCCGCGCCCAGCCGCCGCTGCGCAGGCCCCCACGTCTCGGTGTCGGGCGGGGTCAGCGGAGGCAGATCGGTGCCCTCGGCCTCGGGGTCCGGCGGCGGGTCATGGGGGGCGGGCACCCCTGGTGCGGCGACCGCCAGTGCGAGGGGCCAGCCAGGGAGCGCGCAGACCACTGAGCGGTCGTCGGGGGAGAGGTCGTACTCCATGCCGCAGTCCCACGAGGCGATGGCGACGGCGACCAGTGACACGTCGTCGACGACGACGGTCCACCGGGCACCGTCGCCGTCCTGGCCGAGGACGAGTCCATAGCCCTCGGCGTACGGCTCGAGGCCGAGCGCCCCGCAGGCCGCCGGGTAGTCGTCACCGAGCACGCTCGGGAACTGCGCGGGTGTGAGCAGCACCGCGGTCAGCACATACAGTGCATCTTCCTCGGCGACCGCGTCGTCCGTCCCGGCCACAGCACTCTCCTCGTCCCTCATGGTTTCCGTCGGCGCACCTTAACCAGTGGGTAACGCGGTCGTCGAGGCCCTGACAAGGGAAGACCCATCGTGCGTGGTCAAGTGGACGGTGGCGTTCACTCACCGGGAAGCCCGAGCAGGTCGCGGGCCACGGACTGCGGCGACTGACCGCGCTCGCGCGCCAGCGCGACGATGGCTCTGCAGGCCAGCTCATTGATCCCGAAGGAGAGTGCTCCGGGCGATACCCATCCGCTCACCTCGTCCATCCGGTCCTGGTCGTCCTCCGCGCACGCCGAGACGTAGGTGGCGGCCGCTTCGAACAGATTGTGCTGCTTGCGTCGGTGTTCCTCGCGCGGTGGCGCGGGCAGCCCGCCCTTGCGGCCGGGAGAGACCACCTTCCGGAGACTGCTGAACATGTCGATCATGGAGACCGCCTTCCCGGGGAGTCATGCACGGGAGCCGTGCACGCAAGCTGCCTTCGTACGTACTTACGGTCTTCCCCCTCGACATAGAGTTGGACCATCGACCGAGGAACGGGGACCGTGCGGTGAAGCGATACGACCGGCTGAAGGAGATCCAGCGTCTCGATCCGTAACGGGACTTCCTGGAGATCTACCGGCTCACGGCCACCTACGAGTTCCCCCTGGGACATCACTCGGGCCCTCGAACTGGCCCTCTATCGTACATATGCCGTCCCCAGCATCGGCCGACTCCTCGCCGAGACGGCAGAGCTGACGGGCCGTTCCCAGAAGCGGTACGACGACACCGCGCTCCTCCTCGACGCCGTCGTGGAGCACGGTTTCGACAGCGATTCGGGGCGCACGGCGATCCGCCGGATCAATCAGATGCATCGCAGCTACGACGACATGCGCTTCGTGCTGTGTACGTTCGTCGTCGTCCCGAAGCGCTGGATCGACACGTACGGCTGGCGGCGGCTCTCCGACCACGAGCTGCAGGCGTTCGCCGTCTACTACCGCACCCTGGGCGACCACATGGGTATCAAGGGCGTGCCTCGGACGTTCGAGGAGTTCGAGCGCACCCTCGACGCGTACGAGGACGAGCACTTCGGCTGGGACGAGGGCGCGCGCAAGGTCTCCGACGCCACGCTGGCGCTGATGGCCTCCTGGTATCCGGGCCCGCTCGCACCCGTCCTACGCAAGGCGAGCCTGGCGCTCCTCGACGATGCGCTGCTGCGGGCGTTCCGCTACGAAGGTCCAGGCCCCGTCGCCCGTGGTCTCACTCGCGGCGCGCTGCGGTTGCGGGCGCGGGCCGTGCGACTGCTGCTGCCCCGCTCCACCGCGCACTACGCGCGCCGGAACCCGGAGATCAAGGGATACCCGGACGGCTACGAGATCGCCGGGCTCGGTACGTTCCCGACCCCCGGCACGGGTGGCTGCCCGGTCCCGCGCAACCGGCGGTCCGGCGCTCCGGCCGAGTAGATCCGGAAGACCCGCGCCCGCTCGGCCCGCCCGCCGGTCAGTCCGCCCGCACGGCCAGCGCGAGGAATCGGGCATCCTCATCGGTGTACGAGTCCAGCCGCCAGCCCGAACGTGCGAGCGTCGGCCGGAGGTTGGGCTGGGCCCGCAGATCGTCGTCCGTGATCCGGCGGCCGTGGCGCGCCGCGAGTGCGGCCCGGCCGATCGGGTGGAACAGCGCCAGCTGCCCGCCGGGCCGGACGACGCGCGCCAGCTCGGCCAGGTCCGGCCCGGGATGTGACAGGTGGGAGATGAGCCCGGCACCGAACACTGCGTCGAGCGAGACGTTCCGCAGCGGCAGCCGGGCCACATCGGCGAGCAGCAGCCGACCGCTCCGGTCGCGTCCGGCCCGTACCGCCGCCTGGAGCATCGCCGGGGTGAGATCCGCACCCAGAACCGTGCCCTGTGGCCCGACGGCGTTGCGCAGTGCGGGCAGAGCGCGTCCCGTACCGCATCCCGCGTCGAGCACGGCGTCGCCGGGGCGCAGCCCGAGTGCTTCGACGGCGGCCGCATAGGCGGGAGCGTCGTCGGGGAATCGGGTGTCCCAGTCCGCGGCGCGGGCGGTGAAGAAGTCCTGGACATGTGTGTGGTGATCGGCCATACGGACATGATCGCGTAGCGGCCGCCGGAGCGAAATGGAACGAACCCACGGGAATCGGTGCGCATGTTCGAGCACTGTGCGATCGTTCGGGGACATCTCTCTGTCATATTCCGGCAGCTTTCGAAATGCGCCCCAGGCGTGCGCCCCCATCGCGACTAGCGTCCCCAATTCATGGGACACCTGGACCACGCCACCTTCGGCTGGCTGACACCTGCGCTGTCGTACGCGATGGCAGTGATTGGCTCGGCGCTCGGACTGAGCTGCACCGTGCGCGCACTCGACACGAGCGGCCGTTCGCGCCGCAACTGGCTGATCGCGGCCGCATCCGCCCTCGGCACCGGCATCTGGACGATGCACTTCGTCGCGATGCTCGGCTTCGGCGTGTCCGGAACCGACATCCGCTACAACGTGCCTCTGACCCTGCTCAGCCTGCTCGGCGCCATGGTGGTGGTCGGATGCGGGGTCTTCGCTGTCGGCTACAGCCGTGACCGCACCAGGGCGCTGCTCGTCGGAGGATTCGGCACCGGACTCGGCGTCGCCAGCATGCACTACCTGGGCATGGCGGCACTGCGGCTGCACGGCACGATCCACTACGACCCGTTGCGGGTCGCACTCTCCGTCGTCATCGCCGTCGTCGCCGCGACGGCGGCCCTGTGGGCGGCGCTGAACATCAAGTCACCGCGTGCCGTCGCCCTCGCCTCGCTCGTCATGGGCGCGGCGGTCAGCAGCATGCACTACACGGGCATGATGGCCGTCGGCGTCCGCGTGACCGCCTCCGACGTGGAACTCCCCGGGGCATCGACGATGCAGTTCATCTTCCCCCTGGCCGTCGGACTCGGCTCGTACCTCTTCCTGACGTCGGCGTTCGTCGCCCTCTCGCCGACGGCCCGCGAGCGTGCCGCGTACGTCTCCGCCGGGCGCAGTGCGGAGCCCGCCGAAGCGGACGCCCTGGCCCCGGCACGATCCGCGCAACGTGGACGCGATCCCCACACACGGCGTGACCCGCGCGGCCACGACCCCTCGTCCGCGGCCACGCCCTGACGCCTGTGCCCCTTTCACTCCTGCCCAGCTCCACACCCGGAACGAGGAGGCCATGCGCCCACCCCGCACGACCCCGGACCCCGGCACGACGGCCGCCGCACGGCCCAGCGCCCAGCCCTCGCCCGACTCCTCGCCCCCGCCCGCGGCGCGCGGACGACGCGCGCACGCGGGACCGCCGGCCGACGAGGGCGCCGAGCACGACGTGCGGCTGCTGCTGACGCAGGACACGTCCGGGCCACGTGGACGCTGGACACTGCGGCCGAGGACCGTACGCGCGAAGATCATCTCGCTTCTGATGGTGCCCGTCGTCTCGCTGCTCGCCCTGTGGGGTTTCGCCACGGTCAACACCGCCCAGGAGGTGGCACAGCTACGGCAGCTGCAGCGGGTCGACAAAGAGGTCCGGGCCCCGATATCGACCGCTGTCGCCGCACTCCAGGCCGAACGCAGAGCTGCACTGCTCCAGACCGTCGCCCCTAGCAGTGCCCGCGCCGCCGCCCTGGAACAGCAGGCCGGCCGCACCGACACCGCGCTCGCCGCCCTGCGACTCGACAAACAGCACACCATCGCCGACACGGGCAGCCTTCCGACTGGCGTCGCCGACCGGCTCGACCGGTTCCTCGACCGCACCCACGAACTGCGCACGGCGGGCGACCGGGACCGGGACGGGAAGCAGGAGCGCGACGAGAACGCGGTCTTCGAGCAGTACACCCGGGCCGTCACCGCGGGTTTCGCCGTCACCGGCGCCCTGACCGGAATCCAGGACGACGCGCTCGGATCCGATGCACGGGTCCTGCTCGAACTGGCCCGCGCCGACGAGATGCTGGCCCGCGAGGACGCCCTGCTCGCCACGGCCGGCCTCACCAAGAGCCTCGACGGTCACCGACTGGTGCAGTTCACCGGAGCGATGGAGACCCGCAGGAACCTCATCGAGACCGCGGGCGCCGATCTGCCGGCCGCCGAACGCCTCACCTGGCAGAAGTTCACGGCCCGGACCGCATACCGCTGGATCGAGGCGGCCGAGGATCAGGTGCTGGTGGCATCGCCCGGACAGGAAGCCGCACGGGCGGTGAACACCGCCGACTGGGAAACGGCCGCCGCGAGCGTACGGAGTGAGCTGCGCACCATCGACACCCGTGCCGCGGAACGTGCCGCGGACCGCACGGACCCGCTGACCCGCGGCCTGCTCAGTCCGTCCGGAGCGGCCGTGCTCTTCGGTTGCGTCGCCGTGGCCGCCTCGCTGGTCATCTCCGTACGCATCGGCCGCGCGCTCGTCGTGGAGCTCGTCAGTCTCCGTAACAGCGCACTGGAGATCGCCCGCCGCAAACTGCCCCGCGCCATGCAGCGACTCCGGGCCGGCGAGACCCTCGACATCCAGGCCGAAGCCCCACCCGGCCTGGCCACCCACGACGAGATCGGACAGGTCGGCGAGGCCCTCGGCACTGTGCACCGGGCCGCCCTCACCGCCGCCGTCGAACGAGCCGAACTGGCCGACGGCATCTCGGGCGTCTTCGTCAACCTCGCCCGCCGCAGCCAGGTGCTGGTCCACCGCCAGCTCAACCTCCTCGACAGCATGGAGCGCCGCGCCGACGACCCCGACGAACTGAGCAACCTGTTCCGCCTCGACCACCTCACCACCCGGATGCGGCGGCATGCGGAGAGCCTGATCATCCTGTCCGGCGCGGCCCCCGGGCGCGCATGGCGGATGCCCGTACCGCTGACCAACGTCGTACGCGCGGCCGTATCCGAGATCGAGGACTATGCCCGGGTGGAGGTACGGCAACTGCCCGACGCCGCGGTCAAGGGCACGGCGGTCGCCGACCTCACCCACCTCCTCGCCGAACTCGTGGAGAACGCCGCCCAGTTCTCACCGCCGCACACCAAGGTGCGGATCAGCGGCGAGCCTGTCGGCAACGGCTACGCCCTGGAGATCGAGGACCGCGGACTCGGCATGGGCAACGAACTCCTCGGCGAGGCCAACCGGCGCATCGAGCAGGCGGAGGCCCTCGACCTCTTCGACAGCGACCGGCTCGGCCTGTTCGTCGTCAGCAGGCTCTCGGTCCGGCACCACATCAAGGTCAAGCTGCGCACCTCCCCGTACGGCGGAACGACCGCGGTGGTCCTGCTGCCGACTGCACTGCTGCAGGGCGCGCTTCCGGCGGGCGAGGAAGCGGCCGCTCCGGAGAAGGCGACGGTCGAGCGCCGACACGACGGCGACGGTGACGGTGACCGTGTGCCGTTCGGACCCGGACCGGGCCCGCGTGCGGTGCGCCCCCAGGCCACGGCGTTCCCCGCCCCGGCCCCGGTGCACGCCCTCGAATCCAGGACGACTCCCACGGCCGGAGTCACCTCGCTGCGCCCGCGTGCCCGCAGAACGGACGAGGACGGGGCAGAGGGCAGGAGCGAGGTCAGGCCGACGCCCCGGAGCGAGAGCGGCAGCGCCGAAGACGACGGCACACTGCCCCGTCGCGTCCGGCAGGCCAGCCTCGTGCCGCAACTGCGCGAGGAGCCCCGCCCCGAACCGGTCCGACGCGAGGACGGGAGTGGCGCGGACACCCCGGTGGAGCGCACCCCGGAGCAGGCCAGGGACCGGATGACCGCCTACCGCAACGGCTGGGTACGTGGCGGCGGCACCGCCCCCGGCACGCCCGCACCCCGCCGGAACATCACCGAACCCCGCCCCCGCCCCGGCAGCGAAGGAGACCACGCATGATCGCGAACGAGAGGACCGAGGTGCACCGGCGCTCGGGCGAACTCGACTGGCTGCTGGACGATCTGGTGGCGCGGGTCGGCGAAGTCCGGCACGCCGTGGTGCTCTCCAACGACGGTCTGGCGGTGGGCGCCTCCAGCGCGCTCAGCCGCGAGGACGCCGAGCACCTGGCGGCGGTGGCCTCCGGTTTCCATAGCCTCGCGAAGGGCGCCGGACGGCACTTCCAGGCCGGGGACGTCCGCCAGACGATGGTCGAGATGGATGACGGCTTCCTGTTCGTGGCTGCTGCGGGGGACGGCTCCTGCCTTGCCGTACTGAGCACGGCCTTCGCCGATATCGGCCTGGTCGCCTATGAGATGGCCCGCCTCGTCAAACGGGTCGGCGAGCACCTGCGTACCCCGCCGCGGCTCACCGCACCCCCGTCCCCGGCCGGCTGAGAGGGCGGAGACAGCAGTGGACCTGACCAGCAAGGGTCAGGGAGGCTCCCAGCGCCTCCCTGACCCGCCCGAACTGCCGGGCAGCCAGTGGTACGACGCCGAAGCCGGGCCCCTGGTCCGCCCGTACGCCATGACGGGCGGACGGACCGAACCGGGCCCCAACGGGGCGCACTTCGATCTGATCGCACTCGTCGCCGTCGCCGACAGTGCACCGGACAGCTCCGAGGAGTGCCTGCTGGGCCCCGAACACCGCGCCCTGCTCGCCCTGTGCCGATCCGAGACCCAGTCCGTCGCGGAACTCGCCGCCGACGCCGACCTGCCCGTCGGTGTCGTCCGCGTACTCCTCGGGGATCTGCTCGAAGCTGGCTATGTGCGGGTCAGTCGACCCGTGCCGCCCGCACAACTGCCCGACGAGCGGATCCTTCGCGAGGTGATCAACGGACTGCGGGCGCTCTGAAACAGCTCCGGCCGGCGGCCCGAGAGACCTGGCATCGACGCCGGAGTCGGACGGGACACCGGCAGGGCCTTGCGCGTAACCCTGGCCCACTGTGCGGAATTTCCACTCCGCCCCGTGCCGGCACAGCTCCCCGGAAGCCCTCGCCCTCACCTTTCGTCCACACGTCCCAGTCCGGGGAGACCGTCACCACGGCCGGCCCGGGCGTGATACCGCGTGCCCGGCTCACTATGATTCATCCTCGCTAATGGCCTTTGCGTCACACTTTCAGGATCCGCATGGACTTGCCCCGCATGCGGGCCAAGTCCGGCAGTTTCTCCGATCCGGAGAGCGCGACGAGCACAACCGCGACAATCAAGAGGTGCCAGAGTTCAAGGCCGTTGCACAGCACGTCTGATCCGCCCTTCCTTCCGATGTTCCGGAGCCGGCGGATACGGACGCCTGCGGGCGGATCCGTTGATCCACTTGCACGGCGACACTTGTTGGATTGCGCAACTGTGCAACTTCGGGGCGGGGGCGTACGTCTTCCTCCGTGGAGGCGGAAAGCCGGACGGGCGAGGTGACCGATGACGGGCAGCCACAAGGTGGCGGCGGGCTTACAACGGGGCAGTCGGCTGCGGCGCACCACGACCATGGGGCTGTCGTTCCTCGTCCTGCTCGTCGCGGGCGTCGGCTGGGGCTACCTCAAGCTGACCGGCCAGATCGACACCTTCAGCGCGGACGGGATCTCCGGCGACCGGCCGCCCTCCTCGTCGAACGGGCAGAATGTCCTCGTCATCGGATCGGATTCACGCTCCGGCGCCAACAGCAAGCTGGGCGGCGGCAAAGGCACCGTGGGCCGCTCCGACACCGCGTTCCTGCTCCATGTGTACGGCGATCACAGGCACGCGGTCGCCGTGTCCATTCCGCGTGACTCCCTCGTCGACATCCCCGCGTGCAAGACGCCCGACGGCTCCTGGACCGCACCGCAGAACCATGTCATGTTCAACGGGGCGTTCTCGGTGGGGGACACCGCTGAGGGAAACCCGGCCTGCACCCAGAACACCGTGGAGCAGCTCACGGGCCTGCGCGTCGACCACACCATCGTGGTCGACTTCTCCGGTTTCGCCGCCCTGACGTCGGCCGTCGGCGGAGTCCCTGTCTGCCTCCCGCAGGACGTCTACGAGCGCGACCTCAGTCCGAACCGGCCCACGCGAGGCAACTTGGTATTCGCCAAGGGCCCGCAGACCGTCTCCGGGCAGCGCGCGCTCGACTACGTCCGGATCCGGCACGGCATCGGCGACGGCTCCGACATCGGACGGATCAAACGCCAGCAGGCATTCATCGGCTCCCTCATCAAGAAGGTCAAGTCCCGGGGCATGAACCCCACCACCCTGTTGCCGCTCGCCAACGCGGCCATCGACGCGATGACCGTCGACCCCGGCCTCGGATCAGCCGACCGGCTGCTGTCGTTCGCCATGTCGATGAAGAACATCGATCTCCACAACACCAAGTTCGTCACCGTCCCTTGGCGTTACGAGGGCGCGCGCGTCGCGATCGTCGAGCCCGACGCCGACGCGCTGTGGGCGGCGCTCAAGGCCGACCGGGCGATCGACGACCAGGGTGCCGGCGGCAAGGGCGAGAGCGGTCGTGGCGGCACGGGTTCGGGTGAGGCGTCACCGTCTCCCGCCGCTCCGGCCGCGGTCTCCGGTACAGGCATCAGCCTGGCCGTCTACAACGGCACCACCATCACCGGACTCGCCGCCCGCACTGCTGAAGTCCTGCGCGCCCACGGCTTCACCGTCACCGTCACGGCGACCGCGAGCACCCAGGACCACACGTCGACCGTCATCGAATACGGGCTGGGCCTCCGGGGCGAGGCGGAGACCACCGCGCGACTCTTCACCGGGGCGCGGACCACGGCCTCGGACACCCCGGGCATCCGAGTGATCCTGGGCAGCTCGTACGCACAGAATCCGTCGCCCGCCACGTCCACGACACCCGGTGCGGCTGCGTCCACCGCTGGCGGCGGAGTCCGGTCGGCCGACGAAGACCTGTGCTCCGACCTCTCCTACGGCTGACCGGCCCGGTCCCTTCGACCCTTGCGGAACTACGGGCGGTCACACCCCCGTACGGAGCTGCAGCGCAGGGTGCCGAGGCGCCGCGAAGCCGAACGACTCGTAGAGACCGGCGCCGTCCCCGGTCGCATTGAGATTGACGACCGTGACCGGGGTCTCCTCGCGGAACCAGGTGAGCAATGCGTCGAGGCACGCCCTGGCATACCCGCGGCGTCGACGGCGCGGATCGGTGCTGACATTGGAGACGTGCCCGTGCAGTCCGCTGGGATTGGCCGGGCTGGGCGCGTGCACATCGCACGCACCGACCGCACTCGCGACGACGCCGAGCTCGGGCTCGACGACCAGGAACGCGGCGAACTCGTCCGGCAACAGCAGGCGCTCGGAGAACCACAGCGCCGATGCCGCACGCCACGGCGTGTCGGCGTCACCAGTGCGCATTCCCATGTCCGACAGCATCAGCGCTCGCATCCGCACCAGAGCGGGCACATCGTCGAGGGTCGCGCGACGCACGCAGACATCGATGTGCTGCAGGCTCATGAGCATCTCCGGTTCTGTGGGCAGTGGTTACGGGACGCGCTATGCCCATACGCGTACAGCGCGAGCACCATGCCGAGCAACAGGAATTCGAGCGGCGGCAGCAGGACACCGAACGTTGCGTCCATGAGTACCGCGGAGGAGGCGCCCCTGCGCCGGAGAGCGGGAGTCACCGCCGCCGGTGCGGCCGGATCCTGCGGCTGCGCTGCTTTCAGACGCCGAGGTCACGGAGGTGTACGCGCTGCGCGGGCGCGTGTCCGCCCCGTGCTGCGAGCTGGCCGACCATCACGCGTACGACCGTCACCACGTCAGGATCGTCCACCAGATACACCTGACGGCGGCCCTCGCGCCGCGATCGCACGAGACCGGCCAATTTCAGTTTCGTCAGATGCTGGCTCACCGACGGCAGCGTGCCGCCCACCGGCTCCGCAAGGCCGGTCATGTCACTCTCACCCTGAGACAGCGCCCAGAGGATGTACAGCCGCGCCGGCGTCGCCAGCAGTCCGAAGGCTGCGGCCGCCTCCGCCAGCACCTCCGCGGACGGATCGTCGAAGCCGCCGCCGACACGTGTCGACACTCTTGCTCTCCTGTCCGCCCGGACCGTCTCCCCACGACCGAAGCGACCAGTGCAGGCGCCGGACGTGAGGACCCCGGGCCCGACCGCGCAACCGCGCCGGGTTCGGGTCTGGCCGGAACCAGGCTCCAATTCGGCTCAAACAGTGATCTCATACGAGCACCGAGTGGTCTCTGTCCGGCCACTCCGGTCAAAATCCGATCACGTTGCTCGGGGTGGGGCCACTGCTTGCCATGCTGTCACCCGTACCGCAGCCCACAGATACCGAACCGAGCCCGTCAAGATGGCTCCGATCCGGGCTTTTCCATCTTGAGGCTCACGGGTGAGAGAAGTGATCGATGCCTTCCGAGGACGCTGACAGAACGGGCGGAGAGACGGTCGAGGGAGCGGCTCAACCAGCCGCGGAGACCGACGCTCTCGCGCTGAAGATATTGGTCGCCGGAGGCTTCGGGGTCGGTAAGACGACTCTCGTCGGTGCGGTCAGTGAGATCCGGCCGCTGCGCACGGAGGAACTCCTCAGCGAGGCCGGACAGTCGGTCGACGACACCGACGGGGTGGATCAGAAGACCACCACGACCGTGGCCATGGATTTCGGGCGCATCACCATCCGGTCCGGCCTCTCGTTGTATCTCTTCGGCACACCGGGGCAGGACCGGTTCTGGTTCCTTTGGGACGAACTATCCCAAGGGGCCCTCGGCGCGGTTGTGCTCGCCGACACCAGGCGGCTCGAAGACTGTTTCCCGGCCGTCGACTACTTCGAGCATCGCAGGATCCCGTTCGTCGTGGCCGTCAACTGTTTCGCGGGAGCTCGCGCCTACGGCGAGCGCGAAGTGTCCCGCGCCCTCGATCTCGACCTGGGGACACCGGTCGTGCTATGCGACGCACGCGACCGCGACTCGGGCAAGGAAGTCCTCATCCGCATGGTCGAGTACGCCGGCCGGATGCACACGGCGCGGCTCCTCGACTCGGTGGGCTGACCCTTCCTGTGCGACGTTGCGGATGCAGGGGGGCGCTTGCTCGTACGTGAGCTGTGCGCAAGGCTTACGCGCAATGTGGGAACGGGGACACGTGCGGGGAACGCATGAGCGGGGAGGAGCGGGGAAATGGCGCTGGACAGGGGACTTGACTGGCTCCTTGACGATCTCACCGGCCGCGTCGAGCACATACGGCACGCCCTGGTGCTCTCGAACGACGGCCTGGTGACAGGAGCGAGTACGGGGCTGGTACGGGAGGACGCGGAGCATCTCGCCGCGGTCTCGTCGGGGCTGCACAGCCTCGCCCGTGGCTCCGGACGGCACTTCCAAGCAGGGAAGGCCAGGCAGACGATGGTGGAGTTCGACGAGGCACTCCTCTTCGTGACTGCCGCCGGAGACGGCAGCTGTCTGTGCGTGCTGACCGCGGCCGAGGCCGACGTCGGTCAGGTCGCGTACGAGATGACGCTGCTCGTGAACAAGGTCGGAGAACATCTCGGCGTCACCGCACGCCAGGGCGGCCATGGAGGAGTCAACCGGATCTGACCCTACGGAGCCCATCCGACCTGCACTTTTCGCCCGGCCGTGAGAGTTGTCCACAGGCCGGGCGAAGGTCTTCCTCTCGAGATACCCTGATCACAGAGAGTTACGGAACTCGCAGGACCTCACGGGGGAGGACGACCATGGCTGTTACGGAAGCAGCGCGTACAGAGGTGCCGTGCGCCGAGGCGGCCGCTGCCGCCGACGGGACGGTGGCTGCGGGACGAGCGGCGCAGGAACTGGGTCTGAAGCGCGGTGAATTCGAACTCGCGGTGCACCTGGGCATCGTGCGCACCACGGCGGAGCAGGTCGGCGGCAGGCCCAGGGCGGGGCGCGACGAGATCGACCGGCTCCGGTCGGAGGCCGGCTTCCCGGACGCGGTGCGCGAGCGGGTTCGTACGGTGGGCACGGCGGAAGGGGCACGCCTGCTCGGCATCAGTCCGGTCCGGTTCACCAGACTGGCCCGGGCTGGATGCATCACGCCGGTCACGTTCTATCTAAATCGGTATCGAGCGGTTGTCTGGCTCTATCTCGCCCAGGAAGTCATCGGGTTCGCGGCCCGGGCTCCTCAATTGCTGGCCGGGAACAGCCCGGTCTGGATGAGGGCGCGGCTGGACGCAGGTACCGACTGGCGGGCGCGCAACTGGCGCGCACAACGGATCGAGCGGCTGCTGAGCCGGACGGAGGATCCCTGGCGGCGCGCGGCGGTGCTCGCCGGGGCGCTGGATCCGGTGCAGCTCGCGGAGGTGGTCGACGATCCGTACGAGCGCGCCTACCTCGCCAAGGTCCGGCCCGAGCCGGTCTTCGGGCCGCCGGGATCCGTTGCCGCTCGGGAGGTCATGGCGCAGCTGATGCAAGCCGACGATCCGGACGAGATCCTCTGGCGGAGGATCAATCTGATCATGGAGCTGGACGGCGCACGGGCGTCGCGACAGGCTCCGCGTCCGGGAGACGACCATCGGCCCGTTCCCGTTCCCGTCTCCCTCTCGGATCCCGGTACTGAGCCCCTGCTCGATGCCGTACCCGGACTGCTCGCCCGACTCGGTCTGCGAAGGCGAGTCGCAGGGCGCAGGGCGGCTGGGAACGGGCTGCCGGCGAAGACCGTTGAATGAACCGGACACGACGGACACGATGGCTACGCAAGGAGAGAGGTGAGTCGTGGGGGAGAACAAGAGGCGGATGCTGGCCGGCGACTGGTACATCGCGGACGATCGCGAGCTGCGCGCGGACACCGAGCGGCGTATCGAACTCTGCGAGGCCTACAACACCGCGGCGCAGGCAACACCCGGCGAACGGCGGAAGATCCTGGAGGAGCTGCTCGGCGCGTTGGGCGCGGATGCCAATATTCGTGCGCCGTTCTACTGTGATTACGGCTCTCGTATCACCATCGGCCCGCGTACGTTCATCAACTTCGGAGCGGTCTTTCTCGATGCGGCGCCCATCGCGATCGGTGCCGATGTACAAATCGGCCCGAACGTGCAGCTTCTCACCCCCAGCCATGAGTTGGACACCGAGCGCCGCCGTGCGGGCTGGGAGAAGGCGGACCCCGTGACGATCGGGGACAACGTATGGCTCGGCGGCGGGGTGATCGTCTGTCCCGGCGTGACCATCGGGGCGAATACCGTCGTCGGTGCAGGATCCGTCGTGACCAAGGACCTGCCGTCGGGAGTGCTGGCGGTGGGCAGCCCCGCCCGAGTCATTCGTAGTCTCGACCCGGGAGAAGGGGAGCGAGCGTCTGTCGGGCGTGACGCATAACGATTCGCGAAGGGCGCTCCGCAGCGGCATTGTGTCCTCATGCTGATCAGGGAAGCCACCACCGAGGACTGGCCCGCCATCTGGCCGTTCTTCCACGAAATCGTTGCCGCCGGCGAGACGTTCACCTACCCGCTCGACTTGGGCGAGGACGACGCCCGCGACTGGTGGCTGCTGAAGGAGCCGAACCGTACGGTCGTCGCGGTCGATGACGACGGGACCGTCCTCGGTACGGCGAAGATGAACAACAACCACATGGGTAACGGCAAGCACATCGCCAGCGCCAGCTACATGGTCGACCCCGAGCACTCGGGTCAGGGAGTGGGCCGGGCGCTGTGCATGTACACGGTGGAGTGGGCCCGCTCAGCAGGGTTCCGGGCGATGCAGTTCAATGCCGTCGTGGAGACCAACCACTACGCGGTGCGGCTCTACCGCTCACTCGGGTTCGAGATCCTGGGGACGCTGCCCGAAGGGTTCAACCACCCGAAGCGCGGGTTCGTCGGACTGCACATCATGCATCGCGCGCTCTGACGCGTGAGGCCCGCTTTTCGGACTGTCGGCAGGGCTGCTGATCCCCTGGCTGCTCCCCGGGCTGCTCGCGGGTCGGCGGAACGGTCGTCCGGCGCCCTACGCTCACTTCGCTCCACAGCTCGACGGGCCGCGGCGCCAGGGGAGTGTCCGGCATGTACCAACCCGAGGTGATGTGGTGACAGTTGTGACCTCGCGTGGTGCATGGGTCGGTTGCGCGAACGGTTATGGGGGGCAGTACTGTGCGCTCCACCGCCATTCGGGCGATGAAACATGTGGAGGAAGAATTCCATGACCATACCCAGGAGATCGTGGCGTGCCGCGGGGACGTACGCGGCCGTTGCGGTTGCCGGCCTGACGGGCGCGGTCCTCTGCGCCGGACCGGCCGCAGCTCACACCCCCACCTGGGCCGTGACCTGTACTGATGTGAGCCTTGACCTGACCGCCTACAACGGTGGCGTCACCAACCAGGTGACCGTCTCCGTCGACGGCAAGGACCTCCTGCCCACCGAGACGTTCGGCAGGGAGTTCCACAAGAAGCTCGAGCTGCCTCAGCACGACAAGGAACTGACGGTCCACCTGGTCGTCAAGGCCGGTGACGGCGACCAGTTCTCGAAGGACGAGACCAAGACGGCGCCGGTGTGTGCGGACAACACCCCGAAGCCCACGCCGACGGAGTCCGAGTCGAAGCCGGCCGAGAAGCCGACCACGGCGGCGCCCACCCCGAGCGCCACCCCGAGCGAGAGCTCCCCGGAGACCGCGCCCGCCGCGGCTTCGCCGAGCCCCAGCTCCGACCTGGCCGAGACGGGTTCGTCGTCGGCCACCCCCATCATCGGTGGTGCGGCTGTTGCCGTGCTGCTGGCCGGTGGCGGCATCATGTGGTCCGTGCGCAAGCGTCGCACCGCACAGCACTGACATAGCTCAGTGGTCCGCTGGTCCGTAGCGCGGGACCGCGCCACGGACCTTGGGGCGAGGGGCGTGCCGCATCACGCCACGCGTGGCGGCGCGCCCCTCAACTCGGGCCTTCAGAAGGGTCCGCGGACTCCTCAGGGCCGGGCGGCTTCACGGGCGCACCGGGTTCCGCAGACCGGGTCGACTTCCGGAACCGGGCAGCGGAGGCGGATGGTGCCGACGGTCCGATCTCGCACCAGACGGCCTTTCCTTCGCCGCGCGACTCGATACCCCAGCGGATGGCGATGGCATCGAGGAGCAACAGGCCGCGTCCCGATGTCGCTGTTTCGCCGGGAGTTCGCCGCCTCGGCCAGGCACTGGAACGGTCCTGCACCGACAGCCGCACCCGCCGGACGGGTTTCGGAAGGACCTCCAGCGTGAGCACCGCTCCGCCGTCCGTGTGCAGCAGCACGTTCACCAGCAGCTCACCGGTGATCAGTTCGGCGTCGTCGGCGAATTCGGCCAGGTTCCAGTCGTCCAGGGCCTGGCGCACCATCGCCCTGGCTTCGGAGAGCCCCTCGGGATCCGCCTGATGGATGTACTGGTGCAATCGCGGCGCTCGCGGCGACCCCGGATCCGGACTGCGCCGCAGCACCAGCAGAGCGACATCGTCCCCCGCGCCCCAGCGCTCCCAGAGCCGGTCCGACAGATGGTCGGCCAGCGCCTGCGCGCGCGTGGGACCGGCGCGCACCTCGTGGACCAGCGCACGGACACCCGCATCGATGTCGGCTCCCGGCTCCTCCACGAGGCCATCGGTGTACAGGACGAGCGTTTCGCCGGGCACCAGGTCGAGACGGGTCTCCGGGAACTCCTCGTCCTCGAAGGCGGTGGAGATCCCCAGCGGCAGCCCGCCCCGTACCTGTGGAAGGCCGATCCGGCCGTCCGTATGCCGGATCAGCGGACCGAAGTGTCCGGCGCGGACCATGCGCACGGTCCCCGATGCGAGATCGACCTGCGCGTACGTACACGTGGCGAATCGATCCGTGTCCAGTTCGGCGAGGAACCGCGAGGCCCGAGCCAGCACCGTGGCCGGCGGGTGCCCCTCGGCGGCGTACGCGCGCAGGGCGATTCGCAGCTGGCCCATGATGGCGGCGGCGTGGGTGTCGTGGCCCTCCACGTCCCCCACCACGATGCCGAACCGGTTCTTGGGCAGCGGGATCACGTCGTACCAGTCGCCGCCGACCTGCCGCCCGCTCCACGCAGCGTGGTAGCGCACGGCGATTTCGCCGCCCTTGATCTCCTGGATCTGCCGGGGAAGCATCGCTGACTGCAGCCCCGTGGCGAATTCGCGCTCCTCGTCGAAGAGGGTCGCGCGCTGCAGCGACTGGGACACGATGGCCGCGAGCCCCAGACACAGATTGCGCTCGTCGGCGTTGAAGGCCGTGCGCTCGTGGTAGAAGAGCGCAAGCCCGCCCAGCGTACGCGCCTGTGCGATGAGTGGAAGATACGCTGCGGCGCGGAACCTCAGCTGGTCCGCGTACGGCTCCAGCGCCGGGTAGCGCCTGGTGAGTGCGCCTACCGAGGTCGCGAACCGTGGCCGGCCACTGAGGATGGTATCGGCCAGGGGGAAGCGAGGGTCGAGATTCCTGGCCGCGATCTCGGTTATCGCCTCCGGAGCTTCGCCGCTCAGCGCGATGACGTTGAGCACGGTGTTCTCCACCAGCGCGAGTGCGAGCCCGTCGGCGCCGAGCCTGGCGAGTCCGCCCGGGCCGGTGAGCGCGGCGGTCACGTCGTCCACGGTCACCGCGCGCGCCATTGCGCTTGTTGTGCGTTCAACGATGCTGGTCTGGCGCTGGCGGCGCTTCTCCAGGTCCAGCACGAAGGCCGAATGGGTGATCTCCGCCGTCGCATCCCGTACGACTCCGATGATCCGGTGCGCCCGTCCGTCGTCGCTGCGCAGGACCCGCGCCTGGATATGGGTCCACTGGTGCGTGCCGTCGTCGAGCGGGACCTGGAAGTGGATGCTGTACGAGTTGCGGCCGCCGTGGATGGCCTCGTCGGCCGCGAGTTCCAGCCGGGTCCGCTCCACCGGTTCGAGCCGCTCGAGCAGGGCCCCCGGGCGAGGGGTGAAGTTGTCCGGGTCCACCCCGAAGACCAGCAGGCCGGCCACGTCGATGTCCAGCGTCCGCGCGTCCAGGTCCCACTCGAAGCTGCCCGTGCGGTTCAGCGCAAGCCGCTCCGCCGTCCCCGTCTCGCCGTTGTGGCGCCGGTCGAGCTGCACGCGGGGGGAATCGTCGGAGTCTGGCTTCCGGTCATTGTCGGTCATTCCTGCTCCGGAGATCGTCCGGCGGGACTGGCGGGCAGTGCGGCCTGTGTGCGGTACTCGTATACGCCTCAATTGTCGAACCGGTCGCAGATGACTGCCACAGCGGACAACACCCCCGGCGCCTCGGACGCCCCTTACCGCCCTCTCCTCCCGGCCCTCGGCAGCCCCTGCTGCCCCACCCCACCGCCCACCACGCACAATGAACAGCAGAAGATCGTCCGTGACCGGCGGACGGTACGGCACAGGGGCTGACCGGAGCGCACTCATGAACAACGAAGACCCCGTCCTGCTGCACACCGAGGGCCGCATCCGGCACATCACGCTCAACCGGCCCCGGGCGATCAACGCGCTGACCCACACCATGGTGCTCCGCATCGACGAAGCCCTCGCCGCGGCGGAACGCGACGACTCGGTCGCTGCGGTACTGCTCAGTGGGGCAGGGGAGCGCGGTCTGTGCGCCGGGGGCGATATCCGCGCCATCTACGAGGACGCCCGAGCCGGCGGCAGCACATCGGTGGACTTCTGGCGCGACGAGTACCGGCTCAACGCCCGTATCGCCCGCTTCCCCAAGCCGTACGTCGCACTCATGGACGGCATCGTGATGGGCGGCGGCGTCGGGGTATCGGCCCACAGCAGCGTCCGTATCGTCACGGAACGCTCACGCGTCGCCATGCCGGAGACCGGTATCGGCTTTGTGCCCGACGTCGGGGGAACCCACCTCCTCGCCTCCGCACCCGGTGAGCTCGGCACCCACCTGGCGCTCACCGGGGACGCGGTCGGCGCGGGCGATGCGCTGCTGTGCGGCCTTGCCGACCACTTCGTCCCGTCCGAGCACCTGGCGGAGCTCACCCAGGAGCTCGCCGGGAGCGAAACGCCTGCCGAGGTCGTGGCGACTGTGCGGCGCTACGCCACGGCCCCGCCCGCCGGTGAACTGGCCGCGCACCGCGACTGGATCGACGCCTGCTACGCGGCGGACTCGGTCGAGGAGATCGTCGACCGGCTCCAGAACAGCGGCGTACCCGCCGCGAAGGAGACCGCCGAAACGATTCTCGCCAAGTCGCCCACCGCACTCAAGGTGACCCTCGCCTCGGTACGCGGCGCACGGCGCCTCGGCAGCCTGGAAGCGGTGCTCGACCAGGAGTTCCGCGTCTCCTGCGCCGCCTTCACCAGGCCCGATCTGGTGGAGGGCGTGCGCGCCCAGATCATCGACAAGGACCGCAACCCGCAGTGGAGCCCGGCCCGGCTCGCCCAGGTCGGCTCGGCGGACGTGGCGCGCTTCTTCGAGCCGTTGGGAGGTCGCGAACTCGGCCTTGCCCGCGATGCCTCGGCCACGGGCTGAAGCACGAGGCGGGGCGCGAGGGCACGGGCTCACGTCGTGAGGGCATCGGCTCGTGCCGTGAAGCCGCAGCCACGGTCGGCGCAGGAGGACCGCAGCCCGACATCGACAGACGAACCGCTCGCCGCGGCACTGTCTCCGCCGGCTTGGCAGCCTGCCCACCCGTCGTGCTGGTCAGTGACCGCTTCCGGACATGCTCGGCTGAAGGGACCTTACGAGATCGAAGAATCTGGCCTCGTTGCCGCAGAGCCCCGCACGCCGCAACGCGCCGTCGGCCTCGGCCATAGGGGAGGCGAGCAGCGACAGGTACAGCGGCGCCTGGTCCTGGTCCGCGAGAGCTGCCCGAGTCGCTTCCAGTAACCGGACGTAGGCCTGGGCCGCAGCGAGCTCGTCATTGTGCATTTCAGCATCTCCTGGTCAGAGGTGTCGGACCATCAAGCATCTCTCATGGGTCTGACAACGCGGTTCAGAACTACTCTGCGGGGACGTCCAGGGCCGTTCCGTAGAGACGGGAGACCCGAATGCGGATCACCACGCGCCGGTCTGCCACGACCTGTTCCAGGAACGCGGCCTCTTCCTCCTTGTCCTCGAACCCCGGTGTCATGGCGAGCAGTTCACGGCCGGTCGCGTCACCCGGAACGGTCGTCTCCTCCGAGACCTCCGCATCGCCCTCGGCGACGGCGAACGAGAAGACGTCCGGCCCCTGTACATGCAGGGCGGCCCGCGGTGCGTTTCGCAGCCGGCGCACCTTCAGGCGGTCCGCCGTGGCGGAGATGCGTACAACGCGCTCCACGGGATGCCAGTCGTACAGCACCGTGGACAGATGCGGGTGACCGCTGCGCCTGACGAAGGAGAGCACTCCGAACTGCTGATCGCGCAGAAGTCGTGACAGCTCGTCATCGGTGAGCACGCGGGGTGCGGGCCCGGCGCCCGGCTGCTGCTCGTCCTTCGCCTTATCTTCCGTGTTCGCGTTCATGAGGCGGCCTTTCGTCGGTAGTGGTCGTGAACGAAGGGGAGGGGAGGGGAGGGGAGGGGAGGGGAGTGCAAGAGGTGGGTCAGAGAGTCGCGGCGTTTCTCTCCGGGGTGATGACGGGCTTCGGACGGTGCGGGCGCAGAACCGCGAGCGCTACGACGAAGGCGGCGACGAGGAAACCGGCGCCGACCATGAACGCCAGGTGGTAGCCGCCTGTCAGAGCCGCAGCCCGGCCCTGTCCGTCCGCGAGCAGCTCGTCGGTCCGGGAGGCCGCCAGCGTGGACAGCAGTGCGATGCCCACGGCCATGCCGATCTGCTGGGTGGTGTTGAACAGTCCGGACGCGAGCCCGGCGTCATCGGGCTTCGCGTCGGACATGCCGAGCGTGGTCAACGCCGGGAGCGCGAGGCCGAAGCCGGCCGCGAGCAGCATCACCGGAAGCAGATCGGTGAGGTAGTGGGCATGGACGGGTACGCGCGCCAGCAGCCCCAGCACCCCGACCAGCAGCACGAGTCCCGCCAGCAGTACGCGTCGCTCGCCGAAGCGCGCATTGAGACGGGCCGAGACGGCGAGGGACACCACGCCGATGACGGCCGCTGCCGGAAGCATGGCGATTCCGGTCCGCGCGGAACCGTAACCGAGGACCTTCTGCAGATAGAGGGCGACCAGAATCTGGAACGAGAACAGTGCGGCGACCATGAGGAGTTGGACCAGGTTGGCACCCGCGACCGCGCGCGACCTCAGGATCCGCAGAGGCATGAGCGGAGTTCCGGCGCCGGTCTGGCGTGCGATGAACGCGCCGAGCAGGACGGCGGCCGCAGCGCCCAGGCCGAGGGTGTGCGCCGATGTCCAGCCGTACTCCTCGACCTTGACGACGGTGTAGATCGCCAGCATCAGCCCCACGGTGACCAGGAGCGCGCCGATGACGTCGGCTCCGGCGCGGAGGCCGAGACCGCGGTCGGCGGGCAGTACGGGCACGGCGACGGTGAGGGCCGCGAGCCCGATCGGCAGGTTGATGAAGAAGATCCAGTGCCAGCTGAGGGCGTCGGTGAGGACCCCGCCGAGGACTTGACCGATCGACGCACCGGCCGCACCGGTGAAGCTGAACACGGCGATTGCGCGGGCGCGTTCCCGGGGCTCGGTGAAGAGCGTCACGAGGATGCCCAGGCCGACGGCGGACGCCATCGCGCCGCCGATGCCCTGCAGGAACCGGGCGGCGATGAGCAGCGCGGGCGTGGTGGCGAGGCCCGCCAGCAGTGATGCGACGGTGAACACCGCGGTGCCCGCCAGGAACATGCGCTTGCGGCCGAGCAGGTCGCCGAGCCGTCCTGCGAGCAGCAGCAGGCTGCCGAACGCGATCAGGTAGGCGTTGACGACCCAGCTCAGTCCGGCCGGGGTGAACCCCAGGTCGTTCTGGATGGCCGGCATGGCCACGGTGACGATGGAGCCGTCGAGGATGATCATGAGCATCCCCGTCGCGATCACCCCGAGGGTCAACCGGCGGGAGCGGGTTGTGGGCGCAGGTGTCGTGGACGAAGCGGCGGGTGCGAGGCGAGCAGAAGGAGCGGACATGCGGTCTCTCCTGTCGGATGAGGTGACAGGAGAGAAGTTAGCAGATGGTTTTCTTGCAGACTATTTGTTTCGGGCTGATCTTTCGGCCGCTACCCGCGCTGACGAGCCCGACGAACCGTCTGCGGACTCTCGGAGGGAGTGGCCAAATGGCCGTCCACCAGGCGCTTCATCGCTTGCAGCAGCACCTCACGCTCGTCCTGGGGGAGGGAGCCGAGCGCCCGCTCGTGCACCCCGTCGACAATCTTCTGGCTCTCCTCGGCGACCTGCGCACCCTTCTCGGTCACCGCGATGATCCGCGCGCGGCGGTCCTTGCTGGACGGGCGGCGCTCGGCGAGGCCGGCCTTCTCCAGGGCGTCGACCGTCACGACCATCGTGGTCTTGTCCATGTCGCCGATCTCGGCGAGCTGGATCTGGGTCCGCTCCTCCTCCAGGGCGTGGACCAGGACGCAGTGCATGCGCGCCGTGAGCCCGATCTCGGCGAGCGCTGCCGCCATCTGGGTCCGCAGAACATGGCTGGTGTGATCCAGCAGGAAGGAGAGGTCCGGTTCGGTCCGGGCGGGTGCCATGGCAGTCATGCCGCCCAGGGTAATCGCGATTCGGTCCGTGGTGGATCATCCGGCAGCTGGCCTATCCGGCGGCTACGGTCTTCGCGTGTGACATGCGGGGATCGTGGACCCTGGCCGGCCCGGTGGCGCGGGAATTCGGCGGGGCGGGCAGGGCTCACTCCACCTGTCGCGGAGAGCCACGGAACCGCCCGCCCGGCCCGGTGGTTCACACCGGCGCCGAACGGACGGTTCACGTCGCCTCCGAAGCGCAGCGGGCGACCGGCCGACAGCCCCCTGCGCTCCCCGTCACGTCATCCCGTGTACTGGGCGAACACCCGCGTGTAGTCCCATGCCTGCTGGCTCACGCCGGAGCAGGTGTCGGCTCCGCCGCCCGTGCACGGCCGGTCACGGTTCACCGACCAGAAGGTGAGCCGCGCCAGGTGGTGCTGCTGGGCGTAGGCGAGGATGGTGCGGAAGTCGTCGACCGTCACCGTCTCGTTGTCGTCGGTGATGCCGTTCATCGACGAGATGCCGATCGACCGGTAGGTCTGGTCGTCGCTGTATCCGTAGGCGTTCTTGACCGCGTTCTTCAGCCCCTCGGCGGCACGTGTGGTGAGCGTGCCCATGTTCTGTCCGGCGCCGCCGAAGTCGAAGGGCATGATCGTCCAGCTGTCGACGGTCAGCCCCGCGGAGGCGGCCCTGTTGATCAGGCTGGTGTCGGGGCCGCTCTGGCCGGTACCGAAGGTGACGTACACCTTGATGCCCGGGTTGTTGGCTTTGATGGTCTTGAGCGCGTCGACCGTGCGTTGCTGGACCGTGGCGTTGCTGTAGGCGTCCGCCTCGATGTCGATGTCGATCGCTTTGAGGCCGTACGCGTTGATGACCTTCTGATACGCGGCGGCGAGCTCACCCGCGCTGGAGCAGGAGCTCTCCAGCTTGTTGCCGCTCCAGCCGCCGAAGGACGGGATGACGTCCCCGCCGGCGCCGCGCACGGTGTTGATGGTCTGCTGGTCGACGCCGCCCGTCAGGGGCCGTCCGCCGTCCCACTGCGGGTTGCAGTAGCCGTTGCTGAGCACGAACGCCAGGGTGAACCACTTCACGCCGGTCGCGTTCATGACGGTCGTCGGGCTGGGCGGGCTGCCCCAGCCGTTGTACAGATACGGCGCCACGGCCATCGTCCCACCGGGCGTGGGGGTGCCGCCGTCCGAAGGTGCGGTCCATTTCTGGTTGGCGGTTCCGGCGCAGGTCCAGATCTGGAGCCGGGTGCCGTTGGCGGAGGAGTTGCCGGTGGCGTCCATGCACTTGTCGGCCTGGACGTTCACGATGTCGTGGGCCGCGGAGACGGACCACTTCTGGTTGGCTCCGCCGCCGCAGTCCCACAGTTGCAACTGTGTGCCGTCGGCGGTGCCGTTGTCCTTGGCGTCGAGGCACTTGCCGAGCGCGCGGATCGTACCGTCGGTGCCGACGGTCCACTGCTGGGCCGTGGTTCCGTTGCAGTCGTAGAGCTGGACCGCTGTTCCATTGGCGGCGGAGGCACCCGCCACGTCGATGCACTTGCCGCCCAGTCCGGTGATCGCGCCGGTGGCGGTGGCCGCGGCACTGGCCGTGGCGGGCAGGGTGACGAGCGAGGCTCCGGCGGCGAGGAGGAGGGCTGTCGGGAGGGCGAGCGGCCCGAGGCGGCGGCGCGAGCCGGGGGAGGGGCTCATGCGGTGTTCACCGTCCACTTCTGGTTGGCGGTTCCGGCGCAGGTCCAGATCTGGAGCCGGGTGCCGTTGGCGGAGGAGTTGCCGGTGGCGTCCATGCACTTGTCGGCCTGGACGTTCACGATGTCCCGGGCGCCGGACACCCCCCACCGCTGATTGGTTCCGCCGTTGCAGTCCCAGAGCTGAAGCTGGGCGCCGTCGGCCGTGCTGTTGTCCTTGACGTCGAGGCACTTGCCGAGCGCGCGGATCGTACCGTCGGTACCGACGGTCCACTTCTGGGCGGCGGTTCCGTTGCAGTCGTAGAGCTGGACCGCTGTTCCGTTGGCGGCGGAGGCGCCTGCCACGTCGATGCACTTGCCGCCCAGCCCCGTGATGGTGCCGCCCGTACCGCCGGAGCCGCTGTCACTGGTGGTGACGTGCACGTAGTCGACGACGAGCTGTTGCGGGAAGGCGGTGCTGCCGTCGGGGTCGCCGGGCCAGTAGCCGCCGACCGCGAGGTTCATGATGATGAAGAACGGCTTGTTGAACACCCAGCTCTTGCCACCGAGGTCGGCCGGCGTACGCCGCTGGTAGACATTGCCGTCCACGGACCAGGTGATGGAGTCGGGGGCCCAGTCCACAGCGAAGGTGTGGAACGCGTCGGCGAACGCCTGGCCGCCGGGGAGCGAGTAGCCGGCCCCGATGCCGCCGGAGCCGGAGTACCCGGGACCGTGGATGGTGCCGTGCACCGTGCCCGGCTCGAAGCCGACGTTCTCCATGATGTCGATCTCGCCGCTGTTGGGCCAGCCGACGCTGCCGAGGTCGTCGCCGAGCATCCAGAACGCGGGCCACATGCCCTGACCGCGCGGGATCTTCATCCTGGTCTCGACGTGCCCGTACGCCGAGGTGAACTTGCCGGCCGTGTTCAGCCGGGCCGAGGTGTACTCGCACCGGCCGTACCAGCACTGGTAGTTGCCGGGGTTGTCCTTGCGGGCGGTGATGACGAGATTGCCCTGGCCGTCGAGGGCCGCGTTGCTGTTGCCCGCCGTGTAGTACTGCCGCTCGTGGTTGTTGACGTTGTCGCCGGTCTCTGTCTGCCACTTGCTGCCGTCGACCGCTGATCCGGCCGCACCGTTGAAGTCGTCGGAGAACGTTGTCGCTGCGGCCGCGGCGGCGACGCGCGGTTCGGGTAGTGGGGCGGCGCCTGCGGGGGCGGCGGCGGTCACCGCGCCGGAACAGCACAGCAGGGCAGCGAAGTACAGCGCCATCCGGCGCCGTCTGGGGGTTCGCACAGTCATCACATCACTTCACGGTGGGGGCATGCTCATGACAGATCACACGCTGAACCGGCGCCCGGGTGACGTTCGGTCCCGACGCTTAATTCATTTCTTGATTTAAGTGTTGGCACGAGAGGGCGTCAAGGAGCTGGTACGGACCTTCTGTTGACGGACCGCACCACCGACGCGTTCAGGACTTGAACGCCGCCGTCAGGACTCGACCTCCAGGAACCTGCGGCGCCGCGGCCCCCGGTACAGCAGCGCCGTCCACCCCAGCCGTCCCAGCGCGGCCGCACACCGGGTCAGCTCGGCCTCTTCCTCGTGCGCGGCCCCGCTGCCCGGCGGACCGAGCCACTCCACCCGTACGGTGCCGGGCGCCTCGCCCTCCTGCACGCGATACCCGGACGCGATCCGCTGCCCGGACCCGTCGACGGCCGAGGGAGGGCGGCCGTCCGCCTCCAGCGCCAGGGCCACCGCCCGTACCGCCCGACGGAGCTCCCACTCGGCCGGCACGCACTCCGGGTGCGGTCGGCCGGTATTGGTCAGCCGCCGGATCTGCAGCAGCCCCTCGAACGCCGTCCGTACCGACGCGGCACGCTTCTCCGCGGAACCCGGGGGCAACGGGCCGTCCCCGGTGGCCGGTTCGAACCCGGCGTCATGGTCGTTCCCGCTGCTCATCCGCGTCCCTTCACCCGAACCCGCCCTCCTGCCAGTGTGTGTCACCCCACCGACAGCGGCCCGCGCCCAACCGGCCCACCGGCCCTTACACCGCTGCGGCGGGCCCCGAGCCGAGCACCTTTCCGGGATTCAGGATGCCGTGCGGGTCCAGGGCCGCCTTCACCGCGTGATGCATCCCGAGCACGGCGGGCCCCAGCTCCTTGTCCATACCGCGCATCTTCAGCAACCCCACCCCGTGCTCGCCCGTGACGGTCCCGCCGAGGGCGATCGCGTCGTCGAGGATGTCCTCGAAGGCCAACTGGGCGCGCGCACGCGCAGCCTCGTCACCGGGCGGCGTGATGATCAGCGGGTGCAGATTGCCGTCACCGGCATGCGCGATATTGGCCACCAGAATGTCGTGCCGGGCCGCGGTCCTCTCGATCCGGGCCAACATTTCAGGCACCGCGGTCCGTGGCACACAGACATCCTCGGTGAGCACCGGACCGAGCCGCTCCAGCGCCGGATACGCCAGCCGTCGCGCCTGGAACAGAGCATCCGCCTCCTGCTGATCCGTGGAGACCACGGCCCATGTGGCGCCCGCCCGCTCGAAGCAGTCCCGGACCAGCTCGGCCTCGGCGTCGCCCTCGGCGCCCTGGGTGTCGACCCGGCCGAGCAGCACCACATCCGCGTCGGCGGACAGCCCCATCTTTTTCCAGGCGTCGACGGCGGCGAGGCAGTGACGGTCGACCAGTTCGAGCGCCGAGGGGATCACGCCCGACGCGGTCACAGCGGTCACCGCCTCACCTGCGGCGACCACCGAAGCGAAGTATCCGGCCACGGTCCGCTCCTGCGGCCGCGCCGGACGCAGCCGCACCGTGATCTCCGTGATCACACCGAGCGTGCCCTCGGAGCCGACCATCAGCCCCGCCAGGTCGTACCCGGCGACCCCCTTCGCGGTACGGCGGCCGAGCGACACCACCTCGCCGAGTCCGTTGACCACTTCGAGGCCGAGCACATAGTCACGCGTCACGCCGTACTTGACGCAGCACATCCCCCCGGCGTTCGTCGCGACGTTCCCGCCGATCGTCGACCAGGGCGAGCTCGCCGGGTCCGGCGGATACCAGAGCCGGTGCTCCGCGCAGGCCGCCCGCAGGTCGTCATTGACCACCCCGGGCTGGACGACGGCCAGCCGTTCCGCGGCGTCGATGTGCACGATCCGGTTCATGTCCTCGAAGGACAGCACGATCGCCCCGTCGACAGCGTTCGCGCCTCCGGACAGACCGGTGCCCGCACCGCGCGGCACCACCGGGATGTGGTGCGCCAGACAGTGCCGCACCACATCTCGTACCTCCTCGGTGCTCTGCGGACGCACGACCGCGATGGGTGTTCCGTACGGGGCCCACTCGGCCTCGTCGTGCTGATACCGGGCGAGTCCGGCCGGATCGGTGAGCACCCGCCGGGCCGGGATGCTGTCGACTGGTGTGTTCGCCACGTCGGTGGCCACCTCCTACAACGATGCAAGCCTCCATCATCGCGCGCACCGCTTCCGGCCTGCGCCAGGAGGGGACCCGGGTCCCCGGGAAGCGAGGCTGTCCGTCCGCGTGCGGCTCGGTCTGCGGGGCCTCGGTAGGCTCGACCGTCCAGGCACTCCGTACACCAGAGGATCCACCGCAGCATGTCCGACAACGCCCGAGGTTCCGGCACCGACCGCACCACCGACCGCACCGAGCCGCGCGGCGACGGCGCCGGCCGCGCCGCCCTGCGCGCCGACTGCGCGAACTGCTTCGGGTTGTGCTGCGTCGCGCTGACCCTGACCCGGTCGGCGGACTTCGCGGTCGACAAGGACGCCGGACAGCCCTGCCACAATCTGCAGGATGATTTCCGCTGCGGTATTCACACCGAACTGCGGACCCAGGGCTTCCCCGGCTGCACGGTGTACGACTGCTTCGGCGCCGGCCAGAAGGTCTCCCAGGAGACGTTCGACGGACAGGACTGGCGGCAGGCGCCGCAGACCGCCCAGCAGATGTTCCAGGTGTTCCCGGTCATGCGGCAATTCCACGAACTGCTCTGGTACCTCACCGAGGCCTTGACACTGCAGGCGGCCCGCCCCCTTCACGGCGAGATACGGCGCGCCCTCGACACGACCGAACGTCTCACGCACGTCGCCCCCGACGCGTTCGCCGACCTCGATGTTGCAGGACACCGGGACGGCGTCGCCGCGTTGCTGTTGCGGACCAGCGAACTCGTACGGGCCACCGTCCCCCGCAAGAAGAGGCGCAACCACCGGGGCGCCGACCTCATCGGCGCCCGGCTCGGGGGCGCCGACCTGCAGGGGGCCGACCTGCGCGGCGCCTATCTCATCGCCGCCGACCTCACCGGCGCCGACCTGCGCCTGGCCGACGTCATCGGGGCGGATTTCCGGGACGCCGAATTGTCCGGGGCCGACCTGACCGGGAGTCTGTTCCTCACGCAGGCGCAGCTCAACGCGGCGCGCGGCGACGCCGCAACGAAACTCCCGCCGTCGCTCAGTCCCCCCACGCACTGGGACAAGTGACCGACGGCACCTGCCCCGGCCGGCGTCGCGAACGGTTGACGTCCATGGTTCGTTGCACAGTGTGGCGTACCGGAAGAACCTTCGACGCCCGGACCGAGGAGCCCCGCACATGCCCAGCCGAACCGACACCGGCCGCAGAGACCCCGGCGACCCCAGCCGCACCGACGCGAGCCGTTCCCGCCTGATCGAGCAGCTCATGGAACGGTTCCCGCACGTGCCGCGGGAAGCCGTCGTCAAGGAGGACCTGCTGCGCGGCGGCGTGGCGTTCGACGAGTCCGCGCTCAGTGACAACGAGGACGGCGACGTCAAGCCGAAGTCGTACTTCATCTTCTCCTTCGACCACGGCACCCTGCCCGAGCTGGGCGCGGCCGCCCTGCGCCGCCCACCGGAGGAGATCGTGCTCACCGGAGGCCCGTACGAGCTGCGCCGCACGGTCGTGTCGGTACGGGTGAACCCGGCGTCGCCGTACCGTGTCGCGGCCGACGAGGACGGTGTCCTGGGGCTGTACCTGGACGGCAGGCGGATCTCGGACGTGGGCCTGCCGCCGATGCCGGACTACTACCGGCACACGCTCGCCAACGGCAAGTCGGTGATGGAGGTCGCGCCCACCATCCAGTGGGGCTACCTCGTCTATCTGACGGTCTTCCGTGTCTGCCAGTACTTCGGCGCGAAGGAGGAGTGCCAGTACTGCGACATCAACCACAACTGGCGTCAGCACAAGGCGGCGGGACGCCCGTACACGGGTGTGAAGCCCGTCGAGGAGGTGCTGGAAGCGCTCGCCATCATCGACCGGTACGACACCGCGAAGACCTCCACCGCCTACACCCTCACCGGTGGCGCCATCACCTCCCACATCGGCGGCCGCGACGAAGCCGACTTCTACGGGCAGTACGCCAAGGCCATCGAGGACGCCTTCCCCGGCCGCTGGATCGGCAAGGTCGTCGCGCAGGCCCTGCCGAAGGCCGACGTCCAGCGCTTCCACGACTACGGCGTCCAGATCTACCACCCCAACTACGAGGTGTGGGACCGCCGGCTGTTCGAGCTGTACTGCCCCGGCAAGGAGCGCTACGTCGGCCGCGACGAATGGCACCGCCGCATTCTGGACTCCGCCGAGGTCTTCGGAGCCCGGAACGTCATTCCCAACTTCGTGGCGGGCGTGGAGATGGCCGAGCCGTTCGGCTTCACGACGGTCGACGAGGCCATCGACTCGACCACCGAGGGGCTGCGGTTCTTCATGTCGCACGGCATCACCCCGCGGTTCACCACCTGGTGCCCGGAACCCACCACGCCGCTCGGGAAGGCCAAACCGGGCGGGGCACCGCTGGAGTACCACATCAGGTTGCTGGACGCCTACCGCTCGACGATGGAGGAGTACGGGCTCAGCTCGCCGCCCGGCTACGGCCCGCCCGGACCCGGGCGCGCCGTGTTCTCCGTCAGTTCGTTCATGGACAGCCTGCCGGCCGCCCCGGACGACGGCCGGTAGACCCGAGGTGCCCCGAAGCCGGGCGATGCCCGGACGACGGGCGCGCCGGGCCGGTCAGCCGCCGGACAACGCCCGTGCGCCGGAGGCGCGTTCGCATACGACTTCGGCGAAGCTCCGCACCAGGGCGTTGTCCGTGCCGTCTGCCCACACGGGATCGGCTGTACGAGCGGAATCGGAGGCGGAAGCGGGGGCACCGGCGAACACACAGTCGGTACCCGCCCCCGCCCTGCCGATCGGGCGCACGAGAGCGGACCGGGGCCGGTCCTGTCAGGCGCGCCACTTCGCCGTACGCTCCGAGGAGGCTTCGGTGAGCGCCTTCGCGATGGTCTCGGCATCGCCCTGGTTGCCGTAGACGGGAGTGCCCGGCTGCTGGCGCCAGGACTCGTCCAGTCCTCCCGCATCCACTGTGTCGAACCCCAGCTCGTCGATGAGGTTGCGCACGGTCTGCTTGGCGGTCGCGTCGTCGCCGGCGACCGGCAGGGCCTGACGGCCGGGGCTGCCCTTCGGGAGAGCCTTGGAGAGGAGGTCATCCGCGTAGGTCCCGTTGAACGCCTTGATCACCGGGTGCCCGATCTGTTCCTCGGTCCACCTGCTCTCCGGCAGCCCGTCCTCGATGGCGGCGACACGGCCGTCGCGCTGCTGCGGGTAGTAGTTGCCGGTGTCGATGACCACGACCTCTTCCGCAGCCCCGTTCAGGAACCCGGCGGGCAGGTTCGGGACTGCCTTCACCGGGATGGTGATGACCACGACACGGGCACCCTGTGCCGCCTCCGCCGCGGTGACCGGGGTCGCTCCGGTCTCCTCGGCGAGCGCGGTGAGCGTGTGCGGGCCGCGGGAGTTGGCGATCGACACCTCGTGGCCCAGCGCGGTAAGGCGCCTGGTGAGGTTGCCGCCGATGTTGCCCGCTCCGATGATTCCGATCTTCATGGGATCCGACCTTCCGATGGTGCGTGCGGTGTGCAATGCGGTCTCGCCGCTTCACCAACTCCTCGGCTTCGGTGCCTATTCCGGGTGGCCGGAAGACAGTACGCCCGGTGGGCCGGACGGGTGAGAACCGGCTGCTGCGGGCACGTACAGAACGAGAAACGGAACCAAAGAGCCCACTTGAAGGCGGAACCCATGCTGCACGGCGTCGATGTCAGCTCGTATCAGTCGTCCTTCGACACGGATGGACTGGACTTCGTTTTCATCAAGGCCACCGAGGGGCGTTCGTACGTCAATCCGCATCTGGCCTCGCAGGTCAAGCGGGCGAGGGACGCCTCATGCGTGGTCGGCTTCTATCACTTCCTGTGGCCGGGCAATCTCACTGCGCAGGCGGAGTACTTCGTGAGCAAGGCTCCGGAGAAGGCCGGCGACCTGCTGGCCGTCGACTGGGAGATGACCGGCGACGGAACGCGCGCGACCAACGCCGAGAAGGATCGCTTCATCCGCGAGGTCAAGCGCCTCCGGCCGGACCACCGGGTTCTGCTGTACTGCAACCGGCACTTCTGGCTGAATTACGACACCACGTCGTACGCCGGTGACGGCCTGTGGGTCGCCGACTATGTGACCGCGGGCAAACCACGTATCAAGGCGCCCTGGCGCATCCACCAGTACACCGACGATCCGCTCGACAAGGACGTGGCCGCCTTCGCGTCGCGCACCGCGATGCGCAACTGGGCCCGGCCCTAGGCGTGTCCGGCCGATCGGCCCGGCGATCGGGAGACACACCGCCGCAGGCGCGTCCGCGTTCGCCGGACAAGTGAGTACCGGCCATCGTGGCCTTCGGATCACGCCCACGGGCCCCCCGGAGCGTCGGCTCCCGGCCCGGTCGCACGCAGCCGCGACCGACGAGGCGCCAAGTCGCTGACCCGATCGGCGGGCCCGGTGCGGCAGACTTCTTCGGTGACCACAAATGCGGCTCAACCACCACGAGACCGCGCGCTCGGGCGCGGCATCACCACCCTCATCCCGCAGGCCGCGACTGCCACCCCGGCGGAGCAGGCGGCCGCCGTGCTGGCAGGGATGCAGAGCGTCCCGGTACGGATCGCCGTGCTCCAGGCAGCCGTGGTGCTCCTGGAGGAACGGGTGCGTACGACAGAGAACGACGCGGAGCGCAGAGCGGCGGCGACGACCGTGGCCATGCTCCGTGGCGCGATCGGCCAGGGCGGCTGAACCGCCGCCACGTCGTCTCCCGGTACGGATCGGCTTCTGCGGCTCGGTCCGATGGCGCTGCTTGCCAGGCTTGCCCGGTTGGCTCGGCTCATTCCGGCCAGGGCGAGTCAAGAATCGTACGGACGAAGTCCCCGCGCTCGAAGCCCGGCACGTAATGCTCCAGTACGTCGGCTTTCACATTGCCGAAGGTCGTCTCCGGCTTCGGCCGGATCCCATCGGTGAACGCACCGAGAATGCGCCTTTTGAAATCCGGCCGCGGATGCAGGGCGACGATCTCCGCCCGGTCGGCCTCGGAGATGTCCTCGTACCCGATGCCGAGCACGTCGTACTCGACCCCGGCGGTCACCAGAGCGACTTCCGGCTCCATGAACTGTGGGATGCCGGGTGTCGTGTGCAGCGCAATGGCTGTCCACACCCGCCGGATGCTGTCCTCCGGCACCTGGTGGGAGCGGAGGAAGCGCCGGGCCTCGTCCGCGCTGTCCACCTCGAACCGCCGGCCGCTGCCGTGGAAGCGTTCACCGAGCCCGAGGTCGTGGAAGAGCGCGCCGATGTAGAGGAGTTCGGGGTCGTAGCTCAGATCCCGGTTACGGCCCTGCAGCGCACCGAACCAGAAGACACGCCGTGAGTGGTGGTAGACGAGCTCGCTGACGGTGTCCCGGACCAGCTGGGTCGCTTCCCGCGCGATCGCTGTGTCCGGCACAAGGAGGCCTGCGGCGGAGGACGGGGCGATGGTCACGGCATTCACCTGCACTCTCTTCGGGGGTATTGCAGCCGACAGGGACCGGCCGCAACTCCAGCCTTCCGCGTCTGTCGATCGAGCGACAATCCGGTGAGGCGTCCGGGGTATGAGCCACGGTTTCGGATCAGGGCGAGGACCTGGGTGAGACTCGTGAGACTCTCGGCGCCCTGACGGCCGGCGCTTCAGCCGTCGGCTCTGCGGTCGGGTGACTCGAAACGGGGTCGCCGGCGCGCAGCGCATCGGGCCGCCGTCATCGCAACTCGTCCAGGGCCCGGCGGCAGGCGTCCGGGTTCTCCCGCCAGTAGCGCCAGCTGTTCCCGGCCGTCAGGACGGCGGCGAGTGCGTCCTCCGGGCGGATCCGCTCACGTCCCACGATCTCGCGGACGATCACGGTCGCAGCCGTCAGTCCGTCCCTGCCGCCCTCGCAGAGATGTCCGAGGGCGGTCGCAGGGTGGTCGGCGGCCGTTGCGCGGGTGGACTCGACCAGCGGCTGCAGCCACCGGGCCCACCGGCTGTAGCCGTCCTCTCCCGGTCGCTCCGCCGTCTCCAGCAGCGGTCCGAGCGCGCGGGCGAGGCGCTCCCGACAGCCTGCCGCATCTTCCGTGACCCAGGGGTGTTCGGCCGTGAAGTGAAGCCACCCGGTCTCCACGTCCAGCTCGTCGAGCCACCAGGCACCGGCCGGCCGCACCCCCTCCGCACCGCTGAGCACGAAGGCGTCCCGTACCTGTTCGTAGGACGGCGGGGTGTGTTCCGCCAGCAGGACCGCGTCGTACAGGTCCTTGCCCTGCGGATAGGCGTCGGTGACCAGCCACAACAGCTTCCAGGCCAGCGACAGAGCGGGGGAGACGGCCGGTACCCGGCAGTCGGGACCGTCACCCAGCGGCCGGAGCCCGGTGAGTTCCGCCGGGGCCGGCAGGGTCTCGTTGAACACCACATCCAGCTGTACGGTGCCACCGGGAACCCCCGACGCAGTCCACGGCAGCAGCATGCGGCGGCCCGGAACCCGGTCGTACGTCCAGATGTTCTCGGTCACCATGGCGGCCGCGTCGATCCGGACGGCGCCGCGCGCGGCTGCCGCGGCGTCCCGGGCGATCGTCTCGAACAGGCCGGCGGTCCGGGGTCCGTCCATGGCCCAGTCCTGAGGTACGACGAGGAAATCCAGGTCGCCCGGATCGCGGGCCGCATCCCCGAACCAGGTGGCCATCAACACACTGCCGCGCAGCACCAGATGGCGGGCCCAGGGACCGTCCGCGACAGCCGCGAGCACCGTATCGAGTACGGTGCGCCGCGCCCGGTGCCAGGCCCGGCCCGTCGCGGCATCCTCGAAGTGCGGCTCCCCGGCCCGGTAGGCGTTGGCGAACTGTTTCAACGCGGGTTCGAAGATCGCCGGGTGATGCATGCCGGCGGGGGCGGGCAGCAGTGTTCCGGGGAGATCCGCATGCCGCCGTGTCGCGTCGTCAAGTGGCGCGTGCGGGATGTGCGGGGAGCCGGCCCACAGCCTCGTCCAGGAGGAGGCATCGCCGGCGGAGGGCGTCATGGTGAAGGCTCCCGAGAGAGGCGCGGCATGGTCTGTCTTGTCCGAGGCGGCAGTTGGAGTTCCGGGCGGCTGTGAGCGCCTGACGACAGCATAGGTTCCCAGGCTGTACGGCGAGTTCCCCGGCCCGGCTCCAGCACTCGTGCCGGAGCGATGCGAGCCGGCCTCGGAACGGCCGAAACCCGCTCCGGCTGCCTGCTTGTCCCAGTTGCGCGTGCGCGAACCATTGACACTCTCCCTGACCCCTCACTACGGTCACGCCAGAATTTCGAACGGGTGACGAAATTTCGAACACACCCTAGGAGCTATAGGAGTTACCTGAGCGCCAGGAGCAACCGCCGTGTTGATCAAGGGGATCGGCTGATCGTCCGGCAGTCACGAATGGGCACGCTCAGCGATTCGAACCTTGTCCGATATACCGAACGCTCGATGGGATCCATCCCCCGTCGGGCCAACTCCCGCCGCTTCCCACGTACTCCGGAGGACCGATCATGCGCACGACCCGCACACGTACTGCAGCAGCCGCTCTGACAGCCGTTGCGCTGTCCCTGTCACTTGCCGCCTGCGGGCAGAGCAGCGCCGGCGGCAGCAAGGAGGAGAAGGCGGGTGGCAAGGGCTCCACCATCGGCATCGCCATGCCGACCAAGTCGTCGGAGCGCTGGATAGCCGACGGCCGCAACATGGTCGCCGAGTTCAAGAAGCTCGGCTACAAGACCGATCTGCAGTACGGCGAGGACGACGTCGACCAGCAGGTCTCCCAGATCGAGAACATGATCACCAAGGGTGTGGACGTCCTGGTCATTGCGGCGATCGACGGGCGCGCGCTGAGCGACGTCCTGCGGCAGGCGGGGGAGCAGGACATCAAGGTCATCTCCTACGACCGGCTCATCCTCGGCAGCCCGGACGTCGACTACTACGCCTCCTTCGACAACGAAAAGGTCGGCGAACTCCAGGCCGGTTACATCGTCGACAAGCTCGGCCTGAAGTCCGGCTCCGAGAAGGGGCCCTTCAACATCGAGCTGTTCGCAGGATCGCCGGACGACAACAACACGCGCTACTTCTTCCAGGGCGCCTGGAAGACCCTCAAGCCGTACATCGACAAGAAGCAGCTCGTCATCCGCAGCAAGCAGACGAAGCTGGACCAGATCACCACCCTGCGCTGGGACGGCGGCACCGCACAGAAGCGCATGGACGACCTGCTGACCAGCGCCTACTCGTCGGCCGAAGTGGACGCCGTGCTCTCCCCGTACGACGGCATCTCCATCGGCATCATCTCGGCGCTCAAATCGGACGGCTACGGCAGCAAGGCCAAGGCCTACCCGGTCGTCACCGGCCAGGATGCCGAGGTCGCCTCCGTGAAGTCGATCATTGCGGGACAGCAGACCCAGACCGTGTACAAGGACACCCGGGCCCTGGCCAAGCAGGCGGTCCAAATGGCCGACGCCGTACTCCACGACAAGAAGCCCGAGGTCAACGACACCACGACGTACAACAACGAGAAGCGCGTCGTGCCGTCCTTCCTCCTGGACCCGGTCAGCGTCGACAAGACCAACTACCAGGCGGAGCTGGTCGATTCGGGCTACATCAAGGAGAGCGACCTCCGATGACCGCTCCGGTCCTCGAAATGCGGTCCATCGTCAAGACATTCCCCGGCGTCAAGGCGCTCTCGGACGTCTCCCTGACCGTCGCGGAGGGCGAGGTACACGCCCTCTGCGGGGAGAACGGCGCCGGTAAGTCGACCCTGATGAAGGTCCTCAGCGGAGTGCACCCGCACGGAAGCTACGAGGGCGAGATCCGATTCCGCGGCGAGCGCTGTGCGTTCAAGGACATCCGCGCCAGTGAGGCACGCGGCATCGTGATCATCCACCAGGAGCTCGCACTGGTGCCGTACCTCTCCATTGCGGAGAACATCTTCCTCGGCAACGAACACGCCGACCACGGCTTCATCAGCTGGAACGAGACACTGCGGCACGCCGCCGCCCTCCTGGAACGGGTCGGGCTGCGTGAACACCCGCAGACCAGGGTCGCGGACATCGGAGTCGGCAAACAGCAGCTCGTCGAGATCGCCAAGGCCCTCGCCAAGAAGGTCGAACTGCTGATCCTCGACGAACCGACCGCCGCACTCAACGACGAGGACAGCGCCCAGCTCATCAGCCTCATCAAGGAGCTGAAGGGACAGGGGATCTCCTCGATCATCATCTCGCACAAGCTGGGCGAGATCGCGGCGGTCGCCGACTCGGTCACCGTCATCCGCGACGGCCGCACGGTCGAGACTCTCGACGTGCACGCCGAGGCGACCACAGAGGACCGCATCATCCGCGGCATGGTCGGACGCGACCTCGACCACCGCTTCCCCGAACGGACCAGGTACGAGGGTGATCCGGGCGCCCACCCTGCCCTGGAGATCCGCGACTGGACCGTGCACCACCCCATCGACCAGCACCGCAAGGTCGTCGACCACGCTCGGGTCGAGGCCCGGCGGGGCGAGATCGTCGGCATCGCCGGCCTGATGGGCGCGGGACGCACCGAACTGGCGATGAGCGTCTTCGGACGCACCTACGGCCGCAACATCAGCGGCAAGGTCTTCAAGGACGGCAAAGAGATCCGTACCCGCACCGTCCCGGAGGCTGTCCGGCACGGCATCGCCTACGTCACCGAGGACCGCAAGCAGTACGGCCTCAACATCATCGACACCATCGGCCGCAACATCACCCTCAGCGCCCTGGGCAAGGTGGCGCGGCGCGGCGTCGTCGACGAGCACGAGGAGACCCGGGTCGCGGAGTCGTACCGGAAGTCCATGAACATCAAAGCCCCGACCGTCTTCGAGCAGGTCGGCCGGCTCTCCGGCGGCAACCAGCAGAAGGTCGTCCTCAGCAAGTGGATCTTTGCCGGACCCGATGTGCTGATCCTCGACGAACCGACCCGCGGCATCGATGTAGGCGCCAAGTACGAGATCTACACCGTCATCGACCGGCTCGCCGCCGAAGGCAGAGCAGTTGTGCTGATCTCATCCGAACTGCCCGAACTCCTCGGCATGTGCGACCGCATCTACACCATGTCGGCCGGCCGGATCACCGGCGAAGTCCCGCGCGCGGAGGCCACCCAGGAGGTCCTGATGCGCCATATGACCAGCGACAAGAGGTAGCAGGTAATGTCCCAGGCCCCCACCGAGACCCCGCAGCGCCCGACGCCGGCCACAGCGGCAGTGCCCGCGACCACCGGCACCCTCCTCCTGGACGCGGCCCGCCGCAACATGCGCCAGTACGGGATGCTCATCGCCCTCGGACTGATCGTCGTGCTCTTCGAGATATGGACCGACGGCGTCCTTCTCAAGCCGAACAACGTCACCAATCTGGTGCTCCAGAACAGCTACATCCTCGTCCTGGCCATCGGCATGATGATCGTCATCATCGCCGGCCACATCGATCTGTCCGTAGGCTCGCTGGCCGCATTCGTCTCCGCCGCCTGCGCCGTGATGATGGTCGAGCAGGATGTGCCATGGGTCCTCGCCCTGGTCCTCGCCCTCGTCGTCGGAGCGGTCGCCGGAGCGTGGCAGGGCTTCTGGATCGCGTACGTCGGGATCCCGTCGTTCATCGTCACGCTGGCCGGGATGCTGCTCTTCCGTGGCGGCACCCAGATCCTCCTCGGCAGCCGCTCGCTCGGTCCGTTCCCCGAAGGCTTCCAGAAGATATCCACCGGGTACCTCCCGGAGGTCGGTCCGCACACCAACTATCACAATCTCACCCTTCTCATGGGCCTCGGACTTCTGGCCTTCGCCCTGATCCAGGAGGTCCGCGACCGGCGGCGGCAACAGCGGTACGGACTCGACGTCCTGCCCAGGAACCTCTTCCTCGCCAAGTGCGTGGCCATGGGCGCGGCGGTCCTCGCCTTCACGATGACCCTGGCCAGCTACCGCGGCGTCCCGGTCGTCCTGCTCCTGCTCGCCGTACTGCTCATGGGCTTCGGCTACGTCATGCGCAACGCGATCGTCGGACGCCATGTGTACGCGCTCGGCGGCAACCGGGCAGCAGCGAAGCTGTCCGGGGTGAAGGACCAGCGCGTCACTTTCCTGGTCTTCGTGAACATGGGGGTGCTCGCCGCCCTCGCCGGCATCGTCTATGCGGCCCGCCTCAATGCAGGCGTCCCTCAGGCCGGTACCAACTTCGAACTGGAGGCCATCGCCGCCGCGTTCATCGGCGGCGCCTCGATGAGCGGAGGCGTCGGCACGGTGTTCGGCGCCATCATCGGCGGCCTGGTGCTCGGTGTACTCAACAACGGGATGTCGCTGGTAGGCGTCGGCACCGACTACCAGCAGGTCATCAAGGGTTTTGTGCTCCTTGCCGCGGTCGGGTTCGACGTCTACAACAAACGCAAGGCCGGCTCCTGACCTGACCGACCCTGCCGCTTGGAAGGCCACCCCCACGCACGACCAGCAACCCGCAGGCTCTCGTCGCCGACGCAACTGCCCGGCGACGAGGGCCTGAACAGCCGGGCGCAGACCTTCGCCGCCATTGGCATGGACCTGACGATGGTGCTGCATTACAGTCTGTCGCGGCACACTCTGAGAGCGCTCTCAGGTGAGAGGTCTCGGACGTCTGCTGTTCCTCCCCCACCAATGTCGGAACAACAGAAGGGTCCATTCCCTTGAGACGTACGACAGCGTTACGCGCCGGTCTGTCCGCCATACTTCTGCTCGGAGCCTGGGCAACGGCCGGTGTCGCCCCCGCCTCCGCCGCGGATGCCCCTTCCACGGCATCCGCATCCACGACCACCTCCAGCTTCACCCCCGCTTCCACCGCCAAGGCGCCGGCCTCGGCCGGCCTGCTGTCCGCGATGCAGAAGGACCTGGGTCTGACGGCGAGCCAGGCGAAGGCGCGTCTGACCGCGGAGAGGAAGGCAACGGCCGTACAGGGAAAGGCTCGACGGGCGGCAGGACCGTCGTACGGCGGTTCCTGGTTCGATCCGGCAACGGGCAAGCTCACGGTCGCCGTCACCAGTGACAAGAAGGCTGGTGCCGTGCGTGCGACGGGTGCGACAGTCCGGCTGGTGGCCCACAGCACGCGTCAGCTCGATGCCGCCAAAGCGCAGCTCGACGCGCTTTCCGCGCCCGACGGTGTCGCCAGCTGGCACGTCGACCCGAAGGCCAGCCGAGTCGTGGTGAACGTCGTTGCATCATCGGAGGATGACAACGATGTCCGCGCGTTCGTCGAGCAGGCCCGCAAGGCCGGACCGGTGCTCGTGCAGCGGACCTCCGAGGCGCCGAAGACGTTCTCCGCCGGGACGGTCGGCGGCGATCCGTACTACACGGGCAACGTGCGGTGTTCCATCGGATTCTCCGTGTACGGCGGTTTCGTCACGGCTGGTCACTGCGGTCAGGCGGGCGCCGGGGTCAGCGGATGGGACGGCTCGTACATCGGCAACTTCCAAGGGTCCTCCTTCCCGGGCGACGACTATGCCTGGGTCAGCGTGGGCAACGGCTGGTGGACCGTGCCCGTGGTCCTCGGCTGGGGCACCGTCTCCGACCAGTTGGTCCGCGGCTCCGCGGAGGCTCCCATCGGCGCCTCCATCTGCCGCTCCGGCTCCACATCCCACTGGCACTGCGGGAATGTGCTGGCGACGAACGAGACCGTCAACTACAGCCAGGGCGCCGTCTATCAGATGACCAAGACGAGCGTGTGCGCCGAGCCGGGCGACTCGGGCGGTTCGTTCATCAGCGGCGACCAGGCACAGGGCGTCACTTCGGGCGGTTGGGGCAACTGCAGCAGTGGCGGTGAGACCTGGCACCAGCCGATCAACGAGATCCTCAACCGGTACGGGCTGACGCTGCACACGGCCTGACGGCTCCGGCGGTACGGCGTCGACATGTCGGCGGAGTCGTACGCCATGGTCCCCATCGGCTCCGTCGACTCCGTGCTCCGTCTCCGAGGCCTGCCGCGACAGACTCTCCACCGGGTCCTGTCGTGGCAGGCCTTTCGTGCGAGGAACCGGTCGGAACCCGGCACAGACCTCACGAAGGCCTCCTGCACAGTCACAGGGTGAACGGACCGGACCGACCAGCCGGATCGGATGTCGATGTCGTGTCGGCCGCAGGGAACATTTTTATCGGGCTATAAAGCGTGTTGCTCTGTACTGGGGTTACTTTCATCGGCTGATCGACCGACTGATTCAGCTGGCTGGGCAGGCGCGTGGGGAGGGGCTTGATGCTGGCTGTGGATGTGAGGGCCTCGCTCCGTGCCGACCGGACCGTTGAGGACGGTGCCGCCCGTTGTTGGCGTTTCTCGGCCCAGACCGTGGCCCGGCACGGCGACTTCCTGCTGGCCTACGTCGACGGCAGGGTCTGCGTCGGTGCGCGAACCGCCTGATCGTCGGTCTCGGGGAACCGGTCCACGTCACCACACCGGTCTTCGACAAGAAGGTGCCGGGCTGCTGGCTGGTCGATCTCTCCGAAATCGCCCTGGATCCGCGCCTGCCGTCACCGTTCACCCCGCACGGCGCCCCTCCCGCGGGCCCCGCCTGGTACGCGACACCCACCGTCGCCTACGCCGCCGAACTCATCAGTACGCAGGGCCTCTAGCTGCGTATGCGGCACGGCTGTTCGACGCCCGGCAGACCGGCGCGTCCGAAAGCAGATGCGCACCATCGTTGCCGAGGGTCTCCAGGAGATCTACTTCAAGGACGGCGGACGCCGGGCCGACGACCTACTCGTGGAGTTCACCGACATCGACTACGTCGAGCTCGAGTACTGACGCCGCGCTGTATCCCTCATCGATCTCATGGCTGTGACTGGGCGGTTCAGTTGGCGACTGAGGATTCAGTTGGCCGCTCCGGTGCTCGGCGTCGATGTGAATGAGTACTTGAGTTGGCGAGTTGAGCGTTGTGGTTGGCGAGCGAGCTGATCTCGCCCCCACACGCAAGCTCTCGCCGCCCGAACAGACCGAGACGCCGCAGCCCAACCCACCGGGGCCATGGCGCATGAGCACAGGGCTCACGTGTCGGGGCTTCGTCGAGGCTCCGCGTCAGGACGGGGCGAGGACGCAGAACTCGTGGCCCTCCGGAGCGGCCAGGCACTGCCACGGGACGTCGCCCTGGCCGAGGTCGATGTCGGTTGCGCCGAGGGCCCGCAGCCGGGCCACCTCCGCCTCCAGGTCGTCACCGGGGTACGGCAGCAGGTCAAGATGGACGCGGTCCGGCACGGTCTTCACGCCGGGCGTGCGGAGGAACTCGAGATACGGGCCAACACCCTTGGCGGAGCGCAACACCGCATGATCGTCAGTCGCCTCGTGCAGGGTCCAGTCGATCGCCTCGTCCCAGAACCGGGCCATGGCCCGCGGATCCGCGCAGTCGACCACCACCGCGGCGATCGGCCCGGTGTCCCGGTAGATCTCCCGCGGCTCAAGCACGCAGAACTCGTTGCCCTCCGGGTCGGCGAGGACCGTCCACGGCACTTCGCCCTGGCCCACGTGGGCGGGCGTCGCACCGAGAGCCTGGAGGCGCGCGACCAGCTCCGCCTGATGGGCCGCGGATGTGGTGGCGAGATCGAGGTGCACACGGTTCTTTGTCGTTGTCTTGGGTTCCGGGACGGTGACGACGTCGACGCAGACGGCGACCGGGTCCGGCCAGACGAAGCCGCCGACGGGTTCAACGTTGGTCACGCCCGGTCCCTCGCTGGAAACACCCCAGCCGAGCGCCTCGGCCCAGAACCGGCCGACCGCCGAGTCATCAAGAGCCTTTATGTTCACCTGAACAGGTCGCAGTGCCATGCGGGCGAGCCTATGCACTCTGCAACGACATCCGCAGGCACCGTCGCCAAACAGAGATCAACTCGCTCACCAGCTGGAGCGCTCGGTCCCGCCAGGTCAACTGCGCACTCGCCGGATGAAGCGTCAAGTCACAGTCGAGCTGCTCGGCGAGCTTGTTTTCGCAGTGACGACGCGCCTCCTGGAGGAGGCGAGGGAGGGGCCTGGTGAACGACTGCGGACAGTCGGGAAGGGCGGGATCGTTCGTGATCGAGAAAGGGGCGTCGTAGGCACCCGGTCATTCGGCGGCGTGAATGGCGGGTCCCGGCGTGGCCGACGGTCCGCCCCTGAGCTCCGTCAGGGTCGGTCCACACGGAAGTGGTAGCAGCCGTATTCGACGGCCCGCACGTGGACCTGGGCGGTATCCGGGTCCGCGAAGGCTTCGGTGAAGGCGCGGTCGAAGGATACGTCGGCATCCTCAGGCAGTTCCACCATGCGGCCGCCGATGATGCGCCCTCGGTTGTCGTAGCGGCGGAACGCACGGAGAGCGCCGGGTCGGCCCCAGGGGTAGCCGACGACGTCCGGGGCCGGCCCGCCGCAGTCCTGTGCGTGTATGAAGACCGGACCCTGCTCGTCATACGCCCCGGGCTCGGCACCCGTCTGGGCCGCCCAGCGACGGAGCGGGGCGTACGAGACGAGGGCGATCCGGTCACCTACGACGCTGAGCCGCAGGCAGCAGCGGAGCGGGGCACCGCCTTCCTCGTCGACGTACGGGTACATCGGACGCCCGGCGTCGTCGCGGACGCGGAGCTCGTTGAGGTCTGTGGGGGTGATGGGCCGCGGTTGATAGGTGCTGGTCATGCCATTCATCGTGGCGCGGCCGGGCATGAGGTACTGGCGGAAATCCGACAGTGAGTTCTGGGCCGACCGTCGTGCTCAGGCTGGCCGACTGAGGCGCTCAGTCGCAATCGCGGGACTCGACGCCGCAGCCGCGTCGCCTGCGGCCGGCGCCTACGGCGGGGAGCCGACACGGAGTGGCTCGACTCCGAGCCCGCGCAACTGCCCCAGGCGGGCCCCGACTCATTGGCTGTCGCCGACACCAAGTGAAACAACGTGTTCATGACCGAGGACTGCACCGTTCATGGGTGCGGCTGGGCGGTCGACCGGTTTTCAGCGAAGCGGGCAGGGGTCATTCCTGGCCACTGTCGAAACGACCGCGGGTAGGGGAAATCGGCGTTCAGTTGCGCGTGTGGTGGTGCAGCCGGGCGGCTTTCGCGGTCAGGTAACGCTGTTCAGGAGCGCTGGTGGTACGGGCCGCCGCAGCACGGTAGTGGACGAGCGCGGACGGGATGTCGCCTGCCATCTCGAGCAGGTGCGCCCGCACGGCGTGCACACGGTGGTGGCCGTGGAGCGGTCCGTCGTCGGTGTCGAGTTCGTCGAGAAGAGCGAGTGCGGTATCTGGGCCGTCGACCATCGCGACCGCGACTGCCCTGTTGAGGGTGACCACCGGGCTGCCCGCTACGTGTTCGAGCAGTCCGTACAGGCCGAGGATCTGTGGCCAGTCGGTGTCCTTGGCATGTGCCGCGTCGTCGTGGAGGGCTGCGATGGCGGCCTGCAGCCGGTATTCGCCAGGTGGTCCGCCGCCGATCGTGGTGGCGAGCAGCGCGGCGCCTTCGCCGATGAGGCGGCGGTCCCAGCGAGTCCGGTCCTGCTCGGTCAGAGGGACCAGGTCGCCGTCCGTGCTGGTGCGGGCGGGGCGGCGGGCCTCGGTCAGCAGCATCAGAGCCAGCAGCCCGGTTGCTTCGGCCTCGCCGGGAAGGATCCGGTGTACCTGTCTGGCCAACCTGATGGCCTCGCCGGACAGGTCGGCGCGGTGCAGTGCGGGGCCACACGTGGTGGCGTAGCCCTCGTTGAACATCAGGTACAGCACGTGCAGGACGGAACGCAGCCGCGCCGCCCAGTCGTTCGCGCCGGGCTCGGGCACCTCGAACGCGGGGCCCGATGCCTTGACGCGCTGCTTGGCCCGACTGATGCGCTGCGCCATGGTCGCCTCCGGCACCAGGTAGGCGCCCGCGATCTCGGAGGTGGCCAGGCCACCGACCGCCCGCAGCGTCAGTGCGATCGCCGAGGCAGGTGTGAGTGCGGGATGGCAGCACATGAACAGAAGCATGAGCGTGTCGTCGCCGGCGGGGACGCTGCCTACGGCGGGTTCCTGGGCTATGCGCTCCTCGCGCCGTTGCCGCGCCTGCTCGCTGCGTACCTGGTCGACGTACCGCCGCGTCGCGGTCTGCAGCAGCCAGCCGCGTGGATTGCCGGGTACACCGTCTTCGGGCCAGTGCCGGGCGGCGGCGATGAGCGCTTCCTGCACGGCGTCCTCGCACGCGTCGAAGTCCCCCATCCGCCGCACGAGCACACCGAGGACCTGCGGCGCCAGAGAGCGCAACAGGTCCTCGACGGAGTGGAGACCGCTCACAGGTCGCCCTGGCTGTCGCTCATCACCTGCCGCACCTCGACCGGCTGTTGTGTCGGCACCCCGCCCGGGCCGGGCACGGCGGAGATTCGCGCCGCGATCTCAAGGGCGCGGGCCTCGGACTCCACGTCGAAGACGTTGAACCCGGCCAGCACTTCCTTCGATTCCGGGAACGGCCCGTCGGTCACCAGCGGCGCCGCACTGCCGTCCGACCGCACGATCCTGGTCAGCCGAGGGTCGGCGAGCGCCATGAACTGGACCATTTCCCCACTCTCGGTCAGCTCCTTGGTCAGCACCTCGTAGTAGTTGAAGTGCGCTGCGATGTCGCCGGGCTCCCATTGGTCCATGGGCTGCTCGAAGACGCCCCCGTCGTGGTTGACCATGAGCAAGAACTTCGGCATGTCGACTCCCGTGTTTGCTGCGCCCAGTGTGGCGCACTCACCCCATGGACGGAGCAGCAAAGCAGATCTCTACATCGACGGCGGAAGATTTTTTGCGGGAGGGGTGCGGCCCTTCCGGGGGCGGCGTGCCGACCAGGCGGTACGGCGTATCCGTACTGGTGGGGGACTTGCCTCCCGTGTGCGCGGGCGGGCGCTGTCAGGCAGCGGCCGAACCGCCGTCACTGTGCCGGAGCCCCGAGTTCTGACGGGAGCCCCTGTCATCTCGGCCGGTCCGGAAGAGAACGTCGAGACCGTGACCGCGGTTGCCCATCAACCGTCGGTAGATTGCTTGCGTGGCGGAGAACTGGAGCTCGACAGGCAGCGGGATCATTCGGTTTCCCTCTGGCGCACTGGTGCGCGGCCGGGGTCTACGTCATCCACTGCCGCCGGGACCGACTCCGTCCTTCGCGGTGTATCTGCTCGGCAAGCAGCCACCGGCCACCGTCTGGGACGCTCGGTGGTTGCGCTGGCCCGACTTTTGGCTCCCGGACCGCCAGCAGGCGCGGAGCCTCGTCGAAGAGGCTCTGACGCGCGCAGCGAACGAGCGCGTCGAGATTGCCTGTGGCGGTGGATACGGGCGGACGGGGACAGCACTGGCATGCATGGCTGTCCTCGACGGAGTCCCGGCCGACCAGGCGGTGGCGTTCGTCCGCCGGCACTACCACCGCCGCGCGGTGGAAACTCCCTGGCAACGACGATTCGTACTGCGCTTTCAGGACGTACAGGGGATGTAGCGGCACGGATGCGGACCGCCGCCCACGGCTGGGGGTGCTGTGGTCGCTGACTCTCTGCCGTTGCCTGACTTCGGTGCAGTGGTGTCGGCGGTGGTGAGGGCCACCGCCGTTACGGTGAACGAGTGGCGCGTCGGTGAGGGGACGGGATCACGGCCGCGGAAGTGGTCAGGCAGGTCGCGTGGTGCCCGCGTACCGACGGCTCTGTGCCTGGGCCTGTGCTGTGAGGAGTGTTCAGCCCGGGATCTCTGTGCGTTCCCACCATTCGTAGACAGGCAGCTCGCCCTCGGTGGTTTCCTGGTGGCGAGCTGTGGCCTTGAAGTGTTCGTATCCGCCGCGGAACGGAATCTTGAGGTCGGTCCCGGGTGTGGTGAGGGAGACGATCCGCTCGGGGAGATCGTCGGGTCCGCCTTCAAGGACTGCCTTTGCTGCGTTGGTCATGACGAGAGTTTCCCCGGAGGGTGGCTCGGCTTCTTCATGACGCGCCGAGGAGGCGCGCTGCGGGATTCTCGCTCACAGCCGTTTGCCACCGGGCATGCTGTGAGAGCCGCTGATGGTGTGTCGACCGCATGTCCGTTGAGCCTGACCGGGCTTGGCTACGTCATAGCCGTGGGCCGGCAGAGGAGGTCCGGGCACCACATCGGACCGGGCCTGTCATGCGGGCGGGAGGGAGTGTCTCTTCGATCAGGCGGCGTCGGAGTACCTGACTTGATAGGCAAGCACTCACTTGCCTATGGTTTTGGTCATGGCGGAGGATGTCTTCAAGGCGCTGGCCGACCCCACTCGTCGGCGGATCCTTGATGAGCTGGTGGAACGGAACGGCCAGACCCTGTTCGAGATTTGCGCACGACTGGTGACCAAACACGGTCTGGGGCTGTCCCGCCAAGCGATCAGCCAGCATCTGGCCGTACTGGAATCCGCGGGTCTGGTCCTTTCGCGGCGCCAGGGCCGTTACAAGTTCCACGATCTGAACACTGATCCCCTTGAGCGCATCGTGACCCGATGGCTCAGGCCCGATGCACCGGAGAGCACCCCATGAAGATCCACCTGTCCAGCGTCTTCGTCGACGACCAGGACAAGGCCCTGCGCTTCTATACGAACGTGTTGGGCTTCGTGAAGAAGACCGAGGTTCCACTGGGCAAGGACCGGTGGCTGACCGTGGTCTCACCGGATGACCCCGACGGGACCCAACTGCTGCTGGAGCCCGACGGCCATCCCGCGGTGAAGCCGTACAAGGCGGCGCTGGTCAAGGACGGCATCCCGGCCACCTCCTTCGCCGTGGACGACGTACCTGCGGAGTTCGACCGGCTGCGCGAGCTCGGGGTGCACTTCACCCAGGAGCCGCTGGAGATGGGCCCGGTCACCACTGCGGTTCTGGATGACACCTGTGGCAACCTGATCCAGATCGTGCACAGCAAGTAACGACCCGGCCCCGGGCGCGAGTCTGCGACGCCCCTCAGCGGTTCCGCCGCGGTCCCGGCGCCGCCGAGGTCGACTTGGCGATCGGAGGAGGTGCGTCGTGAACGATCGAACACGCGCACCTCCTTCGGCGTCAGAGAGCAGCGCTGGTCGCCTGCCCCGCGGACCTGACCCCAGGCAGAGGCCGACCTTGTCCGGCGTGCGGACCTCGGTGCCGGAGGAGGAGGGCCACGGCACTGACCAGAGTGATCAGCTGCGTAATCACCAGGAGGGACAGGCCTGCGGCGAAGCCGTGTCCGCTGTCCGTGGCGATTGCCGTTCCCATGAGCGTCGGCATGAATGCCGACACCAGGTTGCCGACGCCGTTGACCACCCCGTAGGTACTGCCGACGCTGCCCGCCGGGGCGTGGCGCTGCACGAGGGTCGGGATGGCGGGACCTTGCAGCCCCCAGAATCCACCGGCGAGGACCAGTGCCGTCGCCGATACGGTGGCCGAGGTTGCGGACACGGCGAGCGTGGCACACGCGCCCGCCCCGACGCTCCCGACCACCAACACCAGCGGGAGGCGCCGCTGCGGGACCCGGTCGATGAACAGGCCACCGAGCAACCCCGAGCCGAGGCTGACAATGAACGGCAACGCAGCGAGCCAGCCGGTCTGCGCCGCGGAGAAATGGCGTGCCTGCAGCAGATATGAGGGGAGCCAGGAAGCGGTGCCCCACAGGAAGGCCAGAGTGGCGATCTCGATCAGCAGGATCCAGCCGAGTCGCGGCGTTCGCAGGGCCCGGACCAGGGTGGACAGCAGGACGCCGAAACCACGCGGGCGGCGATCCGAGGGAGTCGGTCCGTCTTCCGGCTGCCGGTCCGCGTCCCGGTTCTGTGTACGGTCGCGGCCCGATCCGCGATTGCCTGCGGTCGTGGGACGGATGAACAACAGCACCAGGGGGATACCGAGAAGCGCGTTGAGCGCACCGAGGGCATGGAAAGACGTGGTCCAGTCGGAGTGCACGATCAGCAGGGTGATCAGCGGCATCCCCACGGCGGTGCCGAGGGAGACGCCCATTGAGCTGACCGCGTTCGGGCGCCCCAATTCGGCGTCGGCGAACCGGTCCTTGACGTACATCGTCTTGAGGGAGAACAGCGGACCTTCCGCGGCCCCGAGCAGGCACCGCACAGCCAGCAGCAGAAACAGGCTGCCGATCCACGGCGAGACGAACGTGAGTACCGCCCAGGTGGCCACGCTCACCACGAGCCCCCGCCGCACCCCGAGCAGCGTTTCGTACACCGGCGTGAGCACGAAGGCGGCGAGACCGTAACCGAGTAGGAAGACCGTCATCAGAGCCCCCTGCGCCACCCGGTCGCCGGCCAGTCCGAACCTGTCCAGGAAGGCGTTGTCGGTGATGAGTACCGAGATGTTGACCCGGTCGACATAGGAGATGGCCACGACGATGGTGAAGGTGAGGACGCCGTACCAGCGCCCCGCATTGGATCTCAGTTCCGTAGGCCCTTCGTCAAGACGTCCCAGCCGTCCGAATGCCGCGCGCCGCATCGGCACCGTCCCTTCACCATGGCGCGCTTGACGCCCGCTCATTTACCTTAGGGCTTAAATAAATATGTCGCGGCTTTTTTAGCAGTGCGAGCTCGGCGTGGCAAGCGGGCCGATGGCCTGTGACGTCGGTCGAGCCGCCCTCATCGTGGGCTGCTATTGCTGATGGAGCGTCAACTATCTGAGTGGACACCAGAGTTGAGCTTGCCCGAAAGTGATCGTCAGCTGCGCTCAGTGCGCATGGAAAGTGGGGTCGCCGCGTTGGATGACGGCCGGTGCGGCCGACATCGCTCTTCGGCCCAACCAGTGCGTCGGCCCGCGGAGCCCCGTCGGTGACACCGGCGGGCTCCGCGGTTCCCCCACTACCGCTGCGCTTCGGTGGGCACTCCGGACGGGGTCGGCAGGCCGGCGGCGCTGTCGGAGCGGGTGCCGGACGTGCCCTGTACCGGCTCGGCCGACGGGGTGGTGGCAACGGGGGTGCGGGCTCGAACGGGGGCACCGACGTACGCCTGACCATGCCCACCTCCCACCGGAGCCACTGACCATGCCCGAGGCGACCGAAACCCGCATCCTTCTCGCCGACGATCACGCGCTGGTCCGCCGTGGAGTCCGCCTCATCCTCGACAGCGAACCCGACCTCAGCGTCGTGTCCGAAGCCGGCGACGGCGCCGAAGCCGTCGAAGCGGCCCGTATCCACCAGCCCGACCTGGCCATCCTCGACATCGCCATGCCCCGCCTGACCGGCCTGCAAGCCGCACGCGAACTCGTCCGCACCCAGCCCGGCCTGCGCCTCCTCATACTGACCATGTACGACAACGAGCAGTACTTCTTCGAAGCCCTGGCCGCCGGCTACGTCCTGAAATCCGTGGCCGACCGCGACCTCGTCGAAGCCTGCCGCGCCACCATGCGCGGCGAACCGCTCGCCGGGCCGCGGCAGGTCCACAGCCTGCATCCGGGCCGACGGCTGCCTCGTTGCGAACATATGGCGTGAACAGATGAAGGCGGAGAGATGCGTTCGGCAGACGCTCCATCCGAGGCGAGCAGATGGGCGTCGATGACGGTCATTCAGGGGCGCGGGTGCGATTTCACCCTGCGGGGATCCGACCACATGCTGCCGACAGGGTGAGTGGGCGGCATGTGTCGCCCGGAGAGCCTAACGGTGCGCTAGAGATACCCACTATTACATTTCTTGATGCTATGTCAGGTTCGTGGTGTGCGATGAGTGCTACGTATACACCCGGTCGGCCCCCTGGTGTCACACCATAGGTATGCCCGATATGACAGTTATGGGAGCCGTCAGTACGTTCGTCGCAGGTCGGCTGTCCGGTCGGCATCTCTGAGAAAGGGAGAAGTGACATGACCACACGTACCGTCGCCGTGACCGCCGCTGCAGTGGGCGCCGCGGTGCTTGCCATCACCGGCATCACCTACGCCTCGAACGACGAATCCACCCACACCGCCTCGTCCGTCCAGGAGACTCGTCCGCCAGTCCAGAAGGCCGCCCCGCCCGCGCAGAAGGCTGCGCCCCCCGTCCGACAGGCGCCTCCGGCTGCGGCTCCCCCGGGTGAAGACAGCAGCAAGAGCAACGGGGGAGAGAGCCGTGGCGGTGACGACGGCGGTTACGGCGGTGGTGACCGCGGTGGCGACGGCGGTTACGGCGGTGGTGGTGACCGCGGTGGTGACGACGGCGGTTACGGCGGTGGTGGTGACGGCGGTTACGGCGGTGGTGGTGACCGCGGTGGTGATGGTGGTTACGGCGGTGGTGGTGATGGTGGTTACGGCGGCGGCTACGGCGGCAAGGATGAGGGAAGGATCCAATTCAACGACAGGACGTACTCCGCAGCCGCGGACGGGTGCATCACCGCGGCCAGCGGACTGGGTTCCTCGAGCTTCAGCATCAGCAACGACAGCCGGAAGGTCGTCGAGGTCTACCGCGGGGCCACCTGCGACAACGGCTCTCCTGTCGCCACCGTCGGCCCCTACGGCAGCACCCATGGCGTCGTGACGCCCACCGTTCAAGGGGGCCTGTTCCTCAACGACGGCGTTGTGGGCAGCTTCCGGGTGATCGGCGACCACGGCGGGTGGTAACCGCGCCACCGCATCACATGGAAACCCCGGCCCGTCGGAATCGGGCCGGGGTTCCCGGCGTGCGGATGCCCTCCGGCGCCTGCCCGCCCGGCATTTTGCGTCAACCCCGAAGGGCTCACCGATCGCCGGGCGGACATCGTTCGGTTCGCACGGTCAACACCATCGACCGTCGCGGGCCGGGGCAGAACAACCAGACCACCCACGGCTGCCAGTACGCTCTGGTCGACCGGCGCGTCCAGCGCGACGTGATCCCCCGTCATCGTGGCCGGCTCCGAGGGAGCCGTCGCCCGCGCAGGCGCGGCGGTGCTCGTCGCCGAAGTCCGTGACCACGCAAACTCCGGGGCCTGGAAACGGCGACCGCGGACTGGGCCGACTACGACAGCAGCCCCTACCCATCTCAAGGGCCGGCCCGTGCGGATGCGAGGCCGACTCGGCGCCGGAAGGATCCTGGCGACGGTCCTGTTGGATGCGCTTGGCCCGCTGGATCCGCAGAAAATAGTAGCCATGGACATAGTAGCCATGTACTCTATTTAGTATGAGTAAGGGTTCACCGGGCCCCACGCCAGGCTTCCTGGTATGGCGGCTCGCCAACAAGTGGCGCGTCGCGGTCGATCGCGCGGTGGCTCCACTGGGCCTCACCCACGCGCAGTACTCACTGGTCGCGTCGCTGTACGGCATGCAGCGCGCCGGCGAGCGGCCCAGTCAGCGCCGACTCGCCGACCACACCGGCCTGGAGGCGCTGTACGTCTCGAAGCTGGCGCGCGCCCTGGAGTCGGCCGGCCTGATCGAGCGCACCCGCGATCCCCGCGACCCGCGCGCCGTGCAGCTCGCCCTCACCGAGCAGGGCCAGGCCGTCACGCGGCAGGCCATCGCGGTGGTCCAGGAACTGCTTCAGCAGTTGCTGGAGCCGCTCGGCGGCCTCGGCGCCCCGCGCACGCGGGCGTTCACCGACGAGCTGACGACCCTGCTCGACGCACCTCTCGCTGCATCCGTACCGAACGACGAGAGCACTCAGGGGACAACACCATGACCACCACCGCATCCACCACCGCCGCACCCATCGCCGACGCCCGCGCCCTCGGCCTGGCCCACTACGCCGCCCGCGGCGTCCTGGAGCGCGTCCTGGCCCTTCACGGCACCACGTTCCAGCAGCAGGTCACCCTGCGCGCCGCCGTCACCGCCGACGCCCCGCAGACGCCGGACGATCTCGTCACCCAGGTCCGGGGCTCCCTCAAGGCTGATCCGGCCGACATCCGTGCCACTCTCGACGAGCTGCTGGCCAAGCAGCTGCTCGTCGCAGAGGGCACGCACCTTCGCCCCACGGATGCGGGGCGCGAGCTGATCGGCACCGTCGGCGCGGAGACCGCCCCCATCACCGCCCGCATCTGGGGCGGGATACCCGCCGAGGACCTGACCGCCGCCGGCCGGGTCCTCGCCCTGGTCACCGAGCGCGCCAACGCGGAGCTTGCGGCGCTGGCCGACTGACCGTCCGACCACCCGACCGGGCCACCAACCGTCGGTCACGGTTGGCGGCGGACTGTCCGCCGCCGCGCCGGCCGGTCTGTGAGGCCGAATTGTTCCCGCCGGAGGCGATGCGCCAAAGCATGGCCGACGTGGTCATCTGCGAGGGGTTTCTCCCCCGTGAGGTACGAGCACACCCCCCGTGATGACACGGCTCTCTCCGGCAGACGCCGGCCGTGCTGCGCAGGATGTGACACCCGCGGCTCGGATGTGGCGGCCCGCCCGGTCGACGTGCGAAGGGCTCCCGGACGGGCTCCACCTCCACGCTGCCCTGGCTGCCCGCGCCAGCGGCGCTGACAGGGCCGGAACTTGAGCTGAACGGGTAAGCCGGCGTCTGCTGACGGGTGGTCGTCCCTGCGCGTCGATGTCCATGTGCAGCGACGGCAGACGCTCGTGGGGATCGGCCACCACATGGACAGCCCGCCCTCGTCGCCGACGGTGTGTCACTCCCGCTCACCACATGGTGGGACCACGCCAGGACGAGCGACGTTCGAGGTCAACGCTCCCGCCGATGCCCACGCCATCCTCACCGCGGAGGAGTTCATCTCAGCGCTGCCCCATGCTGCAACCAGCCCCTGAGAGCGAAACCGGGCTCCACCGCCACCACATGGATACCTGGCCGCCACAAGGGCCTCAGTGCATGGCGTTGCGTCACGTGTCCTGACTCACCATCGAATGTCGGCGTATTAGCGTGGCCCTGGTGGGGGTGGTCCGCTCGACCAGGGAGATGCACCGATGACCACGCTCATCGCCGTGAATGTCGGGATGCCCCGGGATGTTCCCTGGAAGGGCCGGGTGACGCATACGGGTGTGTGGAAGCAGCCGGTCACGGGCCCGCGGATGGTCAGGAAACTGAACATCGACGGAGACGGCCAGGGCGACCTTGCCGGTCACGGCGGTCCGTACCGGGCAGTGCTGGTGTACCAGGTGGACTCCTATCAGCACTGGCAGAAGCACCTGCACCGCGACGATTTCTCTCATGGTCAGTTCGGTGAGAACTTCACCGTGGACGGCCTGCCCGACGACGAAGTGTGCATCGGGGACCGGTACCGCATCGGCGATGCGCTGTTCGAAGTAACGCAGCCCCGGGTGACTTGCTACCGCGTAGGCCTTCGCATGGACGAACCGCAGATGCCCGCCCTGCTGGTCGCCCATGGACGCCCCGGCTTCTACTTCAAGGTGCTGGCCGAGGGATTCGTCCAGGCCGGAGACGAGATCGTCAAAGTCTCCACGGGGCCGGAAGCCATGACCGTCGCGGAGATCGACGCGGTCCTCTACAAACCCGGGCGCTCGCGTTCCCAGGTGGAACGGGCGCTCCGCATTCCCGCGCTCAGCCCCGGCTGGAAGACTTCCATGCAGTCACTCCTGGACGACTACGACTCGAAGGGCCGGTCAACGGGCAGTACGGGAGGCAATACGGGCCTGACGTCCGCCGCGACCAGCCCGCCGCCGGCGTGGCCGGGCTTCCGTCCCCTGATGGTCAAGGACATCGCTCCGGAGAGCAGGAGCATCCTCTCCCTCACCCTCGCTGCCACCGACGGCAGTCCGCTTCCCGCGGCGCTGCCCGGCCAGTTCGTCACAGTCCGGATGCGCCCCGATCCGCAGGGCGCGCCGGTCATTCGCAGCTATTCCCTGTCCGGGCGCCCCGGAGAGGCGCAATACCGGATCAGCGTCAAACAGGAACCCCATGGCGTAGCCAGCAGTTACTTGCATCAACACGTCACGCTGGACGACGTCCTGGATGTGGCTGCCCCACGAGGCACATTCACCCTCGCCGAAGACGGGGCAGCCATCGTGCTGGTCTCCGCCGGCGTCGGGGCCACCCCGGTGCTCGCCATGCTCCATGCGCTGGCCGACAACCTCGATCCCCGCCCGGTGTGGTGGGTCCACGGAGCCCGGGACGGCGCGGAGCATCCTTTCGCCCACGAAGCACGCAACCTGCTGTCCCGCCTTCCGTCCGGCCGACGGTATGTCTCCTACAGCCGCCCGCGCGATGACGACCGTCTCGGCGACGACTACACCTCCACCGGCCGGCTCACCGCTCAGCTGCTCGAGGACCTTGAATTCCCGTCGGACGCGAACGCCTACATCTGCGGTCCGGTGGCGTTCATGGACGACATGACAAAAGCACTCGTGGACTGCGGCCTGGACCCTGTACGGATCCACACTGAGACCTTCGGATCCGTGACCGCGATCACGCCCGGAGTGGTCCCGACCGATGCGCCGGCCCCTCATCTGCCCGCTCATCCACCCGGACCGGGCACCGGCCCCTCCGTCTCTTTCGCCCGCAGCGGTCTGACCGTTCCCTGGGACGCCGGCTACGGCACACTTCTGGAGCTCGCCGAGGCATGCGACGTCCCCGTGCAGTGGTCGTGCCGCACCGGTGTGTGTCACACCTGTGAGACCGCAGTGGTCTCCGGCCGTGTCGACTACTCTCCCGACCCCATCGACCTACCGGCCGAGGGCAACGCACTCATCTGCTGCTCAAGGCCACCCACGGATCTCATCCTCGATCTCTGACTCTCGCTGCTGCCGCCGCGGCTGCGTCGCCTTGCGGGCCATCTGCGTCCGGCGACACCGATTAGGGCAAGGCGGCGCGCGGGTGCCGGTGAGGCGCGGGTGCTCGTGGCCGCGCATTTCTGCAGGCAGGACGTCCGGAACCCGTCCCGGACGCCCTGAGACACCGTGGTCCCCGGGCGATCGACTCCGCGACTTCGGGCCGTCATCAGCCGCCCGTCAGGTGGTGCGCTGCCCCGGTCCGCCATCAGGGGAGGCGGCGTCGCAGCCGGCGGCCGAGGAGGACGGCACCTGTGCCGACGACCAGGGACGCCCCCGCGATGCCGGCCTCGACGCGGGCGTCATGCACGGACCCGGTGGTCGCCAAGGACGGTTGGGCGGAGGAGGAAGCCGCGGCCGCCTGCAGGATCAGGTTGGTGACCGCCTCGGGGTGGGCGATCAGGGACACATGCGAGGAGTTGATCTCCACCGTGTGCGCACCGGCGCGCTTCGCCTGGAAGCGTTCCTGATCCGGGTTGATGGTCTTGTCCTGCCGGCCGACGAGCGCCCAGGACGGGATGTCCCTCCAGGCCGCGACCTTGGCCTTCTCGGAGAAGGCAGTCGTAGCGACGGGCCGCTGGGTGACCCCCAGCAGATTGGCCTCGCTCTCCGGCAGGTCGGCGGCGAAGACCGGGTGGACCTTGTCGCGCTTGAGGTACAGGTCGGTCCCGCTCCGGCCGCTCTCCCGGTACGGGACGGACCTGGTGGCGGTGCTCAGTTCGCTGGGGAAACGTGCGGCCAGGGACATGCCGCTCTCGCCCACGTCGGGCATCAGAGCCGACACATACACCAGCGACTTCACCTGGGGGTGGCCGGCCGCGGCGGAGCTGATCACAGCGCCGCCGTAGGAATGGCCGACCAGCACGACCGGGCCTTTGATGCTGTCCAGTACGGAGGCGATGTAGGTGGAGTCGTTGTACAGGCCGCGCAGTGGGTTGGCGGGTGCGATGACGGTGTATCCGCTGCGCTCGAGCCGCGAGCTGACCTCGTCCCAGCTGGAGCCATCCGCGAACGCCCCGTGCACCAGGACCACGGTGGGTTTCGCACCTGAAGTGTCACCGTCCGCGGGGGCCGCTGAGGCCGCGCACAGGGCCAGGGCACATCCGGCCACGGTGACGTGTGCACGCAGTATTCGATGCCGGGCGCCGGAGATCGCCAATGCGGTCATGCCGTTCTCGCTTCCCTTGAAGTGCCTAGAGCACCCAACCGTTCACGTATTGGCGCTGTCGAGCCCGGCCGGGCCGTCCAACAAGGTGAAAATGGCGGGGCAGCGGAGTGAATAGGGTGGGTAGGAGTCAGCTCCCGTGACCGCACATGGACATGGGAGCCGGCCATGCCGGGCGCAAGCCCGGGCTGCGGAGACGTTCAGCTCGTCGAGGGAGTCCACCGGGGAACAGGGGGGAGGTAATTGAGGCGGAGATAGGTGACCCGGCTCTTTACCCCGTCCTTCTTCCATGGACCGGGCGAAATCCCGGCTCGCTGAAGAAAATGGTGAGGACGAAATGCCGCCAAAACTTCGCCCACCGAGGATGTTGCTCCCGTGATCGGCTCTTGTGGATCACCTTGGAGACCGCCGGGGAGGGGTTGTCGTAGTGGACCCGGCCGGCTGGGAGGCCGCCCAGCATCCTGGTGTGTACGTCGGTGAGAAGTACTGGGTCATCGAAGTCTTCGTCGACCAGACCGGGTGATGTTCCGTATCCCTCCTGGGCCGGCAGGTGGGATCCCGCTGACGCGTGTCACGAACGGACCTGTCTCGATTCCGAACTCCTCCATGGGATCCGGCAACAGGTATGACGCACGCACTTCCCCGTCCGCGTTCCGGAACGCGAGGTACGTGCGGCTCTTCACCAGGCCGGTCGACGTCCATCACCGGTTCACCGTTCTGCCGGACCATGCCGCCATGTCGGCGGCCGTCGTCCGACGGTGACGGCCCTGACGGCACACCCCCCTCATGCGCAATGGATCTGTCGGGCGCCCACCGGTGGGCCGGCCCGGGGCGGCACTGTCCGGGGCGGGCTGGTGAGTGCCTCGTCGGCAGGGTGGGCCGTGGTGGTGCCGTTCTCCGTCTTGGTGTGCGAGGAGGGTGCGGTCGGCCGCTGCGGCGGCCAGGGCGATGAGGGTGAGCGTCGGTGACGCTCGTTCAGGGACGCGAGGCGCGGCATTGGGCGCTGGATTCCGGCGACATGCTGCCGAGAGGGTGAGCGGGTGGCACGAAGTCACCCAGAAGGCCTAGTCGGATGTCATATAGGCCTATTTGTAAGCATTTTGACGATGCGTCAGCCCTGTCTGACGCGCCTCGACGGCTCCTGGGGTCACGCTTTCGGCATATCCGACATGACAGGTAAAGGCGCCATAAGTACGTTCATTACAGGCCGGTTGCCCGGCCGACCCTCAGAGACAAGGGAGAATGACATGACGACGCGTACCGTCGCCGTGACCGCCGCCGCAGTGGGCGCCGCGGTCCTCGCAACTACTGGTATCACCTATGCCTCGGCCGCTGGTTCGCCCCAGGCCGCCCCGTCTGTCCAGCAGGCCGCGCCGGCCGTCCAGCAGGGTGCCCCTGCGGCGGCTCCGCTCGGTGGCGCAGGCGGAAACGAAGGCGGAAACGCGGGCGGGAAGGGCAATGAAGGAGGCGGCTACGGGGGTGGCGGTGGCTACGGTGGTGGCCACGGCTACAAGTACGAAGGCCGGATCTTCATCAACGAGCGGTCGTACTCCGCCCGCTCGGAGGAGGGCTGCATCACTGTGGTCAGCGGTCTGGGCTCGCGGAGCTTCAACGTCCGCAACGACAGCCGCAGGTCTGTCGAGCTCTTCCGTGGGGCGACCTGCGACAACGGCTCCCCGGTCGCCACGGTCGGCCCCTGGAGCACCAGCAACGGCGTCTTCACCCGCCACGTCCGCGGCGGCGTGAAGGTTCGCAATGGCGTCGTGGGCAGCTTCCGAGTGGTCAGGGAACACCGCGGCGAGTGGTAACAGCTCCACCCGCATCACAAGGAAACCCCGGCCCGTCGGAATCGGGCCGGGGTTTCCGGTGCGGGGGGTACCCCTCGGCGGATGCGCGGATGCGCGGATGCCAGGCGGTCGCGCACGCGTGCGACCCGTGCCCGGTGCTCCCATACACCCTTTACGTGATACTAAGCGTTCATCGAGTTTCCCGCGTGTCGCGGCAAGCGGACCGGCCGGCTGCAGCCCTGCGTACCCGATTCCTGGGCCCGTGTCCGTGGGGTGCTCGATCGGTCGGCGCCGCTCGTTCGGACGCGTTGTTCGACCGGCCGGCTGCGGCGGGCACCGGTCGGGGTGGTGCATCGGAACCGTAGAGTTTGTCTCTCATGGCCGCAGGAGCGGGAAGTCGGCTCGGTGCCACAGCTCGCGGATGGCAGCGGCGTGTGGCTGGGAGCGGCTGTCTGACGTGCCCCAGGTCCGGACGCTACCGGTGGAGTCGTTGATCGGCTGCCAGCCGGGGTCACCAGTAGTAGCGAAGCTGACCCATGCGTTCAGCATGCGCCGGGACAGATGGTGGTCCTCAGCGCTCGGTGGTCCGCTGATGAGGAACTCGACGCTCTTGGCGGTGAGGTTGCCGAACGCGAAGGGGATGTCCGCGCAGTGCCAGGCGTACACCGTTCCTTCTGGACCGTTGCGCTGACGGGCGAAGCGGGACATGAAGGAACGGCCGCCGGATTGAGCGTGCCGCTCAGCGAGCCGAGTGCTGTACTCGCTGAACTGCATGTCGCCAAAGATCGCGAGGTAGATGTCGAGGGCGGGCGCAAGGGGCATCAGCGCGCGGTAGCCCGGCACCAGGGTGTCGGGGAGATGGAAGTCTTTCGCGAAAAGCACGAGTTGGTCGTCGGTGATGACCTTCGCGCTGCTGCCGACGGCATCGAGCAGCCGGTACTCCTGCGTCGTGTGGCAGACCAACAGGTCCACCTCGCGGGCGGATCCCGCGGCTGTCGCGGACAGCGGGTCGCTGGGCAGGATGCCACCTCCGGCGACGGGGCCGTAAATCACGGGGTCGTAATGGCGGTGACCGGAGAAAGGGTCCTGCCGGTAGTCATCGACGACCCGGTCGGAGGCGTCGACCAGCGTGTGCGGAGCGGCGGACACCAAGGCATCGGCCGTGCAGGGGATGCCGGCAGCCTCAGCAACCTTCCCGGTGGTCTCAGCAGCGAGTTCGATCGAATAGCAAGGGCTCGCGACGCTATGGGCTATGACACGCCGGAACAGACCGCGGGCCTGGTCCATCACCATCAGGCAGGCGGCGGAGGCTGCCCCGGAAGACTGCCCGGCCAGCGTGACATTCGTCGGATCGCCGCCGAAAGTGGCGATGTTGTCACGGACCCACCGCAGCGCGGCGATCTGGTCGAGCAGGCCCCGATTCTCCGGGTACGACTTGCTGCCGGGCGGAAGGTGACCGAAGCCTTCAAAACCGAGTCGGTAGTTGAAGGTCACCACGATCACACCGGCACGGGCCAGTGCGGTGCCGTCGAAATCCGGCTGCGCGGAGGACCCGAACGTGTACGCACCGCCGTGGATCCACACCAGGACCGGCAAGGGGCCACCGTCGGATGACGGAGCCCAGAGGTTGAGTGTGAGGATGTCCTCGTCGCCGGGCGACCATGCAGGTGCCCCGGGCAGTCTTGCCGACTGCGGGGCAATGGGACCGAAATCCTTGCACTCTCGAATTCCCTCCCATGCGTGGACCGGACGCGGTTCCCTGAACCGGTTGCCCCCGAACGGCGCAGCAGCGTAAGGAATACCGAGAAAGGCGACGACATCCGGAACTGGCCGGTGGCCTCGCACCCAACCGTCGTTTGTCTTACGCCTATCCACAGGGCTCCTTCACGCAGCATGGTGCCGACCGATCCAGCGGCGGACGCGCGGGTGGGAGATCAGCCATAGCCCTCAGCTTGTCAGTGGGGCCGGCCTCAGCACCAACGCCTGGATCTGTTCGATTGACGCACCTGCGATGTCAATCATCAATTTGATCGGTAGCCTCTGAGGCTGAGCATCTGCCTGCGCCCGACTCGCCATACATCCCGCCGGGTGACAGCATCAGCGACCGGTCCTTTTCGAGGAGCTCATTCCCGCCTGACAGTGAGTCCGGCCGAGGTTCGGCATCGGATCGCGAACGTTCAGGCGTGGTCGGCCCTGACGGACCCGCCGGGCGCCCTGCCGACCGCACCACCGCGGACTGAGCCGAATCTGTAGCGGGCCGCAAGTGGTACGTAGCGCCGGCTCCCGCGCACTGGTCCGCTCGACATGTGCGCGTCGCGCCCCTGCCACACCCTGTAGACATGACCAACGATGCACAAGAGGTGTTCCACCCCACCCCCGTCGTCGTCCTCGGCGTAGTGCCGGACGATCCGCCGTACCGCATGGTGGAGATCAACGGGGAGCTGGTGGGGCCCGCCTACGACATGGTGGATGTGATCAGGCTGGCGCACCGGGCGGGGGTGACCGATGTCGACCTCGACGATCCCGCGGTCGTGAGATGGGTCGGCGGAGCCAAGTACAAGTGGGTCCCCTGAACGGGCGGGTTTCTGGCGTATCCGGTGGCACACCCCTACTTCGCCCCTGCGCCGGCTCGCGGTCCGGGACGCACGCCGACGAAGGAGGAGGGCCGGCCCGGGATGAACTGCGACGCGCTCTTCGCGAGGCCGTGGAGAGGGGAGGGCTCCATGGACTCCGACGGCGCGCCGTCTGATGCGGGCGCGCCCGGCCGAACCTAGACTGACGAGCGCCCGAAAAGTCCTGAATCTGGAAGGTGTGAACCATGGCCAAGCGAGGGAACAAGCGACGCGCCCGCAAGAAGAAGAAGGCCAATCACGGCAAGCGTCCCAACGCCTGAGAGCGCCCAACAGGGGCTCGTGAACCGCCTTCAGGAGCCATCGGATGCTCTCGGCGCCGGAGTGGTCGCGCGGTCAGGCGGCGAAGGACTCCGGCGTGCGGCCTGGCAGAACGTCGACGACGAGGGTTCTGTAGGTGCGGCCCCGGGAGGCGACGACTCCCACAGTTTCTTCCCACCTCAGGTCAGGCGACCTGTCGGTAGACCAGTGGCTTGACGCGGCGGATGGACTCGGACCGGATGGCATCGCCGGCATTGGAGTTGGCCGTTCCCGCGCTGATGGCTGGAGTCGGCTTTGCCCATGCCTGTCGGCGCTGGGGCGTGGAACAGCGGGCGGCGCAGCAAGGTGCTTTCTCTTCGATCTCCGGAACCCGCTGATCGAAGAGAAACACCCGAGCGGAGCCGAGCGAGAATCGAGTTCGCCGGCGGTGATGGAGGCGGCGTGCACCGCGACGGGCGCTGCACCGCTTGCCGGTTCGAGGCGTGGGGCTGACCCGTGGACGAATGGCCCGGCGGCCTCTGAGGCCCTGGTGGCGTCCTTGAGTGCCAGGAGGACGGCGATGGCGATCAGCGTACCGGCAAGGGGACGGCGGCCTGCCGGCCGAGCGAGGCGCTCTGCCGTGGGCAGCCCCTCAAGGAGGGCGCGCCGTTCGCTCTGGAGGAGACGGCCCTGCTGGAGGGTGTGGTGCCCGGGCAGTGGCGGGCGGCGGTGACAGTCAGAGGGTGCGGTCCAGGAGCGCCAATAGTGCGGTCCAGTGGCGCTTGTCCGCTGTGCTGTCGTAGGCGGCGGTGTCGGCCTGGGTGAAGCCGTGGTGCGCCCCGGTGTAGATCTCGCTGTGGTGGCGTACGCCCGCTGCGGTGAGGGCCTCGTCGAGGCGGTTGATCTGCTCGGGAGGTAGCGAGGGGTCCTGGTCGGCGTGGCCGAAGTACAGCTCCGCGGTGATCCGGTCGGCGAGCAGGTGCGGGCTGTCGGGTGAGTCGGTGGCCAGGCGGCCGCCGTGGAAGCCGGCCACGGCCGCGACCCGCTCCGGGTAGGTGCCGGCGGTGCGCATGGCCAGGCGGGCGCCCATGCAGTAGCCCGTGATGCCGACGGGCCCGTCGGTGGTCAGGGGGCAGGCGGTCAGCCAGCGCAGGTAGGCGTCTGCGTCGCGCATCGCCAGGTCGGGTGTCAGTGACGTCATGACCGGGCCGAGACGCTCGAAGATCTCCGGGCGGCGGGCCGGGTCGATGACGTCGGGCAGTTCTACCACCGGGGCCCGCCCATGGCGGTAGAAGACGTTGGGAACCAGGACGGTGTAGCCGGCTAGGGCGAGGCGGTCGGCCATCTTCTTCAGGTGAGGGCGCAGTCCGAAGGCGTCCATGTAGAGCAGGACCGCGGGATGGGGACTGCTGTCGTCGGGGTGGGTCAGGTAGGCATCGGCGGTGCCGTCCTGGGTGGGGATGTCCACCGATGTTCCGCGCACGGCGGTCATGGGCGGTCTCCTCTCTCTTCCTGTTTCCCTCCGTTGCTCGGGGCAAGGAGGGGGCTTTGTGGTGGGCCAGTGGGCCGGTTGTCACCAGTGGGGCGGGTGTCAGGACGGAGGGGGATCGGTGATGCGCTGGAAGGCGCGGGCGAGCTCCGTCGTCGACCGGCAGACCCCGTTCGTCCCTCCATGTGCCAACCGGTCCCTCGGCCGGACTGATCCCTCGGTGTAATCGGGCGGTCAACGCTTCTCGCCCGTTGAGGTACGCGCCCTGCTCTGCACGGTCCGGCGTGCGCCTCGTCCACGGCGCGCTGTTTCTCGACACGCAGTGCCAGGGTGTGTGCCACGACAACGCATGCTAAGCGCTGTCCCGTAATCCCTGGTGGATCAGCGCGCGGCGTCGGATGCGGTGCATCGCAGGGCCGAGGCCGATACGTCCCGCGCGGTGGCCGAAGGGCCCGCAGCCTCCAGTCGGGGCTTCCTCTGCGGCCCCCGAGACCCTCAGGTCGCATTCCGCCCGGCCATGCAACTACGGGCAGCTGAGGTAGAGCCCTCCCGCCATGACCGGTGCGCGGCCAGGAACGGGCGGTAGTCGGGTGGAAGCTGTCGTACGGCCGCCGACCTGATCAGCACGTGAAAATTCGGGGCGCAGCTGTCAGGGGAGCTGGTCGAGCAGTTCCTGACGGTGTGCGGTGGCCCATGAGGCGAGATGGATGGGTTCGCGGCCGAGCAGGTCCTGGACGGTGCTGGTGGTGACCGCGGAGTAGTCGAAGCGGCCTTCGTAGGTCTGTCGCGCCCAGATCAGCGTGCTGGCCGCGTACGCGGCGTCCATGTTGGCCGGCGCGGTGTCCAGTCCGGCATCGATCATGCGCTGCAGATCGTCCGGGGTCAGGACCAGTGCGGGGATCTCTCGCCCGAGAGCGACGGAGAGGGCCTCGGCCACCTCGGCGCCGTTGAGGAGATCGGCGGACAGGTAGTACTCCTTGCCCGCATGCGTCTCGGGGCCTTCGGCCAGGACCTTGGCCACGACCGCTGCGATGTCGTCGCCGGCGATCCAGCCGACCCGCTTGTCTCCCATCGGCCACACCATCCGGCCGTCGCGCAGCCGGTTGATGCCCAGCAGGTTCTCCATGAACACGTGCGGATGCACATTCGCCCAGGCCAGCTTGGAGCCTGCGATGTAACGCTCCACCAGTTCGTGCCACGCGAAGTGCGGGTCGGTGGAGCGCCCGTCACTGAACACGCCCAGGTGCACAAGAAAGCCGACCCCGGCGTCCTCGGCGGCGTCCACCAGGGCCTTGGCCTGGTGGTTCATCGCCGAGGTGTAGCCGGTCATCAGGAATACCCGGTCGATGCCCTCCAGTGCGCCAGGGAAGGTGTCGGGGTCATCGAGGTCGATGCGGACCGCTTCCTTCCCCTCTTTGATCCACTGCTCGACGGTCGCCTTGCTGCGTGACGCAAGCACCGGGACCGCCTGGTCGGGTGTTGCCTCCAGCGTCTTGACGACCGCCGCTCCGGTGCAGCCGGTGGCCCCGAGGATCAGTATCCGCGGGGTGTCTGTGTTCCCCATATGTCTCTCCCTGGCTCCATACAAAAGCGATCGCTTTCGTATGACACGATAGTGATTGCTGTCGTATGCTCTGTCAAGTTGGTGGGAGAGCGGAGGAGAATCGTGCGTAGCTGGGCCGAGAACGACCCCAAAGCGCGCCTGATGGCGCGCAAGCGCGAGGCGATCATCAGCGCTGCCCTCGCGGCCTTCCTTGAAGAGGGGTACGGCGGAAGCTCGGTCAACCGCATCGCCGCGAGCGCAGGCGTATCCATCACGACCCTGTACCGGCACTTCGACAGCAAGGACGACCTCTTCGTCGCCGTCATCCAGGAGGCCTGCGACACCTCCGCGCAGACCGCGGACCCGCAATGGCTGAACCTGCCGCCCCTGGAAGGCCTGACGGAAGCGGGCTGCGAGCTTCTCCAACACATCTTGTCCGAACAACAGTTGGCGCTGTTCAGGGTGGTGGCTCGGGACGCGCAGCGCTTCCCCGAACTCGGCCGCCGCTACCAACAGGAGATTCTCGGCGACCGCACAACCCTGTTCACGCGACACCTGTCCCACTGGCCGGCGGAACTGCGCTCCAAAGTCAGCGACCCCGCACGAGCCGCGCACATCTTCTCCGCTCTGCTGCAGGCGGAGATCATGGACACGGCCCTGCTCGGCGGACCGGTCCCCGACGCAGCCGCCATCCGCATCCGCTCCCAAGAGGCCGCGAACGACCTGCTGATCCTCGCCGAGGCCGGACGGCTGTGAGCCGACAAGGGGGTCACCACGAGAGTGGCCCTATTCACGAAGAGTGGGATCAGGCATAAGTTCCGTGAGGCTGCTGCTCAGAGGGGCCCGGTCTCGGTGACGTAGTGCTGCCTGGGGCGGTGGTCGACTCGGGACGGGTGCGGATGCGGCCTCGGCGTGCGGGCGAGCGGAACCGCTATTCGGTTGTCGATCGCCGCCCGCCCCGGCACGATGGCCGGTCATGCGCAGAGAGGAATACGCGGGACCGGTGGCGTTGCGCGCCATGCAGAGCCTGGCCAGCCGTGTCTTCCCCAAGGCTGGCTGGCGGCATTCAGGCGACCTGGCGTGGGCGGCCGCATGCGCCGTATCCGGTGCCGATGCCGGCCCCACCGCGGTCTGGTCGACCGGCGATACGACCGTGGCCTGGGGGTGGCTGGAGTCACCGGAGGAGTTGACCATCCAGGTCGACCCGGCCTGTCCGGACCTGGCCGGCGAGGTGCTGGCCTGGGCGCAACGCGCCACTGACGCCGCCCGGCTGAGCGTGACGATAGGCGCACACGAGACGCACCTGACCCCCGCACTCGTGGCCCACGGCTTCGCGCAGGGCGCCGACGAACCGTATTTCGCCTGCTTGAGCCGTCCGCTGACCGATCTGCCGCCGCTCCACACCCTGCCCGAGGGCTACCGGATCCGGCCGCAACGCGACGCGGCCGACGTCATCGAACGCGCGGCCGTGCACCGTGCGGTCTGGAACTCGCCCCACATCACCGCGGAGCGGCACGCGGCCATGCGCGAGGTGTGGCCCTACCGGTCCGCATTCGACCTGGCCGCATTCTCCCCCGAGGGGGAAGCGGTCGCCTACTGTCAGGGCTGGTACGACGAGGTCAGTGGGGTCGGCCTGTTCGAGCCCGTCGGCACTGCCGCCGAGCACCGCCGGCGTGGCCTGTCGCGTGCCGTGGGCGTAGCGGTACTGCACGCCTTCGCTGCCGCCGGCGGCGGGCTGGCCACGGTCTGTCCACGCGGCGACGCCGGATACCCGATCCCCAAGCTGGTCTACGAATCACTCGGCTTCCAGGCGTTGAGTCGAACGCGCACATACACAAAGGCGTTCCGTCGTTCTGGCACTCCAGCCGGAACTGATGGCCTGAAGCAGCCTCAGATGTCTGAGCCGAGGAACTGCCCGAGCGCGGGCACGAAGTCGCCCCTCAGCAGGCCGTGCAGGTGAAGCAGCGCCAGCACCTCGTTGATCTTCCGGGAATCGCGGCACCGGGGCAGCAGGATCGCCGAGGAGAACCGTCTGCGCTCCCCGGTCGCCTCATGCATGCGCTTGTCGTTCACGCGCGGCGCATTGCCCGACCGTCCCGCGGCAATGGTCACCTGCCGCGGCTGGTGGCAGCCGCTTACCTGCTACCGCGGGTACGTAGTCACGCAACTGGACCAGGCCCGCCGGGTGGCCTCGCTCCCCGTATTCATTGCCGGGAGGGAGGAGTTGGCGAGTCGGGCGGGCGGTGGAGCAGTCCAGTGACCAGTAGGCCGAGGTGTCGGCTGAGCATGGTGGCGAAGTCGATGCGGGATCCGGCCAGGCGCGGGTCCTCGGTCGCCGCCAGGACAGTGGGGGAGGGGTTGGCGAAGGGCCACAGGCCCGCCACGGCGACGGTGCACAGGGCCGCCAGTTCCCGGGCGGCGTCATCTCCCAGTTCGGGAATGTGGTCGCTGACCAGGCCGGCGAAGCGCACCTGTGCTTCCAGATTGGACAGCTTGAAGGCACGGACGGATTCGAGGGAGACGTTGCGTTCCAGAACTGTGGCCAGTGCGCTCCACAGCTCGCACAGCAGTGGCCGCTGCGCCAGGGAAGCCGCGAGTGCGCCGCAGACGACGTGGTGCGGCGCCGACTGGGCCGGCGGCAGGTCGCGTTCGAGGGTGTCCAGCCATTCCTGCTGGGAGCGGCGCAGGAGTTCCAGGAAGACCGCCTCGCGGGTCTCGAAGTAGCGCACGACGTTCGTCTTCGACAGCCCGACCCGGCGACTGAGCTCGCGCAGGCTGATCTCCGCGATCGGCATCTCACCGAGCAGGGCTTCGGCCGCGTCGAGAATCGTCTGCTTGCGAATCTCGACCTGTTCCGGTCGCCGGGCCCGCTGGAATGCGGCGCTCTCGGTCTGGCTCACGGCCTTCCTCCTCGGGTATGGCTTGCGTTCAAAGTAGCAGACCCGCTGGTCTCTTGTTAAAGGGCCAGCGGGTTGTTATCTTGGATGGCATAGAGGGCCACTGGTCTCTTATTCGATGGCCTTGCCGTCTCACGAAAGCGACGCACCCCCCATGACCTCTTACGACAAGCTCTTCATCGGCGGCGCCTGGACCGCCCCCAGCTCCCTTGACCTGCTGGAGATCCTTTCGCCGCACGACCAGTCCGTTCTGGGCCGCGTCGCACAGGCCGCTCCGCAGGACATCGACCGGGCCGTGGCCGCGGCCCGTGCGGCGTTCGACAACGGACCGTGGCCGCGAACGGATCCCAAGGAGCGGCAGGAGATCATCCGTCGTCTCGACATGCTGCGTGAGGCGCGAGCTGACGAGATCGCCGCGATGATCTCCGCGGAGAACGGCTCGGCCGGCTGGTTCACCAAGATGGGCCAGCCGTTCCTGACCCGGCAGATCAACTCTTATCTCAAGGCTGCCGAGGAGTTCGGCTGGGAGGAGATCGTCGATCCCTCCGACCCCGAGGCTCCGTACGACACCATCGTTCGCCGGGAGGCGATCGGGGTGGTCGCCGCGGTGATCCCGTGGAACTCGCCCTTCTCGGCGGCGATGGCGAAGCTGACCCCGGCGCTGCTGGCCGGCAACACCGTCGTGCTGAAGACCTCGCCGGAGAACTCGCTGAGCATGATGATGCTTGCCGAGCTGTTTGCCGAGGCCGGCCTTCCCGAAGGTGTGCTCAGCATCCTGCCCGCCGACCGGGAGACCAGTGAGTACCTGGTGTCGCACCGCGATGTGGACAAGATCGCGTTCACCGGTTCCACCCGGGCCGGCCGTCGCATCGCCTCGATCGCCGGCGAGCAGCTGAAGCGGGTCAGTCTCGAACTCGGCGGCAAGTCCGCCGCGATCATCCTGGAGGACGCCGACCTCGGCGAGGTCGCCCATGGGCTGAAGTTCGGCTCGCTGGGCAACAACGGCGAGGCGTGCATTCTCCAGACGCGCATCCTCGCGCCGCGCAGCCGCTACGAGGAGGTCGTCGCCGCGCTGAAGGAGCTGGTGGAGTCGCTGAAGGTCGGCGACCCGGCCGACGCCGACACCTTCGTCGGGCCCATGATCCGCCCGGATCAGCAGCAGCGGGTGATCTCTTACATCCAGGTGGGAATCGAGGAGGGCGCCCGGCTGGTCACCGGCGGCACGCAGATCCCCGAGGGGCTGGAAAGCGGCAACTACGTCACCCCGACCCTGTTCGCCGACGTCGACAACAGTATGCGCATCGCCCAGGAGGAGATCTTCGGCCCGGTGCTCGCCGTCATCGCCTACGACGACGAGGACGACGCGGTCCGGATCGCCAACGACTCCGAGTACGGCCTGTCCGGCGGTGTGTGGTCCGCCGACCCGGACCGGGCACTTGAGATCGCTCGGCGAGTGCGTACCGGCACGCTCACCATCAACGGTTCCCCGATGAGCTTCGACGGGCCGTTCGGCGGCTACAAGGCCAGCGGCATCGGCCGCGAGTACGGCAAGGTCGGCCTGACCGGATACGTCGAGCACAAGACCATCACCCGCGTCCGCCGAGGACGCGGAAGCGTCGACTAGCGGGCCTGGCCCGCCGGCACTGTCTGCTTCACGCCGGCGGCATCCAGCAGGGCCGCTGCCGTGACCACGCCGATGCCACCGAGCGCCTGGGACTGTACGACGGCCCGGGCGCTCGCGCCGTCGAAGACGATCGTCAACTGCACGGCCAGGCTCTCCGGATCCTCAGCCTTGGCGGCGACGAGCTCGGCCTGGAAGAAGTCGGTCAGGTGCTGCTTGAAACGGCGTGCGACCACACTGCCCGGATGCCCGGGGTCCTTCAGCTCCACCGCGGCACTCACGAACGGGCAGCCGAGGTAGCTGCCCTCGGCAGTCATCCGGTCCTGCCGCTCGAACACGGTCAGAACGCGCTCGCGCGGCGACCGCTCGTCGTCCGGGCCCGGTAGCAGGGCGGCCTCGTACGTCGGGCCGCGGCTGGCGAGGCTCTCCGCGATCACCTCGTCCTTGGACCGGAACAACTGGTACATCGACTTCTTCGAGACCCCGGCGGCCTTGCACAGCGCATCCACGCCGATGTTCATCCCGTCGCGGTAGAAGAGTTCGCCCCCCGCTTGCAGCAGTCGCTCGCGGGGTGTCGCCGAGGTCGTCATGTCGTCGAGGGTACCGGCTGGTCTTGCAGAAGGAAACAGATCGGTTTATCGTGTGGTGGGAAACAGATCGGTTTCCATCTTTTTGTCTGGAGTCAAAGTGACCACTCTCGAAGGCGCCGTCGTACTCGTCACCGGCGGCAACCGCGGCATCGGCAAGGCGATCGTGGACGAACTGCTCGCCCGCGGCGTGAAGAAGGTCTACGCCACCGCGCGGAACCCGCAGCCGAGCACCGACGCCCGCGTCGTACCGGTGGCTCTGGAGGTCACCGACCTGGCCTCGATCGAGGCGCTGGTGGCGGCCGCGCCCGATGTCACCGTGCTGATCAACAACGCCGGCAGCAGCGCACCGGACACCTACCTGGACGTACCGGTCGAGGACATCAGGAACGTCTTCGAGACCAACTTCTTCGGCCCGCTGAATGTGACCCGGGCCTTCGTCCCGGTGATCGAGCGCAACGGCGGCGGCCACATCCTGAACGCGCACTCGGCGCTTTCCTGGATCGCTCGGCACGGTGCGTACTCCGCCACCAAGGCCGCGTTCTGGCTGCAGACCAACGCAATCCGGCTTGAACTGCTTGACCGCGGCATCGGCGTGACGGGCCTGCACATGGGATACGTCGACACCGACATGACCGCGGAGGTGACACAGCCCAAGTCGAAGCCGGCCGACATCGCCAAGGAGGCGCTGGACGGGATCGAGAAGGGTGCGTTCGAGGTGCTCGCCGACGAGACCTCCCGTCAGGCCAAGGCCGCCCTGTCCGGCGACATCACGAACTTCTACCCGGAGCTCAGCGCCTGACCGGCCTCTTGCCTTCGCCTTCTTGGCTCCAGCGGCCGTCCCGCGCGGCGTCGCAGCACGTAGGCAGCCACCGGGACGCACAACATCCATTGCTGCGTTCCCGCAGCATGGCCACCCGGATCGCGAGAGACACTCACGGCCGAGTCGGCGAGCACGCCATGGCCACGCTGAAGAGCTGATGACTCCTGCGGAAGTTCCGCTGATCACCTACCGCATCACCGCATCACCGCATCACCGCACTCGTCAGTCGTCAGTTCCGCCTCCAACCGTGGGCAACGGGCACGACGGACGCAGCCTGTCTCGCACGTCCCGGCCCACGTGCCGCGTCCGTCGACCGGATGGGCCCGTCAGACCGAGGAAGTGGTGGGGGGGGGGGGGGGGGGGGGGGGGGGGGGGGGGGGGGGGGGGGGGGGGGGGGGGGGGGGGGGGGGGGGGGGGGGGGGGGGGGGGGGGGGGGGGGGGGGGGGGGGGGGGGGGGGGGGGGGGGGGGGGGGGGGGGGGGGGGGGGGGGGGGGGGGCGGGGGGCGGGGGCCGGGGAGTTGGCTT
>NZ_JBITCU010000028.1:0-102794 GCF_044453545.1 Streptomyces sp. NPDC051664 | reverse complement strand
ACGGTCTCAACGGCACCAACGGTGCCCAGGGCGCCAACGGCGCCAACGGTCTCAACGGCACCAACGGTGCCCAGGGCGCCAACGGCGCCAACGGTCTCAACGGCACCAACGGTGCCCAGGGCGCCAACGGCGCCAACGGTCTCAACGGCACCAACGGTGCCCAGGGCGCCAACGGCGCCAACGGTCTCAACGGCACCAACGGTGCCCAGGGCGCCAACGGCGCCAACGGTCTCAACGGCACCAACGGTGCCCAGGGCGCCAACGGCGCCAACGGTGTCAACGGCATCAACGGCGTGGACGGCGTGGACGGCGCGCAGGGCCCGCAGGGCGGCCTCGGCCCCCAGGGCATCCCGGGCCCGCAGGGCTCCCAGGGCTCCCAGGGTGGCACGGGCGCCCTCGGTCCGCAGGGTGCAACAGGTGCGCAGGGCCAGATCGGCACCACCGGCAGCCAGGGCGCCCAGGGCCTCCAGGGCTTCCAGGGCGTCCAGGGTTCCCAGGGCACGACGTCGCTCAACACCTACGTCGTGACCGGCAACGCCGCGACCGGCGTCCTGGGGGTCGAGTCGACCGCCCTGTGCAACGCGGGCGACGTTGCTGTCGGCGGCGGATACAACTCCAACGCCGTCACCATCAATGTCACGCAGAATGCGCCGGTGTTCACCGGTAGTGGCCCTGCCACCGGGTGGCAGACCTCCGCCACCGTCGGCCTCATCACCGACACGCTCACCTCCTTCGCGATCTGCCACACCGAGCTGTAACCCCATGTGAGAGGTGGTGCGGTACCGGCTGTCCGCTTCACCGGGAGTAAGTGACGGTGCCCCGAAGCTTCGCTTCGGGGCACCGTCTGCTTTTCGTGCGACGGCCCCACACGACAGCACCAGCGCGAACAGGCCCTGCCTGCCGGCAAGATGCCGCGGCCCTGAGTGGCGTGGATGGCGCTCGTAGTACGTCCGCCGGCGACCGGCTCGAGCGCGGCCGCGGCCGTGTTGCTCGGCGGGAAGTCCCGCCGGCCGCATCCGCACGCAGGACCCGGTCCTGTCGAAGTGCCGGGCCGAGTCTCCGAACGGCAAGTGCACGGCCCAGCCATCAGGAGCGCCTTCACGTCCCGTCCGGCCCCTTCGAAACGCCAAAGAGGCGCCCGGCCGGAGCTCTCAGCTCCCGCCGGGCGCCTCGGACATGCCCTTGGACCGTCCTAGACCTTCAGGGGTCCGCCGCATCGTGCGGCGCCGTCCTTCACCGCGATGAGGTTCGCCACGACGTAGGAGATGTTGTTCTTGGAGTGCCAGTCGGTCGGGTAGTAGGTGACCAGCCGTGAATTCTGGAACCGGGCCTGGATCTCGGGCACGAAGGTCCGGTACTGGTTGTCCGTGTAGTACCAGAAGGAGTTCTCGTTGTAGAAGGCGACGTGTGTCGGATCCTGGTACGCACCGCGGCCGTCCGAGCTCGGGGTCATGGTGAGGAGCATGCCCCCGGGCGCCAGCAGCCGGTACAGCTCGTTGATCAGCGGCACCTTCGCGGGCACATGCTCGAGGAAGTCCACCGCCCGCAGCAGGCCGACGGAGCCGTCGGGCAGGTCGAGCTTCCCGGGCAGGGTCGCGACGAAGTCGACGCCCTCTCCCGGGTACTGGTCCACGCCCATGTATCCGGGCGGTTTCCGGTGAGCTGCGCCGAGGTCCAGCGCGAACAATCCGTGGCGCTGGGTCCAGGCCAGGGCGTTGGCCTCGATGTACTTGTCGTACAGGGCGACCGTCTCACGCTGGATGTGTGCGTTGATCTCCGGATCGCGCTGTGTGTTCGCGGGGTGGATCCGCTGCAGGTACAGGCAGCGAGGGATGTGGTGGAAGTCGCCGGCCTGGAAGAGACGGCACATCAGGTCCTGGTCGTCCAGGACCGAACGGGTGGCGTCGTATCCGCCGACCTTCTCGTAGACATCCTTGCGGAACGCCCGGACGTGGTTGGGCGCGTACCAGATGTACGCGACGTTGTGCGGCGTCGGAGCCATGGACAGAGCCTGCAGCAGCCGACGGCCGTCGACGCTCACATCCTCGTACTGCCAGCCGTGCTCCTTGTTGAAGCGGCTCTCGTCCCGCCCGCCGTCCTGGGTGATCTGCGCGGTGTTGCTGTACACGAAGACGGCCTCGGGGTTGCCGTCGAACGCCTTGGCGAGCTCCGCCAGGCACGCCTTCGCCAGAAGATCGTCGTGGTCGAGTTCCACGAGGATCTCCCCGCGTGCCAGTTCACAGGCCCTTCGCTTGGCGGCCCCGACGCCGTGGACGTCGTCCGCGATCTCCACACGGACACGCTCATCGGGGAACTCCGGCCGCCATCGGGCCCCGTTGTTGAGCAGGACGATCCACTCCCAATCCGAACAGGTCTGTGCCTGCAGGGTGGTCAGGCACTCATCGAGGAATCGCGGCCTGTGGCTGGGGGTGAAGACGGAGAACCTCGGTGTCGCAGTCGACGTCATTCGGTAGTACCTGCTTGGCTAGTTGAAGGTGATGGGCTTGCGGAATCCTGGAATGGTTCCGGAACGAAAGAGAGCAGCTTGGGGTCGGCCGCAACAGCGCGGCCGAATGCGTCCTGGGCCTCGTCGTCGCGGCCTTTCTTCGCCAGAGCCTCCCCGAGGTGCAGGTAGGCCGTGGAGGCCTTCGAGTTGTGGGCAACGACACGCTTCAGGAGCTTGATGGAGCGGTCGGGCTCGCTCGACTTGAGCAATAGCGCCTCGTTGAAAAGGGCGGAGTCGAACGACGGATCGATCTTCAACGCCTTGTCATAGGCTGCGCGGGCATCAGCCTTCTTGCCGTCCCGCTGCGCGATGACGCCCAGGTTGTACCAGGCGATCTTGTTGTGCGGATCCAGGGCCACCACCCGCTTGAAGCTGGTGGCCGCCCCGGAGAAATCCTGGTACTGCGACTGCATAAGGCCGGCATTCAGAAGCGTCTGCGCCTCCACGACGGTCCGGGCTGCTGATTTGGCCTCGGAATCCGAGGTGCCGGCCGGCTGGGACAGAACCGCCCAGACTGCTGCCCCGGCGGCAACCACGGCCGTTGCGGCGAGCCCTGTCCACAATCGCCTACGTTTCACTTGGTCACATCTCATGGAGTCGGTGTGGGATGGGATGGAATGGATCCGGCTGATACCGAACGGCTGACACGGGCGCCCGAGGGCGGTGCCGGAGAGACCGGAGACCGAACCTCCGTCATTGTCACCAAAGTTACGAGGTGACCGTTATGGCGTCACGATTCGTCAGGGACTTAGTGCGTACAGACCACCCGAACGTACGCATCCAGGGGCGTCATTCACTTGAAGTCCATGACGCGAATCTCGGCGTGGCACCGGATTCTTGAGCGGGCTGACCGGTAATTCGTCCGCTGACGAGGGTGGCCATCGTGGTCAAGAATCTGATGATCTGCATGAGACGGCCTCATTGCCACACGTGACGCAGTGTTCTCCGCATAATGAAGTCCGGCCAATGTTCTGGCGAGTTCGCCGGATCAGGCGTCAACATCGGTCCACTGCAGGGCGAGCACTGCTGCCGCTGCGCGGTACGCCGTGGGACCTGGGCGCGGGGCTCAAGTCGCTCGTGAGCCAACCACCGGGCCGGCGCCACGAGATGCAGAACACTCGAAGGGGCCGACGACTCGTTCCATGCCGGTATCAGCATCGGAATGTGTGACAGTATCGGCGGCCCGTGGCGACGTCATCCGACACCGACCTGATCGGGGTGCCGGTCGACCCGCTCGACGCCCCTGTCACGCTCGCCAAGTGGTGGGCCGCACCGGCCCTCAGGCGCGCGTTGAGTTCAGGCGCACGTATGACGCCCTCATGCCCTGCGCCCCAATTCCGGGGTCACACACGACATGTGGTCGAACCGAACAGGCGACGCGCCGGCAGGACCGCGACGATCAGCCCGGCCGCCGTGGCCGCGACGCCCGTGCCGACCACCGTGGACCAGCCGCCGCCCGCCCAGGCGGCTGTTCCGACGAGCGAGCCGACCGCGATGCCGAGGAAGCGGAACGTGAAGTAGAGGGTGTTGAGGCGGTTGTGCAGAGCGCGATCGAGAGTGAACAGAGCGGTCTGACAGGCGGCTTGGCTGCCCCAGACCCCCACATCCAGGACAACCACACCGGCGATGAGCCACCCGAGCCCGGTGCCGCCGGGCAGAAGTACGAGCCAACCCACGGCGACCAGGCCGATCAACGTGGCCAGGGCGCCCCGATGCCCGAGGCGGTCGGCCAGCCGGCCGGCGTACGGAGAAGCGAGGGCGCTGGCCGCGGCGACGAGACCGAACAGCCCGATCACGGTCGGTCCGAGGCGGTAGTGCCCCTCCAGCAGAAACGTCAGTGCGGTCCAGAACGCGCCGAACGCGATCCCGACCAGCGCACCGGAGAGCGTGACCCGCCGGACCAACGGGTGGCCGGCGAAGAGGCGCGGCAGCGAGGACAGAGTCGCCCGGTAGCCGATGTCACCCGCGGCCGGGACGTGCCGCAGCGTCCGCCGAAGCACGAGCATCAGTAGCAGGGTCAGCGCAGCGGAGCACCCGTAGACGGCCCGCCATCCGACCAGTTCGCCCAGCGCCCCCGCGTAGGCGCGGGAGGCGAGCACCCCGATCAGCAGACCGCCTTGTACGGTGCCCACGATCCGTCCGCGGCCCTCGTTCCCCGCGAGCGCGACGGCGAGCGGGGTGACGAGCTGCGGGACCGGGGAGAGCAGCCCGACGGCGAAGCTCGACACGATCAGCGCACACATGCCGGTCGACACCGCGCAGGCGACGAGCGCGAGCGCGGACGCCGTACCGAGGCCGAGGATCAGCCGCCGCCGGTCCCGGCTGTCACCGGCGGGCACGAGCAGCAGGATTCCTGCCGCGTAGCCGAGCTGGGTCGCGGTGGGTACGGCCCCGAGTACGTCGGGCGCAACGCCGAACGACGAGGCAACGGCCCCCAGCAGCGGCTGGTTGAGATAGATGTTCGCCGCGGTGACGGCACTGGTGGTGGCGAGCAGGACTGTCAGCTTCTGGATCACATGCGTCGACGCTAGGCCGACCCCGTACTGGCATACTTTCGCCGGAGTGCCAACACCTGTCGAGAGTGCGCCAATGTATGGGAAGAGCGAGCAGCGCGACGACTACCAGGACGTGTCGAGGCCGGTCGCCGCGATGGCGCGCGATCTGCCGGACGGGCATCACATCCCGCCGCACGAACACCGGCGGGCGCAGCTGATCTACGGCACGACGGGTGCCATCACGGTCGTCACCGACCATGGGGCCTGGGTGGTTCCCGCCACCCGCGGAGTCTGGGTCCCGGCCGGTCTCAGCCATGCGATGACGTGCGCGGGCGCGGTCGCCATGCGTACGCTCTACATCGAGCCCCAGCCGGACTGGCGGCTGCCCGCCGACCCCACGGTCGTCTCGGTGTCCCCGCTGCTGCGTGAACTCATCGACGAGGCGACGCGGCTGCCCGTGGAGTACGAGCGCGCGGGCCGGGACGGCAAGGTCATGGAACTGCTGCTCCTGCTGCTCGCACCGCGCCCCGTTCCCGCGCTGCATCTTCCCGCCTCCGCCGATCCTCAGTTGCTCGGACTGTGCGACGCGATCCGGCAGGCGCCGGGCCGGCCGTGGACGACGTCTCTGGCCGCGGCGTACACGCATATGAGCCCGCGGAGTCTGCAGCGGAGGTTCACCGCGTCGACCGGTCTGAGCCTGGCCCGCTGGGTGCAGCAGGCCAGGCTCGTCCATGCGGTGACACTGCTCGCCAGGAACACCCCGGTCACCGCTGTCGCCACCGGTCTCGGCTACGCGACACCCAGTGCGTTCACGGCGATGTTCCGCCGCGCGCTGGGCACGACCCCTTCGGCATACTTCGCCGACGGGGAAGAAGCCCATCGGGACGCGGGGCCTCAATAGGTCACGACGATACGGTGGGCGGTCCCGTCGACCCGGATGTTCCCGCCGTACGGGATCACCACCTGCGGGTCCGTGTGGCCGAGGTCGACATCGAGGACGGCCATCGTGTCGGGGGCGTACTCGCTCAACGCGCGTAGAACCGCCTGCCGTTGCTCCGCACGGAACCGGTCCCCCTCCTCGGCGCCGAGCGGCTGTGCGAACGACCAGCACTTCGCCCGCCCCATGATCAGCGCGGGGAACTGCCGCAGGAGTCCACGCTCCCCCATGCTCCGCAGAATCCGGTAGACCTCGTCGGCGGAGGGCATCTCCTCGGACGTCTCCAGGAAGAGCACGCTGCCTGCGTAGTCGCCGACCGGCCGGATCTCGCGGTCGGCCATGAGTAGCCACGCCAGAATCTCCAGGTTGCCTCCCCAGCCGGGCCCTTCGACGATCCGGTCGGCGTTGTGCCAGATCCAGTCGTCGGCGGGTCGCATCTCGGGCTCGGAGCCGAAGGTCCGGGGGTCCTCCCAGCGGCGGTTGACGTGGTCGGTCTCCTTGGCGGGAGTCAGTTCGTAGGTGCCACGGGTGAAGAGGGCCGCTCGCAGGGAGTCGGCGGTCAGAGGGTGCATCGCACCGGGGCGTCCGAGTTCGACCATCACCGACCCGCCGTGGTAGCCCACGATGCCCAGGTTCCGGAGGAGGGCCAGCAGGTTGGTGTTGTCGCTGTACCCGAAGAACGGCTTGGGATTGGCGCGCAGGAGCTCGCGGTCCAGGTGTGGAAGGACGGTGAGCTGGTCGTCACCACCGATGCTGGCGATCACCGCCTTGATCTCGGGGTCGGCGAACGCCGCGTGGATGTCGGCGGCCCGCTCGGCCGGGGTCGACCCCATGGTGCGCGTCGTCGGATACTCCACCACTTCGAGCCCGAACTCGTCGCGGAGTCTGCGCAGTCCCAACTCGTAGGGCAGAGGCAGAATTCCGGGAAGCCCGGAGGACGGGGAGATGACGGCGATACGGTCGCCGGGGCGGGGTTTGTCCGGGTAGCTGGGTGTCGTCATCCGGCGAGCGTAGGACGAGCCCGTCTCCGGTGTCAGCCGGGTTTCGGCTCACTCGTCGAACGACCCGTGGCGGCCCGCACCGCCGCCGAACCGATCGGCACCGGACTGGGTCTCCCCCGCGGTCAGCGGAACCAGGCCGTGCCGGTACTCGGCCGCCAGGGCGTCCGGCTCGGAGAGGCCGTGCTGTTCGCGGACGGACAGCCTGTCGTGACGGAGACACAGTTGGGGGAACGCGGCGATCTCCCGGGCGAGTTGCTCCGCGGCGCGACGTGCTTCACCGGTCGGCACGACCCGGTTGGCGAGCCCGATGTCGTACGCCTCCGTCGCCGGGACCGGACGGCCGGTGAGGATCAGGTCCATGGCGCGGCTCTCACCGATCAGGCGCGGCAGCCGTACCGTGCCGCCGTCCACCAGGGGGACGCCCCAGCGGCGGCAGAAGACACCGAAGACCGCGTCCTCCTCGGCGACCCGCAGATCGCACCAGACGGCGAGTTCCAGGCCGCCGGCCACCGCGTGTCCGGAGACCGCGGCGATGACCGGTTTGCTCAGCCGCATCCGGGTGGGCCCCATGGGTCCGTCGCCCTCGGCGTGGACCTTGTTGCCGCGTTCCGTGCCGATGCCCTTGAGGTCCGCTCCGGCGCAGAAGGTGCCGCCCTCTCCCCACAGCACGGCGACAGATGCGTCCGGGTCGGACTCGAACTCGCGAAAAGCGTCCGCGAGTTGATCGGCTGTCGGCCCGTCGACGGCGTTGCGGACCTCGGGCCGGCTGAGAATCACCGTGAGGACGGGGCCGTCGCGCTCGATCCGTACGACGGGGTGTCCGGTCGTCACTTTCCCTCCCACAGGGGGTCGCGCAGGGCCCGGCGGAGGATCTTTCCGACCGGCGAGTACGGGATGGTCTCGACGAAGTGCACGGTCTTGGGCACCTTGTAGCCGGCCAGCCTCGCACGCACATGATCGCGCAGGGCCGCTTCGGAGACCGCGGCACCGGGCCGCAGTGTGACGAAGGCGGTGACGGCCTCGACCCAGGTGGCGTCGGGGGCACCGACAACGGCGCACTGCCCGACCGCGGGGTGGCTCGCGAGGGCGTCCTCGACCTCGCGCGGGTAGACGTTGTATCCGCCCGTGATGATCATGTCGCTGCTGCGGTCGACGAGGTGAAGGTAGCCGCGGTCGTCGAAGCGTGCGAGATCCCTGGTGCGGATCCAGCCGTCGTCGGTGAGGGTCACGGCGGTCAGTTCGGGCGCGTCGTAGTACCCGGCCATGGCGAACGGTGCCTTGACCCGGACCTCGCCGATCCCGCCCGGTGCGACCGGCGTGCCGTCCTCGTCGGTGAGGACGAGCCGCGCGTCGACCGCCGGGTGTCCGGCGGCGCCGAGCAGTTCACCGCCCTCGGCATGGTCGTCCTTGTCGAGCACGGTCAGACACAGCGGCGCCTCGGTCTGTCCGAAGTACTGGACGAACTTGGGGCCCCAGGCGTCCAGTGCGTGCTCGATGAGCGGGCGCGGCATCGGGCTGGCCCCGTAGACGACGGTGTGCAGCCGGGCGAGGTCGGCACGCTCGGCGTTCCCGTCGGCGAAGAGCATGCCGAGCATGGTGGGGACGAGGTTGACTGCGGTCACCCCGTAGCGGGCGATGGCCGCCAGGTACTCGTCCGGGTCGAAGCCGCCGAGGACGACGGAGGCGCCGCCCCGTACCCAGTAGGGCAGCACGAAGGTGCCGCTGGCGTGGATGAGCGATGCGGCGTGCAGCATCACATCGTCGCGGCCGGGTGAGACGAGGTTGGACAGGATGTTCGCGCTGATCGCGGCATAGCCGGCCTGTGTGTGCTGCGCGGCCTTGAGGGTTCCGGTGGTGCCGGACGTGTAGAGGATCAGGATCACGTCGTCCGCCGCCGCAGGCAGCATCGGGTCTGCGGGGCTCGCCTCGCGCATCGCCGCCAGCAGGTCGAGGTGGCCGGCCGGGTCGGGGCTGCCGAGGCACGCCAACGCCAGCCCCGGTACGGCGGAGCCGAGTTCGAGCGCACGCTCGGCGAGTTCCGGCCCGTACACCAGAAGGGTCACGCCGGTGTCCTGGAGCATGCGGGTGTGTTCGGCGGCGGAGAGGCGGCCGTTGAGGGGAACGCGGGCGGCCCCGGCCTTCAGGCAGGCGAAGTCGACGGAGATGGACCACAGGCCGTTGCCGAGGAGCAGCCCGACCCGGTCGCCACGGCCGACGCCCAGTCCTGCGAGGACGTGGGCCAGGCGGTTGGCGGCCTCGTCGACCTCCGCGTAGGTGAGGGAACGGTTTTCGAAATGCACGGCGGTACGTCCTGCGAAACGCGCGGCACCGCGGCGAACCAGGTCTACGGCAAGCATGCGCCGGACGATAGACCCGCCACATACAGTCCGTCCAGACTGTTTGTTGGTTCCCTGTCCTGTCGTACGCTCGCTGCCATGCCCGCTCCACGCCGCACCCAGCAGCAACGCCGGGAGGAGACCCGGCAACGCCTCCTCGATGCCACGATCGACTGTCTGGTCGAGCACGGCTTCGCGCGCACCACGACCCAGCGGGTACAGGAGCGGGCGGGCGTCTCCCGCGGCGCGCTGCTGCACCACTTCGCCTCGAAGGCCGATCTGCTGGCGGCCGCCACCCACCATGTCGCCGAGTTGCGGCTCGCGCACATCCGCGCCGAGACGGACGGCGGCGCACAGAGCCGCGAGAAAGGGCTCGCCCTGCTGCGCACGGCGATGTCGGGCCCGTACTTCCTGGCGGGCCTGGAACTGTGGCTGGCAGCGCGCACCGACGCCGACCTCAGAGCGGCACTGCTGCCGGCCGAGCGGGACGTGGGCGCGGCCCAGCGTGCGGTGATGGCCGATATCTTCGGCCCGGAGACAGCGGCGCGCGAGGACTTCGCCCTGCTCTGCGAATCACTGCTGGTCCTGCACCGCGGCCTGGCGCTCACCGGCGTGCTGCGCGAGGATCCGGCATTCGACGACGAGATGCTGCGGCTGTGGACAGACCGGTTTCTGGGGGCTCAGTCCTGAGGCTGTGCCCCCCGCAGATCATGGACGTACCAGTTGAACAGGGTGCCGTCCGCTTCCGCGACCTGCTTGAGGTAGGTGAAGCCCGCCCGCCGTGCGACCGCCACCGACGCCCCGTTCTCCGGGTCCACCTTGATCACTCCCTGCGTCGCACCGGCGACCGCCGCGTAGCCGCGGACCAGGGCGACGGCGTGCGTCGCAAGTCCCTTGCCGCGCCAGGCCGGATAGAGGCCGTACGCGATGTTGACCTGTCCGGGGGCCAGGGCCGCCGTGTCGAACCGCAGGTCGATCGTGCCTGCCAGCACCTTCCGGTCCCCCGCCCGTATCCCGAAGGCACGCAAGGGTCCGTCGGCAGCCCACTGTTCAGTGCAGTGCGCGATGTACTTCTCGACACCGGCCCGAGTGCCGGGACCGCCGCTGAGCCAGCGGACCAATTGCTCGTCCTCGCCCGCCAGATGGGCGTCTACATCGTCCAGGCGCAGGGGGGACAGCGTGACGACACCGTCCGAAAGCTCCATGTCTCGCATGCCGCGACTTTCGGCTCCCCGGCGCCCCGTCCGCAATCGGATATCGCGCCGCACCGGCGGAGGGCGGACCGCCCGATCCCCCCGGCAGGCGGGAGCGGGGGCGCCGTCCCCGGGTGCGGGGTCGGTCGGACCGAGGCGGCAACCTCATGCACAGGAAGACCGACATCCGAGGCATGACGGGACAGCCACGCGTCCGGATGGTGTGTCGGCGCCCTTGCCTCTCCACTCATCCGGATCACCTCCGTCCCATGGGTTGCGCCGACGGCGTGCAGCGATCAGGATGCTGACTGCTGTGACCGCGGGTAACCGTCGCCCATCAGGGCTGGTGCGTGAGGAAGGTCCTGCTGTGCCCGTACTCCGTCGCACGACGAAAGCCCCCGGCGCCCTGTTCGCAGGTGTCCGCCTCACCGCCCTCGGCGCGGTGGTGGCGGCAGCCGCCGCGCTGCTCCCCGCCGCTTCAGCCTCGGCCGCAGAACCAGGCGTCGGCGGTTACACCGACCCCTCGTACGCCTCCGCGTGTACCTTCCACCGCTACGGCGAGGGCGAGACGCCGCCGCTCTCCCTGTTCGGCGCCGACCCACTGTGCGTGGAGTACGCCAAGCGGGACATCACCGTGACCAACGGCGGCGCGGCGCGCTTTCTGCTGGCCGAGCCGGCGCGCTTCGCGCTCGCTGTACCGGCCTGCCGTTACTGGCAGTTGGACCATTGGAGCGTGCAGGCCACGGCCGGCGGAACCGAACTGGTCGGCTGGGACGGCAGTTACTGGTTCGACAAGGCGGAGGGCAGCGCCGCCGCGAGAGTACGCAACATCACCGTCGCCGGGCAGCCCGCGCAGGCCGAGGACGCCGCGAAGGTGATCCGGCCCTACGACGCCCGGCTCGCCGACGCGCTTGTGCGCGACGCCACGGGTGTGATGGTGCGGCTGCCGGTGAGCGGGCTGTGTTGAGCGAACCTCCCGCACATCCCACTCGGCGCCGGCTGATCGTCGGACTGACCGCCGCCGTGGCCGCCCTACGGGCAGGGGAGCTGACCGCCGGGGCCGCGCCTTCGGCGCCCCTTGTCCCCGAGCCGGTCCCGGTGGATCGGGCCGGGCTGCTGCCCGCTTCCCTCCTGCTGCCCGACCCGACGACCGCCACGCTGGAGGCGTTTGCGGACACCATGGTCCCGGGCGAGAAGCGGTACGGCGGTGACGTGGCGATCGCCGGGGCGGCCCCCGGTCCCGGCGCCGTACAGGCGGGGGCCGTCGAGCTGCTCAACCTTCCCGATCTCGGCATCGGCGTACTGCTGCCCGAGCTGGCACTGCTCGTCAACACCCGTGTCCTCGCCTATGCGGCCACCCACGGCCGGGTCCTGCTGCCCACTCAACCTCCCTTCGTGGCGCTGCGGTTCGCCGACCGCACCGCGCTCGCCGGAGAGCTGCTCACGCCCGGCGCCCCAGACCGGCAGCTGTACGCGCTGCTCGCACTCTTCGCCGCCGCGGCCTTCGACACGGCAGCCCATCTGCACACCGCCGTAGCCATCCGGCAACGCCACCCGGGCCTGGCCTGGATCGGCTTCCCGGCGCCCGGCGCCGACGGACTGTGGCGCTTCCCCGACTACTCGTACGGCAGAAGGCTCGCCTCCGAGCACCCTCTCACCACCCCCGGAGGGCACCCCGCATGAGCGCCATCGAACGCACCGACGTGCTGGTCATCGGCAGCGGCTTCGGGGGCGCCATCCCCGCCTACCATCTGGCCGCGGGCGGCGCCGAGGTGGTGATCCTGGAACGCGGACCGCATTTCACCGCCCCCGACTTCACCCATGACCTGCGCCTGGGCAGCTATACCCGGATCGTCGACCTCGTGCAGGGCGACGGCATCACCGTCGTCGCCGGGAACTGCGTCGGCGGGTCCAGCGTGGTCTACTTCGCCGCTTCGCTGCGGGCTCCGGGCTTCGTCTTCGACCGCCGCGGCAGTCTGGGCCACCGCCTGTGGCCTTCGACCCTGACCCGCGCCGCCCTCGACCCCTGGTACGACCGGGTCGAGGAGGCTCTGCCCGTCGCCGAGCAGAGCTGGGACCAAGTCCCCTATCCCGGAGGGCTGTTCGCTGCAGCGTGCGCGCGTGCGGGCCGCACCTGCAACCCTGTGCCCGTCGCCGTCGACCTGGCCCGCTGCACCAACTGCAACTGGATGCTGAACGGCTGCCACTTCGACGCCAAGCGCTCCATGCTGCTGAACTACCTCCCCGCCGCGACCGCGCACGGCGCCGAGATCCGCCCGCTCCACGAGGCGCAGACGATCGCTCCCGCCAGCACACCCGGTTACCGCTACCGCGTCTCGTACACGCAGCTCGACGCCGGCGACTACCGGTTGCCGGTCGGCGTGGGGGCGATCGAGGCCAAGACCGTGGTGCTGGCCGCGGGCGCTCTGGCCACCCCCGTGCTGCTGCAGCGCTCGGCTCCCCTGCTCGGCGGCGTCCCGCAAGCCGTCGGGCGCTACTTCTCGGGCAACGGCGACCGCGTGTCCATCGCCGACGTCGACGAAGGCAAGGTGCGCGACCTGCTCGGTCTCGAGCGCGCACCGGGCGTCCCGTACCAGGGCTTCCCCATCGGGAAGCCCATCGGCTCCATGTCGTACGACCGGCTCGACCCGGCAGCGGCGGAGTTCACCCGCTTCTCCCTTCAGCAGATCTACTTCCCCGGCATCACCGACCTGCTGGCGCAGGCCACTGACGCCCCGGCGACGAGCTGGTTCGGCGTCCACAAGAAGGAGATGCGGGCACGCTGGCCGTCGTGGCTCTCCGTGCTCGCCATGACGGAGGACGACAACGAGGGCGTCTTCGGCCCGCCGCCGCCCACCGGAAGCTCGACGCGCGTGGCCACGTCGCTCTGCCTGTCCACGCTGTCGTACCGGCCGACGGCGAACACCCTGCGCGGCTGGGCCGCCGCGGATGCCGAGGCCCGCGCGGTGCTGGAGCGCGACGGTCTTGCGCGGGTGCGGCCCTGGAGCGAGAACGCCGCCGGGTCCGTGAGCGCGCACCCCCTCGCCTCCTGCCGGATGGGTGACGACCCCGCCACCTCGGCGCTCGACGAACGCGGCGAACTACGAGGCCATCCCGGCCTGTTCGTCACGGACGGCTCGGCAGTACCGACCTCGCTCTGCGTCAACCCCTCACTGACGATCGCGGCGCTGGCCGAACGGGCCTGTCCCGGCATCGTGGAGAGCACCGCCGAGGCAGGCGTTCGCGCACGGTACGGGGCCCCCGCGCCCCGGTGAAAGGAATCCCTCGTGAACTCGCTCTACCCGCCGCGGATGACCGGCCGTCCAGGGCGGCTCGAAGTCTGGTACGCGACGTTGACCGATCCTCGTACCGGTACCGGCCTGTGGATCCACCACGAAGTGGTGACGCCCAAGCACGGCGGCCCGGCCCGGGCACATGGCTGGATATCCGTCTTTCCGCCGGACGGACCGCCGGTCACCGAGCGGTTCGGGGCCCCGGAATCCCCGCCGCCCCAGGGCGAGGCGTACTTCGCGGTGCCGGGCGTGCGGGCAACGCCCCGGCTGCTGGAAGGCACCGCGGGCGCGATCACCTGGCGCCTGACGGTCACCGGCGGCGGAGAGCCCCTCTACACCTTTCCGCGCTGGTCCTGGCAGCGTGAGCTGCTGCCCGCCGCCCAGATCGTGCCTGCCCCCGACGCCGTTTTCGACGGGGAACTCGTCGTCGGGGAGCGGCGGTTCACCCTCTCCGGCGCCATGGGAGGCGTCGCCCGGATCGCCGGTCACGGCAATGCCCAGCGATGGGCGTGGCTCCATGCGGGCCTCGGCGGCGGGGACGTACTGGAAGTGGTGGCCGCCGTCGCCCGCCGTCCCACGATGCGGTGGCTGCCACCGCTGCCCATGCTTCAGCTGCGGATCGGTGGCACCGACTGGCCGCGCGACCCGTTGCTGACCGCCCCACTGCTGCGTGCACGGATCGGTCTGCCCGACTGGTCGGTCGCAGGCGGCACCGCGCGGCGCAGGCTACGGATCGATGTGACCCAGGACCCGGCCGACTGTGTGTCGCTCTCCTACACCGACCCTGACGGAGCGACCGCCACGTGCACCAACACGGAACGTGCCACCGTCGACGTGATCGTCGAACGCCGCACCGGGCTGCACCGCTTCGAGGTGGAACACCGCTGGCATCTGGATCGCACGGGTCACGCGGAGGTGGGGACGCGACCGTGAGCACGGCGCGCCGCCCCCCGTGGCGCGGACCGCGCATCCACGCCACGGACGAACCCACCGAGTCGTCTGCCACACAGACCTCGGTGCAGGTGTTCAAAGGGACCGGGTTAGTCTGACCGTCGTACCGGACACGGGGTGCCCTATCCGAGGGCTGAGATCACACCCGTCGAACCTGAACCAGTTCGCACTGGCGGAGGGATGTCTTTCATGCCGTTGACGCATGTTTCCGGCGGGCTGCCCGCCGACGGCCGGCAGACCGTCTTCGACGGACGGATGCCGGCGGCCCCCGGCGACCTCCGCGTCGAGACGCACGGCATCGAGCCGGTCCCCGAGAGCAACCGTTACGGCGGTCCCGGGCGCCTGTTCACCGTGTGGTTCGCTCCCAATCTGACCATGACCGGCGTGTTCACCGGCACCGTCGGCATCGCCCTCGGCCTGGACTTCGCCACCGCGCTCGCCGCCGTCGTGCTGGGCACGGTGCTCGGCGCGGTGCCCACCGCCTACCTGGGCACCTGGGGGAGCCAGACCGGTGCCGGGCAGCTGCCGCTGGCCCGGCTCGCCTTCGGCCGGGCCGTGACGGTGCCCGGCATCCTGCAGTGGCTGTCCTCGGTCGCCTGGGACGCGCTGATCGGGCTGTTCGGCGGGGACGCGCTCGCGCGGCTGTGCGGCTGGCCGTTCTGGCTCGGCGTCCTGGCCATGATGCTGGCCCAAGGCGCCCTCGGCGTCCTGGGCTACGAGGCCATCCACCGGCTCCAGATCGTCATGACCTTCGTGCTCGCCGCCGCGTTCGCGCTGATCGCCTGGCGGCTGCTCGACGGTGTCCATCCGGTCGGCGCCGGCACCGCGCACGGCGCCGACCAGGCCGGCGCGTTCGTCCTGACCAGCACCATCGCGCTGAGTCTGGCCCTGTCCTGGGCTCCGTACGCCAGCGACTTCAGCCGCTATCTGCCGCCCACGACCTCGCGCCCGCGCATGTTCTGGTTCACGCTGCTCGGCCTCGTGGTGTCCTTCGTGGCCGTCCAGGCCCTCGGGTTGCTGGGCGCGTCCGTGCTGACCGACCAGACCGCCGCAGGGGTGGACAAGCTACTGGGCGGTGGGGTGTTGGGCGCGTTCGGGCTGCTCGCCGTGGCGCTGGCTGCGCTCTGCAGCAACGCCATGAACGACTACAGCGGTTCCTTGGCTCTGCAGACCGTCGGCGTGCGCCTTCCGCGCCCGGCGGCAGCCGCTCTCGCCGCCGTCCTCGGCTTCCCTCTGGTGCTGTGGATGCACGCTGCCGACACCACTGCCCGCTTCCAGAACGTGCTGCTGTTCGTCGGCTACTGGATCCCCGGATTCGTGGCGATCGTCATCGTCGACTGGATCGCACGGTCCCGGGCACGGGGCGGTGCGGCGATCGACCTCGCCGCCGAGACCGCCCGGCCGCACTCCGGATGGCCCCCGCTGCTGGCATTCGCCGTCGCCTTCGCCGCGGCCGTGCCGTTCATGGACACCAGTCTGTACGTGGGCCCGGTGGCGGCCGCCCTGCACGGCGCCGACCTCTCGTACTACGTGGCGTTCCTCGTGGCGCTCGCCGTCTACGCGCCGCTACGGCTACGCCATCGCCCGCAGGACTGACCTGCCGCCGGCCGACGGACCCCGACGTCCGTCGGCGCCCGAACGACATCCCCTCCCCCACGGAGCGAAATCCCATGCCCGTTGCATCCGCCGATCACACCGCCTTCGTCCCGCAGGCCCTCGCACGCGTGCGGACGGACTCCCCTCTGGTTCAGTGCCTGACGAACTCGGTGGTCACGGGCTTCACCGCCAACGTCCTGCTGGCGCTGGGCGCCTCGCCGGCCATGGTCGACATTCCGGAGGAGGCCGGCCCCTTCGCCCGGGTCGCCTCCGGTGTCCTGATCAATCTCGGCACCCCGCACGCGGAGCAGCGCTCCGCCATGGTCGAGGCCGCACGGGCGGCGGGTTCGGCCGGCACGCCGTGGGTCCTCGACCCGGTGGCGGTCGGCGCGCTGCCGGTGCGCACCGCGCTGGCACGAGAGCTCCTGCGGCTGCGACCGACTGTGATCCGGGGCAACGCGTCCGAGATCATCGCACTCGCGGGCGCGGGCGACGGCGGCCGCGGCGTGGACTCCTCCGACGGCGTCGGGGCCGCCGAGGAGTCAGCACGCGAGCTGGCGCGTACAGCCGGCTGCGTGGTCGCCGTCTCCGGGCCTGTCGACTTCGTCACCGACGGGGTGCGCAGCGCTCGGATCGCCAACGGTGATGCCCTGTTGACCCGGGTGACAGGGGGCGGCTGCGCGCTGGGGGCGGTGATGGCGGCCTTCGCGGCGGTCGACAAGGACCGGTTCGCCGCGGTGGTGGCCGCCGTCACCGCGTACACGGTGGCCGCCGAGCTGGCCGCGAAGGAGGCCTCCGGGCCCGGCAGCTTCGCCGTCGCCTTCCTGGACGCACTCGCCGCGCTGGAGGAAGCGGACCTCGCCGAGCGGGTGGCTCTCTCGTGACCGCGGCACCGGTGGATCTGTCGGTCTACCTGGTGACGGACACGGCCCAGTGCGCGGCGCGCGGCCGGAGCGTGGCCGAGACCGTCGTCCTGGCAGTGGCCGGGGGCGTCACCGCCGTGCAGATCCGGGAGAAGCACGCCACCGGGAGGGAGTTCCTGCACACGGTTCTGGAGGTGGCCGCCGTCCTCCCCGACCGAGTGACGCTGATCGTCAACGACCGGGTGGACGTGTTCCTGGCGGCCCGCGCCGCCGGCGCACGCGTGACGGGTGTTCACGTCGGCCAGTCGGATCTGCCGCCGGCCGCCGTACGCGAACTCATCGGAGAGGACGCGGTTCTGGGCCTGAGTGCAGCCACCCCCGATCAACTGCGGGCCGCCGCCGAGGATCCGGCGCGCGTCCACCACGTCGGCATCGGCGCGCTGCATGCGACCCGGACCAAGGCGGACGCCCCGGCCCCGCTCGGCCATGCCGGCTTCGCCCGCCTCGCCCGGCTCAGCGACCTGCCCGCCGTTGCCATCGGCGGCATCACCCCGGCCGACCTGCCACGCCTGCGAGACGCCGGGGCGGTGGGAGCCGCCGCCGTCTCCGGCATCTGCGCCGCCGAGGACCCCCTTGCGTCGGCCCGCGCATACGCCTGGGCATGGACCCGTGTCCGGGAGGAGACCCTCGCATGACCGCGCCCGGCCACGTGCTGACGATCGCCGGATCCGACCCCGGTCACGAGCCGGAATTCAGCCCGGCCCGCAGTCGATGCCGACGCCGGGCACCCACGGACTGAGCATGCTCACGGCTGTCACGGGACAGCACTCCCTGCGCGTGGCGCGCCCCTCGCGACGTTCCGGGCGACGGCGTGGCACGCATTCCCGTGGAGGACCGCCGGTGACTGACCGTACCCGTACAGTGTTCCGAGTTGTGAAAGTCTGTTCATACATGAGCGGGTTTCCCACCCGTGACTTGTGCGTGCGACGTACCGCCGAGTAACAACATGTCTCATGAACTTTTTCAGCCGCGGCACCACGCTCCGACGCCCGGCGGCGCCCGCCGCTCCAACGACCCCCGCTGCTGCCGTGATGCCGGATCCCGCCCTGGCAGCTCTCAGCGGAGAGTGGATGATCGACCCCGCCCACAGCAGGATCGGTTTCTCCGTGCGACACGCCATGGTGACGACGGTGCGCGGATCGTTCGGTTCGTACGAAAGTCGCCTCTACTTCGACGGCCGGAACCCGGCACGCTCCCGCGCGGAGATCGTGCTGCACACCGCGAGCGTCGACACCGGGGTGGAGCAGCGTGACGCCCACCTGATCGGGCGTGACTTCCTGGACGCGGCGAAGTATCCGCGGATGAGCTTCGCCAGTACCGCCGTTCAGCTCATGGGCAAGGATGTCTACCGCATGACCGGCGACCTCACCATCAGGGGCACCACCCACCCCGTGGAGCTGGACCTCACCTACATCGGCCATGTCACCGACCCGTTCGGCTACGAACGGGTCGGCTTCGACGGCACCACCACCATCAACCGCTCGGACTGGGGCCTGACCTACAACGCCCGGCTGGCGGAAGGCGGGGCGATGGTCAGCGAGCGACTCCGCCTCCAGTTCGACATCGCCGCGATCCGTTCCACCTCGGAGCACTGACCCGGACGGGAGGTGTCTGGGACAGGCCGATCGCGCCTGGCAGCAGACGGTCCGGTCCCGGCGCCGCGTCGGTGTCGGGGCTCACCACGCCAGCCTCTTCAGCCGGGTGGCCACCTGCTCGCGGTCCCAGGCGCCGTCGGCGACCACGACGCGGTACCGGTACTCGAAGGACTCGCCGGCCTCCAGCGCGAACTCCTCGAAGAATGCCCAGGAGAACGCGACGGTCGGGATCGGCTCCGCGCGCACGAACCAGTGCGAGGCGTGGATCGCGTCCGCGTTCCAAGGCGCGTGCGCGAACATCAGCGTCGAGTGGCCGTCGACGTCGTCGTGCTCGCCGGTGAACGCCAGCCACGGGCCCTGCGTGCCCATCAACTCGCCCTCGGCCTCCGGGCCGAAGACCCGGCCGGCGGTGAAGTCGCGCGGTCCGCGCCACTGCAGACCGGTGTACCCGGCCATCTCGCGGCCCGCCGTGGTCGGTGAGCCGAAATGCAGAGCCTCGCCGTCCTCGCGGACGTTGGTCAGCCGGATCGACCAGTCCACGGCGTACGAGCCGGTCGCCGGGTCCACCGCGTGCACCCGCACCCCGCGCTGCTCCCGCGCCCACTCGGCGCCGCCGTTCTCCATCCAGGTCAGCCGCTCGGTGAAGGACAGCTCGTCGGCGCATACGTCGATGGCATCGAAGCCGTCGTGCCGCATCGAGCCGATCAGCTCGTGCAGTTCCAGATAGCCATTGCCGTGGACGTAGGAGTGGCCGCCCCAGAAGTTCTGTCCGGACAGATGACTTGCCGTCATCTGCAAGCCCTTGTGCCAGCGGTGGTCACTGGGCCGGTAGCCGGAGACAAGGCGGCCGGTCAGAGTGCGCAGCGGGTGGACATACGGCTTGCAGGCCTCGTACGCGACCGGGTCGGGCCGGTACACGTACGAGAACAGCTCTACGCCGTTCGCGGCGGCGCGCACGATGATCCGCTCGCCGTGGACGTGCGTGACCTCAAGGGCGTCCGGGTTCTTGGGGGTTGTGCTGCTCCTCGCGGCTTCGCTGCTCACCGCTTCGGGCTCCAATCCGGCTGGTTGCCATGCATGGCGGCGTAGAACGGGTCGCCGGGGCCGATCTCGCCGGCCTTGACGGTGCCGCCGGTGAACGCCGACTTGTACAGCGCGGCCGCGAATTCCAGGGTGCTGCGGGCGTCGGGGCCGCTGCCCGGCGGCCGGATGCCCGCGGCGTGTGCATCGAGCAGCGCGGTCAGTTGCGCGGTGTGCGAGCTGGGCACGTCGGCGGTGGGCGCGGGCGGCTGTGTGATGCCGGGGGCCGAGGTGTAACGCCAGTCGCCGTTCGAGTGCCCGTACAGATGGGTCAGTTCGACGGTGGCCCGCTCGCAGTCGATGCGGATGCGGCTGGCCTCGTCGGGTGAGAGAACAGAGTTGACGACGGTGGCCAGGGCGCCGCCCGCGAACCGCACGAGCGCGGTGGACACGTCCTCGCTCTCCGTGTCGTGCACCAGGCGGGCCGCCATCGCGCACACCTCGGTCCACTCACCGAGCAGGTGCAGGAGCAGGTCGTACTGGTGGATGCCGTGGCCCATGGTGGGGCCGCCGCCCTCGCTGGCCCAACGGCCGCGCCACGGCACCGCGTAGTACGCGGCGTCGCGGTACCAGGTGGTCTGGCAGTGCGCGACGAGCGGGCGGCCGAGCGTGCCGTCGGCGAGCAGGGAGCGGGCGTGCACGGAGCCGGAGCCGTAGCGGTGCTGGAACACGACGGACGCGTACGCACCACTGGCGCCCTCGGCGGCGGCGATCTCGTCGTACTCGGCGAGCGACAGCGTCAGCGGCTTCTCGCAAAGCACCCAGGCGCCGGACTTCAGGGCGGCGACGGTCTGCTCGCGGTGGAAGGCCGGCGGAGTGCCGATGAGCACCAGATCCGGTCGGTCCGCCGTGAGCATCGCGGCGAGATCGGTATGCCCGGCGACGTGCCCGAAACCGGCCTCGGCGGCCTGGACTCTGAACGCGTCGAGCCGGACGGGGTCCACGTCGACGGCAGCGACCAGCTCGGCGCGGTCGCGCAGGGCGGCGAGGGCGGGCAGATGACTTCCGGTGACGATCGCGCCTGTGCCGACGACGGCGGCACGCAGACGAGATCCCGGACGAGAGGGGGATGACATGCGGGTTCCTCGGCGAGCGGGTGGGAGAAAGCGCTTTCCGTCAGTGGGACCCTAACCACGATCCAGGGACGCGGACAAGGCCCCCGACCAGTTCACGGCGCATGGATCGATCACGGTGGCTCGCGAGGCGTCCCGCACTCGGCGGACATGACCGTCCCGAATGCAGGGCGTGCGACGCGCCATGCTCCGCGGCACGAGTGCGGCGGCGGGGAGGGGGCGGGACGTCAGCGATGTGCGTGTCCCGGCGGGGGCGAGGCGGCACGCGCGCCCGGACGCCGGCCCTCGCGATCGAGACCCCGATGGCTCAACAACGCCGTTGCTCAAGGGAGTCGGCCCACGAGAACCGAGACGATGCCCGGAGACGATCAGGGTCACCGGCGAACACCCGCTTCATGAGCGCTTGTTGTGCTCATCGCGAGGCCTGTACCCCTGGGGGCCGCACAACAGGACCGGGAACGCTCCCGGTCCAGGGGTCGGCGAAAACCGTCTGCCGGCGAGCGCCTCGCTCACCCTCCGTCGGACCCCGCGGTGACCGCTATCGGGCGGGTCCTTGGGGACCTCGCCCGATAACGTGGCAGCCGCGGCCCGTCAGACGCTCGCGACGCCGTTCGTGTAACTCTTCATGTTGAACGTACCGAAGCCGTTCTGCACGGGGTCACCGGTGTCGTTGATGCAGTGCAGGATGCCGCCGCCGCCCGCGCCGTTGAGGCAGACGGTCATCAGCGAGGTGAAGACGACGCCGGGGGTGTCGGGGACCTCATAGGCGCGATCGGTGTAGACGTCGGCGTTGAGGTTGAAGAAGCAGTAGCTGCCCAGGCCCCAGGCGTGGTGCTCGGTGACGTGGTCGCCGACCTTGTAGGCGGCGTAGCCGTTGGTGTTGCCGTGCTTCCAGGCGGACTGCGTCGGGACGTCGTAGGGGTGCTCGTTCTGGAAGAAGTAGGTGCGGCCGTGGTTGCCGTTCCAGAGCACCTCGTACTTCTGGTGGTGCTCGACGAACAAGCCGTAGGCGGTGACCCGGTCGCCGTTGACGAGGAAGCCGGTGCCGGCGGGGTTGACCGACCAGCCCACCGTGCCGTCGAGGCCGTGGTCGGCACGCCAGGCCCAGACGTGGTCGACGATCACGTCGTTGCTGTCGATCTGGATGCTGACCCCGGTGCCGCCGGCGACGGCGCCGCCGATGCGGGGGAAGACGTCGAAGAGCACGGTGGGCCGGTCGGAGTGGTTCCTCCGGCTGAAGCTGTTGCCGACGCGGAGCAGGACGGGGGAGCTGGGCGAGGCGGCCTCGAGGATCACGCCGGCGACGGAGACGTCATCGACGTCGGCGACCTCGATGAGCGAGTTGCCGTGGACTGCCTGGAGGGTGGCCAGGCCCAGGCCGAGCACGACGGTGCCGGGCCGGAACACCAGCAGGGGGGCGGACAGCGGGTAGACGCCGGGCGTGAACAGGAGGTGCTTGCCGAGGGCGAGCGCCAGGTTGATGGTGGCGGCGGAGTCGCCGGGCCGGGCCACGTGGAAGTCGGACAGCGGGATGCGGCGGCCGGCAGCCGGTCCGTGAGCCCAAGAGGTGCCGGTGCTGTTACGGCGCAGCGCGGGCACGAAGACCTGGTAGTCGCCGTGGCGGTCGACGGTCAGGAACGGCTTCTCCCGCACGACCGGGGTGCGGTCGACGGTGGTGTAGGGCGGCGTGGGGAAGGACGTGGCGGGGGCGCCCTCGACGCCGACGAAGACCATGTTCCAGTTGGAGCTGGTCCAGCTGCCGATGGTGTCGTTGCGCGACAGCCACTGCTGCTGCGAGCCCGAGTTCACCTGACCGTCCACCACGCTGTCGGCCAGGTAACCGCCGCTGGACCACCCGTTGCCGGGCGGGCTCGGCATCAGGTTCATGTCGCCCTTGACGTGGACGCGGCGCAGCGGGGCGGCCTGGGCGACCGCCCAGCGCTCCAGCCCGTCCGGCGGCACGATGGTCAGGTTCTCGGCGGACCGCCAGAAGTTCTGGGTGCCGTTGCCGTCGAACCACTGGGCGTCGACCGTGACGTGCCCGTTGATCACGACGTCCGAAGGGCTCTCGCCGAGCCCCAGCACGTGGGTGTAGAACCCGACGTTGACGTCGACGTTGTAGGTGCCCGGCTTGAAGGCCAGGGCGTACCGCTCGGTGCCGAACTGGTTGGGCGCCTGGGCGGCGAACACGGCGTCGACCTGCGCCTGGATCGCCGCATCGCCCATGGACGGGTCGAAGACAAGGACGCTCGGGCCCAGATCGACGGGTCTGTGCGCGGGCGACGAGGCAAAGGCCGATCCGGTGGCGATGCTGCCGGCCAACGGTATCGCGGCAGCAGCGGCCGCCCCGCGAAGCACTGAACGGCGAGTGGGAATGACGGACACGGCTCTCCCTGATGGGGTGGATGGGGAAGGAGAATGCGGCTGGTCCTGACCGAGAGAGAGCGCTCTCAGAGACGAAGTGAATCATCGTGGTTATGCAGCGTCAATAAACGGGACCGTCATAACTCGGCTGGACGGGCCGGGGTCAATGGCCTTGAAGTGCTCCCCGTAGGCGGCCAGGGTGTCGGACTTGCCGTTCATCCGTCGCAGCCGTCGGTCTGGGCGACCGGCTTCGACCACCTTGTGCCCTGCCCGGCGAAGGAACGAGGCCAGGGTGGCGCCGTAGGAGCGAGTGCCCTCGATCCCGAATACCAGGACATGCCCGAACGAGGTTGCCCAGTCCAGCAGTTGCTGGAACCCACCGGTGCCGGTGGGAATCGTCAGGCTTGCAACGATTCCACCGATCGTGTCCATCACGGCTGCGACGTGCACGTGCTTGCGTGTGTCGACGCCGATCACGACGAGCCCGGACCCGTGCTGCTCGTTGATTCCTGACCGGTTCCCGGCGAACGGCAGTCACGAGGCCCAGGTGGTGCTTGAACACGCCAACATGGGGGACTGTTGGGATTCGGTCAGGGGGTCATCGGACGCGCTTCGGGGATGGATGGTCATGCTGCCCTTGCCTTCCCAGCCTTGCCCGGGGTGAAGGAGTTTGCCGCAGTCGTGGCAGCGGACGCGTCAGACGGAGGTGGCGGCAGGGGCGCGAGCGCCGGCCCGACGGCATGGACGGGTCGCTACGCCAGGCGATTGTCGCTCCCCACGGTGACCACTCATTGGTCGACCAGCAGAGCAACGCCCCGCGGTTGCTCCCCTACTCAAGGAATGCGATGCGCAATGCGGGAGTTTCACGTGATTTTCGGAACAATCGGTGGAACAGTAGTAGATTCCGCTGACGGCGGCATCGCTCCTGCGGGCCACTTGCGGCAACCCGACTCTTCATCATCAACAGCCCAGCAAAAGGCGGCCCATGAAGCGAACGTTCACGTTGATCACCGCGCTGGTCGTCACCGTAATGTCACTGACAACGGCGCACGCCGCGGTCAAGAAGGCCAAGCCCCCGCTCAGTTGCGAGTCTCGGACGTTCACCTCCAGCCCGGGCCCGCGCTTCAACGACCCGGAGGACCCCGCCGCCCAGATGAAGATCATGGGCCCGATCATCGAATCGATCAACAGCGCCAGCTGCGGGCAGACCGTACGCGTCGCCATGTACTCGATCAGCATCGCACAGCCGGGCCCGGACTTCGCCAACGCCCTTATCGCCGCGCACCAGCGCGGCGTCATCGTAAAGGCGCTGATGGACGCCCACAGCGACAATACGATCTGGCAGTCGATGGTCACCGAGTTGGGCAACGACCCGCGAGCCTCCAGCTTCGCCGCGCTGTGCCCGGGCGGCTGCCTGTCCCACTTCGGCGGCTCCGCACTGCACGCGAAGTACTACATGCTCAGCGGCGGGCTCGATGCGAACAGGACTGTGACCGTCAGCAGCGCCAACCCCACCTCCGCCCAGGCCAGCACCGCGTGGAACAGCAGCGCCACCGTCAAGGGCAACGTCGACCTGTACAACTCCTACGTCCGCTACTTCACCGCCATGGCTAGGGGGGCGATCTACGGCCCGGGCCCGCTGGCACCCGACTACTACAACTCCACCAGCGCCACGGCCGCCAGAAAACTGTCCCCGCCCTCCTACCAGTGGCCCAAGGCGCGCACCAGAAGCGACACCTGGGTCGACTTCCTGAGCAACATCAAGGCGCCGGCCACGATCAACATCGCCATGTTCCAGTGGACCTCTCACGGGCAGCCGGGCGACCGGAACTATCTGGAGCTGCCGAAGAAGCTGGTGAGTCTGGCACGAACCGGCGTCAAGATCCACATTCTTATCACCGCCGGCCAGGTCGATGACAGCGTGCAGAGCTACCTGAAGAACCGGCCGAATATCGACGTGCACGACACCACCCACGGCACCGACGTGAACGGCAACGCTCTGCACTACACGCACGACAAGTACATGATGGTCAGCGGCGGTTACGCGGGTGCGGCCGACTCCAGGCTCGTGTTCGTCGGGTCCTCGAACTGGACGAGCAACGGCGTCTGGCACAACGACGAGTCGGACCTGAAGCTGATCGGCCGGTCCAGCTACGACACGTTCATGGCGGACTGGCAGAACCAGTACGACCACTGCTGCAAGACCGTGGCGCGGCAGTTGAGCGCCGAGGAGCGCGCCGAGAATTCGGCACGAGAGATTCCGATCGATCCGAGGCAGGTCCGGGAATAGGCATTCTCGGTCCGAACAGTGCCAGTGAGCTCCAACCTGGCTGGTCCGGCGGATAGTTGGGGTGAGTGGCGTCCGGACGTGAAGATGCTCCTGATGGTCGAGGTCACGACCAAGATCGCCTGTCCACCAGGAGCTTCCGCGTGCTTGTCTGCCCAGCCGGCGTCGATCGTCCACCTCGGCTCTGCGCTTCCTCGCCTGTGAGCTCGCCGCACGTTCGCCGGGAACAGGGCACGCGCTGGGCGTCGGCTGTCCGCCGGACGGCAAGCGCTGCTGGTTCTGGGAGGTGGGCCATCTGCTCCGGGTCAGCGAGCGGGACAGGCAGCGGCCGGAGCGGACGGGCGTTGGCGATGCGCTGGTGAGGCCGACGGCTGTTGTAGAACTGCTCGAACTCTCGCAAGGCATGCAGGAGATGGCGCCGGCCCCAGACCGAGGTGCAGACTGGGCGGGAACAGGCCGCAGTTCGAGCCGACCCGATCGAGTGTTCCTGGCGGCGTTGCTGCACCTGCTCCCGCGGGATGTGCCGCGGCGGTTGCGGCTGCTGGTGCGCCCGGCCACGGTGTTGCGATGGCACCGCGACCTGGTCGTGCGCCGCCAAGCCCCGGCCCAAGCGCCCGGGCCGGCATCGGACCGTAAACTCGATCAGGACCCTGATGCTGCGCCTGGCGCCGAAAATCCCAGCTGGGGCTATAGAGGGTGCACGGCGAGCTGCTCGTGCTGGGAGTGAAGGTGGAACAGGCGCAGCATGGCGAACGCGTTCGTCACGCCCAGGTAGGCCAGTCGCACCAGCACGGTCGATCATGTTCCCGCAGCGCTCAGCACTCGCGCCAGACCGCAGGACCAACCGACCGGGATCAAGATCCGCGAGACCCGCATAACGCTCTCCCCTGTACGGATGGGGTTATCGGCAAGGCTAGGGTTCGTGGCGCAGCTCGCAATGCCGAACGCCCGGTTCTTCACCATGCCGGCCGACGACGGCACCGTGAACACGTACGTGCTCGACTCGACGAACGACTCGTTCTCAGCGCTGTCACCGGACGGCGACGGGTGGACGGTCCAGCAAGGCGGCCCGGTGCTGCTGTGGGACGAGGCCGAGCGGTCTCTCGCGGTCCGGCATACGGCCGGGGCGCCGGGCCCGTCCGAGTTCATCCGTCAAGGGGACTGGGAGCGAGCCGGGAACAGAAAAAGGGCCGTTATGAAAACGGCCCTTCACCTGCGACGTTCGATACGTTCGAACTGTCGGGACGACAGGATTTGAACCTGCGACCCCTTGACCCCCAGTCAAGTGCGCTACCAAGCTGCGCCACGTCCCGCTGCTCGCCTGACCTGGGCTTTTCCCCTGGCCGAACGCGCATGAGAACAATACCGCACTTGGGCCGGTGCTCACGAACGCCTTTCGGTAATTGACCTCGACCAAACTTGAGGTCGAACGCTGGGACGCATGACGATCAAGACCGCCGCACCGGCGCTCCCGTACCGCGACCTGAATGAGCCTGATGACGGGCGACGAGAGACACGGACCCGCGGCCACCTCGACCCTCGACGCCCTCCGGGTGCCGTACCACCGCGTGCTGCACGTCACACCTGCCCCGGTGGACGATCCGGAGCGCGACAGGTTCCCGCTCTCGAAGGGCTGCGGGCCGATGGCGTACTACGCGGTCCTCGTCGCGCACGCGGCGACTTCGACGAGGATCTGCCGCCCGGTTTCGGCGGGTACGACTCGCCACTGGACCACCCGGACCGACTGCTCGTCCCGGGTGCCGAGATCGGCAGCTACCACTGGGACACAGGCTGCCGCCGGCCGTCGGCCGCGTGCTCGGCCTGCGGGCGCAGGGGCTCACTGATCCGCAGGCCTGGGTCCTGATCGGGGACGCCTAGCTGGACGAGGGCAAGCGCATCCGCTCACCGCGATCGTGGAACGGTGAGAGCGGAATGCGGGCGGCCGGGGCGGACAGCCGTCCCTAAGCCGCTGGGGGCCGGGCGACGGGGCCCGGCCGTTCCGCACTCCCCGTCACAGCGAAGTCACAGAGAGCCCTTCCGGCCCATTGACCCCGTGGATGACGTGAACCTACTCTGAACGGCGTACTCCAGAAAGCGCTTTCTACATCCCGCAGTCGGCATCTACCGCACAGGGAGCGCCCATGAGTCACCACCCGCCCCGCAGAGATCCGCTGAGCAGACACCTGCTGAGCAGGCACCCCTCGCGAGGATTACCTTCGCCTCTCCTCGCTCTCACCGCACTCCTGGCCCTGGTCCTCGGCCTGCTGGTGGCCTCGCCACCCCGCGCGCACGCGGCCCCCTTCCGGGTCCTGGTCTATTCCGAGGTCACCAACTTCAGGCACGATTCGATCCCCGCAGGGGTCGACGCGATCAAGAAGCTCGGCGCGGAGAACGGCTTCGACGTGGAGGCCACCGACGATTCGGCGGTCTTCAACGACACCGATCTCGCCCGCTACCAGGCCATCGTCTTCAACAACACCAACTCCACCCCGGAGACGGGTGACTTGCTGAGTGCCGACGAGCGGGCCGCCCTGCAGAAGTTCATCCGTGGGGGCGGCGGCTGGGTCGGGCTGCATGCCGCGTCCGCCAGCGAGCGCGACTGGGACTGGTACGAGGGACTGGTCGGCGCGATCTTCGACCAGCATCCCGCCGTGCAGACCGGCCGGATCAAGGTCCTCGACCATGCGCACCCGTCCACCAAGGGCCTTCCGGACCTCTGGGAGCGCACGGAGGAGTGGTACAACTGGCGCACCAACCCGACCTCCAAGGTACACACGCTCGCGCAGATCAAGGTGCGCGACGGCATCACCGGCCTGGACGAGGGCGTGGACCATCCGTGGTCCTGGTGCCAGAACTACGACGGCGGACGCTCCTGGTTCACCGCGGGCGGCCATGCGGCGTCGGCCTTCCAGGAGGAAGGCTTCGTCAAGCATCTGCTGGGTGGCATCGAATGGGCCGCGGGTGCCAAGTCGGGTGACTGCACGGCGACCCGTACCGGTTCGTTCCAGCGCACCGCCCTGGCCACCAGCGATCTCGCCGACCCGTTCGAGCTGGCCGTCGCCCCCGACCGCCGGGTGTTCTTCGCCCAGCGCACCGGGAAGCTGAAGGTCATCGACCAGCAGACCATGAAGGTCACGACGGCACTGGACTTCGCGTACACGCCGGAGATGACCAGCCAGTCCGACGGGCTGCTCGGCCTCGCGCTCGACCCCGGCTTCGCCACGAACAACTGGCTCTATCTCCTGCACTCCGACAAGACCGAGAAGCAACTCGACCTCTCCCGCTTCACCGTCACCGGTAACACGGTCGACCCGGCGTCGGAGAAGCGACTGCTGACCATTCCGACCTGGCGGGGCGAGGGCCGGGCCAACTCCCATATGGCAGGTTCGCTCGCCTTCGACAAGGACGGCAATCTGTACGCGGCGACGGGCGACAACACCGACCCGTTCGCCTCGGACGGCTTCAACCCGATCGACGAGAGCGAGGGCCGGCGCGCCTGGGACGCCCAGGGCACGGCAGGCAACACGAACGATCTGCGCGGCAAGATCCTGCGCATCACTCCGAAGGACGACGGCACGTACACCGTCCCGGAGGGCAATCTCTTCGCGCCCGGCACGGAGAAGACGCGTCCGGAGATCTACGCGATGGGGATGCGCAACCCGTTCCGGATCACCACGGATCCGCTGAGCGGCGCGCTGATGGTCGCCGACTACGGTCCTGATGCCAAGGCCGCGGTCGCCGACCGCGGGCCCGAGGGCACGGTCGAGTACACCCGCATCACCGAGGCGGGGAACTTCGGCTGGCCGTACTGCGTCGGCAACAACACCCCGTTCAACGACTACGACTTCGCGGCGAAGAAGTCGGGCCCGAAGTTCGACTGTGCGGCGCTCGTCAACGATTCGCCGAACAACACGGGGCTGCGGGAGCTGCCGCCGGCCCAGCCGGCCACGGTCTGGTACGCCTACTCCGCGTCCGCCGAATTCCCGGAGCTCGGCACCGGTGGCGGTGGCCCGATGAGCGGTCCCGTCTACGACTACGACCCCGACAACACGTACCGCACCAAGTTCCCCGAGTACTTCGAGGGGAAATGGCTCACCTATGAGCTGACCCGCCAGTGGTTCAAGACCTTCTCGTTCCAGCAGAAGGACCAGACGTTCACCGATCCGCGGTTCGCACCGGTCAAGGCCGGTGATCTCCAGTCGATCAACGGCATTTTCGCGGACATGAAATGGAACCAGCCGTTCGATGCCGACTTCGGTCCCGACGGGGCGCTGTACGTCATCGACTTCGGGCTCGGCAGCGGCACCGGACGCGGCGGCAGCAACGAGGGGGCGGGCATCTACCGGATCGATTACGTCGGTGACGGACGGCTGCCCGACGCGAAGATCACCGCGAGCCGGGACAGCGGTCCCGCACCGCTCACCGTCGCGTTCTCCAGCGCGGGATCCGGACTGCCGGAGGGACAACCGGTCACCTATGCCTGGGACTTCGACGGCAACGGCACCACCGACTCGACGGATCCGAACCCCTCGTACACGTACCGCACCAAGGGGCTCATCACGGCACGCCTGACCGTCACCGGGCCCGGTGGACTGACCGCGCAGGCCGTGCAGGACATCACCGTCGGCAACACCAGGCCCGAGGTGACGATCAAGCAACCGCCGAACGGGGGGATGTTCAGCTTCGGCGACACCATTGCGTTCACGGTCAAGGTGAAGGACAAGGAGGACGGGCGGAACGGGGCGCCGATCGACTGCTCCCGGGTGGTCGTACAGTCGCAGCTGGGCCATGACACCCATCTGCATCCGCTCGACAACTACACCGGCTGCACCGGCGAGATCGTCACGGACGCCGGGGACAGCCACGGCCCGGGACAGAACCTGTACTACGGGATCACCGCCCAGTACGAGGACAAGGGCACCCCGGACGCCCCCGCGCTCACCGGCTCGACCTCGCTGACGCTGCGCACCACGTTCCGTGAGGCGGAGCACTTCACGGCGACCGGCGGGGCGCACGACGGTGTGGTGGTCGCCAGCAGGACCGACGCCTCCGGCGGCAAGCGGCTGACGGAGATCGAGGACGGCGACTGGATCAGCTTCGATCCGGTGCATCTGAAGAACATCGACTCGGTGACGGTCGGCGCGGCCTCCGGCGGGATCGGTGGCACCGTGGAGTTCCGGTCCGGTTCCCCGACGGGCCCCCTGCTCGGCAAGGTGACCGTTCCGAACACCGGTGACTGGGGCAAGGTCGTCTCGCCGACGACGGCCCTGGCGAACCCGGCGAGCAGCGTGAAGCTGTACGCGGTGTTCAGCAATCCGGAGTGGTCAAGTGACAAGGCGGACCTGTTCGCAGTGGACTGGCTGCATTTCAACGGGTCCGGCATCGAGAAGAAGCCCGGTACGAAGATCAAGGTGAAAGCGGCCCCGGCCACGGGTACGTCGCCGCTCGCCGTCGCGCTGAGCGGTGTGGTCGAGCCGGTCGCCGGTCGCACCATCACCTCGTACCACTGGGACTTCGGCGACAACGTCGAACCTGCGGGCACGGAGGGCGCGACCGCGACACACACCTACGACCGCAAGGGTGCGTACACCGCACATCTGACCGTCACCGACGACAAGGGCGACACGAGCACCGGTTCCGTCCGCATCGACGTCAGCTGAGCGCGCGTCGGATGAGAGGAGAGACGACATGAACTGCACACGACGTGCGTTCCTCGGCACGGCTCTGGGTGCCGCCGCGGCCGCCGGTCTCGGTACGGTCCCGGCGTCCGCCGCCGGGTCCCGCCGCTGCCGCCGCATCCCGCCGTCCGGGATCGGCATGCACCTGTACACCATGCGCACGCCGCTCGCGACGGACTTCCGGGGCACGCTGGAACGGCTCGCGGAGATCGGGTACGCAACGGTCGGGGTGAGCGGCCGGCACGGCAACAGCGCCGCCGACATCCGGCGGATGCTCGACGAGACACGGCTCAAGGCGGTCCTCGAACATGTCGGGTACGACATCGTGAAGGGCGCCGGGCTGCCGCAGGCTCTGGAGGAGATCCATACGCTGGGCGGCAAGTGGATCGTCGTACCCAGTCTGCCGGGATCGCTGCACAGTCCGGCCGGATACCGGGAGGCGGCCCGGGAGTTCAACAAGGCCGGGCTGGCGGCCCGCGAGTCCGGGCTGAAGCTGCTCTACCACAATCACGGCACGGACCATCAGGTGGTGGACGGTGTCAGCCTGTACGACATCCTGCTCGCCGAGACAGATCCGGAACTCGTCGGCTTCGAGCTGGATCTGTACTGGGCGGCGAACGGGGGCGCCTCGGCGCCCGGCGAGCTGTTCGTACGCCATCCCCGGCGCTTCCCGGCGCTGCATGTGAAGGACATGGCACCGGACGGGGACTTCGCCGATGTCGGGTCGGGGGTGCTGGACTTCCCGGCGATGTTCGACACGGCGCGGCAGGGCGGGGTGAAGCAGTGGCTGGTGGAGCACGACTCGCCGGCTGATCCGTTCGCCTCGGCGCTCGCCAGCCATACGTATCTGTCGCGACTGCGGTACTGAGCGGTCCGGCGCACGGCACGGCCCCGGAGACCGTTGCTCGATTCTCCGGGGCCGCTGCGGTGCTCAGTGGGCGGCAAGCAGCTGCTCGTACCAGGCGAGGGTCGCGTCCACCGTGGCCGGGAGCGGGTTCGGAGTGAGGCCGTAGGCCTTCTCGATGGCCGACGAGTCGACGATCTGCGGCTCGGTGTGCTGGTAGAACATCTCGGCGTACTCCGCCATGAAGACCTCGTCGAACGGGCCGAACGGGCGCGGCTCGTCGACGACGGTGACGGCGAGCGGACGGCCGGTGCGCTGCTCGATCATCGTGAAGATCTGCCGGGTGGTCAGCGCGGGTGCGGTGGGCAGGTGCCAGACCCGGCCGTCGCTGTCGGGGTGCGCGCCGAGGGTGGCGAGTCCGGCTGCCACATCCGCGATGTACGTGTAGCTGTGCGTCAGGTCGATGTCGCCGAGGGCCGGCACGGCTCCCCCGGTCAGCGCGGCCGGGAAGACGGCGCCGCCCAGGGTGGAGTTGAGCACGCCGGGTCCGACGAAGTCGGCCGACCGGCCGAGGACGACACGGAGCCGCCCTTCGGTGTGCGCAGCGAGATAGCGGGCGTCGAGTTCGGCGCGCATCCGGCCCTTGCGGCTCGTCGCGTTCCACGGTGAGTCCTCGGTCATCACGGCGCCGTGCGTCTCGCCGTACGGGTAGAGCGTGTCGAGCACGACGAGCCGCGCGCCGACCGCCTCGGCCGCGGTGAGGACGGCCTCCTGGATCCGCGGCATGACGTCGACCTGGAGGTGGTAGCCGACGTTGACGCAGTGGTACACGACCGCGGCGCCCTCGACCGCGGCCCGGGCGCCGTCCGCGGTGGCCACATCGGCGGTGAACCGCTCGACACCTTCGATCGCCGCCCCGCCACCTGCCCGGTCGACGAGCCGGACCGGGTGGCCGCGGCCGACGAGTTCACGGGCGAGCGTGGTGCCGGCCGGGCCTGCGCCGAGAACTACCTGGAGATCACGTACCGCTGTCATGGCGTACCCCTCTACATCGCTGATGTCTTCTTGCAACCGTTAGAGACTGTAACTTCTGCGATACGCCATAGCAAGAGCCACTGTTAGACTCTGTAACAGAAGTGAGCTTGACTAGCGAAAGGGGCCGGTGATGGTCCAAGCCCAACAGGGGCCGCGCGCCCGATACCGGGAGCAGACCCGGTCGGAGATCAAGGAAGCCGCGCTCCGGCAACTCGCCGAGGGGGGTGTCGCGGCCCTCGCGCTGACCCGCATCGCCAAGGACATGGGACTCTCCGGCCCGGCGCTCTACCGTTACTTCGCCAGCCGCGACGATCTGCTGAACGCGCTGATCAGAGACGCCTACGACGACGCGGCTGCGGCCATGGCCGCGGCGGCCGACCGCTCCACGGCCGCCTCACAAGGCCCGCGCGCGCACCTGCAATCACTGGCGGAGGCCTACCGGGCCTGGGCGGTCACCGAGCCGCATCGCTACCTGCTGATCCAGGGCTCCCCGGTGCCGGGCTATGTCGCACCGGCCGACACACTGGACCGGGCCCGGGCGGTGCTCGGTCCGTTCCTGCCGGTCTTCGCGGACGGGTCGCCGGGGGCCGAAGTGGCCGGTGTGGTGGACCAGATGACGGCGTGGGCCGGGTCGGACGCGGCTGTGGCCGGATGGGTGGCCGAGTATGTGCCGGCCGCCACCGGCGACACCGGGATGTCGGGGCAGGCTCTGGCCGGCGCCGTGCTCGCCTGGGCGCAGCTGCACGGATCGGTCGGGCTTGAGGCGGCCGGTCAGTTCGCGGGCATGGGGCACGGCGGCGACACGCTGCTGGCCGCGCAGACCGAGATGCTGGCGGACGCTTTCGCGCTGGCGTGAGTCCTGGGCCCACGACGGGGGCAGGCGCATGCGCACGATGGCCGGGGCGCAGAGCGTTTCGTACAAAGGTCAGGGCGCAGGCGCCTGTGCACGGGGACACGGGGACACGGACATCAGCACAACCGCGCGCAGACCCGGGCGTCTGCGACTGTGCACGCGGGCAGCGGCGCCGGCACCTCGCTCGAAGGCCGGGGCGTCGACGCCCCGGCCCTTCCCTGCTCAGTCGTGCGCGGACGCCGCCCCGAGCAGATCGCGGATGTGGGCGGCCGCGTCCCGGAACTCCGGGCGGCCGAGCGTCTCGCCGTACTCCCTTTCCGCGTCGAGTCCCACCTCGATGATCTCGGTGATGGTGCCCGGCCGCGGGCTCATCACCACCACCCGGTCGGCCAGATAGACCGCCTCCGATATCGAGTGGGTGACCAGCAGCACGGTGGTGCCGGTCTCCCGCCAGATTCGGTTGAGCTCCATGTTCATCTGCTCGCGGGTGAGGGCGTCGAGCGCGCCGAACGGCTCGTCCATCAGCAGGACCGGCGGTTCGTGCAACAACGCCCGGCACAGCGCCACCCGTTGCTGCATGCCACCGGACAACTCGTGCGGATACGCGTCCTCGAAGCCGTCGAGCCCGGTCATCCGGATCAGTGCGTCCACCCGTTCGCGCGCCCGGGCCGCGGGCATCTTCCGGATCTCCGCCTGGAGCAGGATGTTGCGGCGCGCGGAACGCCACTCGAGGAGAGCGGCGCGCTGGAAGACGTAACCGATGTCGTGCCGTGGGCCCTTGACCTGCTCGCCACCGAGCCGGACCTCACCCGTGGACGGCTTCAGCAGCCCTGCGACCAGCTTGAGCAGGGTCGACTTGCCGCATCCGGACGGACCGACCAGGGCCACGAACTCGCCCGGCGCCACATCGAGCGAGACGTCGCGCAGAGCGGTGACATCGCGGTTCCTGCCACGGAACCGCACCGAGACGTCCGACACTCCGACGGCCGGCGTGACGGCGCCGCGGTCGCCCGAGGACAGCGGGTCCCGCTCCAGGGGCTTCGCCTCCTGCTTGGGCATCGTCATCCCTTCGGCGCTGTCTTCGCGTCCCAGTACTCCCCCACGGCCTTCGGCTCGGCGACCATGCCGGCCTCGGCGAAGACATCGATGGTCTGCTGCCAGTCCGCCTCGTTATTGACCCCGGGGGCCTTGCCCTCGGTCGACGAGGTGTGCAGCAGCGTGAGCGTCGTCTTGAACTGCTCCGCCAGCACGTTCTTCGGCGGCAACTGCTCCGACGCTCCGTCCATCGCGGCAACCGCGGGGCCGGGCGCCTTCTCCGCGGCGGCCCACGCCTCGCTGACCGCCTGCGCCATGCGCCCCGCGAGCTCCGACTTCGAGGCAAGGAGCTTCTGCCCGGCAAGCAGGCCGTTGGAGTAGAAGTTCAGCCCGTTCTCGGAGAAGCGGAGGTACGAGACGGGCTTCTTGGCCTTGTCCTGCATGGTGGGGCCCTGGTCACTGGCGTATCCGAGCAGTCCGTCGGTCTTCCCCGAGATCACCGCGGCGATCTTGCCCGCCGGGTCGGTGTTCTGGACCTTCACGTCCGACTCGTCGATGTTGTTCTTCTTGAGGAAGATCGGGAACGTCTTGGAGAGTGCGTCCCCGGCCGTCCCTGCGATCGTCTTCCCCTTGAGATCGGCGGGTGACCCGATGCCCTTGGCGTCGAAGGACTGCACGGACGCGGGAGTGGTCTGCAGGAAGACGCCGAGGCTCTTGACCCGCACCCCCTGGTCGACCGCGGCCAGCAGCGCCGGGGTGTCGGCCCAGCCGAAGTCGGTCTGCCCCGCGGCGGTCGCCTGCACCGTCTTCTGCGAGCCCTGGCCCGCCTGAATCGTCAGATCGATGCCGTGTTTCTCGAAGATCTTCTGCTGCTTGCCGTAGTAGAACGGCGCGTGTTCGCCGTATGGATACCAGTTGAGCGTCAGCGTGACCTTGTCCAGCTTCTTGCCCGATTCACTGGTGGTCGACGCGTCGTTCTCGCCGCAGGCCGTGGCCAGCAGAACAAGAGGTACGACACCGATCAGGAGTCTGCGCGGGTGCATGGGCTGGCCCTTCTCGCGACGGGGTCCGTGACAGCAGTCAGTGCGTGGCGTTCAGTACGAGGTGGTGGCGGGTGCGTCCCGGCGGCTGGCGTGCCACGGGAGCAGGAGCTTCTCGGCGATCTCGACAGCGACGAACAGGACGACACCGATCAGGGACATCACGAGCAGCCCGGCGAAGAGCATCGGGGTGTCGAGGTTGCCGTTGGCCTGGAGGATCACGTAGCCCAGCCCCTCGTTGGCACCGACGAACTCGCCGACGACCGCCCCTGTCACGGCCAGCGTGACCGCGACCTTGAGGCCGGAGAAGAGATGAGGGAGGGAGGCCGGGAAGCGGATCTTGAGAAAGGTCTGCCAGGGCTTGGCGCCCATCGTCGCCGACAGCTGCAGCATCTCCGGGTCGACCGCCTTGAGGCCGGTGACCATGGAGATCACCACGGGGAAGAATGCGATCAGGACGGCGATGAGGATCTTCGGTGCGATACCGAAGCCGAGCCAGACCACGAACAGCGGTGCGATGGCGATCTTCGGTACGACCTGGGCGAACAGCAGAATCGGGTAGAGCGTGCGCTCGACGGTCGAGGAGTACACCATGATCACGGCCGCCAGCACGCCGACGGCCACCGCGATCACGAAGCCGAGCAGCGTCTCGTACGTCGTCACCCAGCTGTGCTGCCAGAGATAACTCGCCTTACCCGTGAGGACATCGAGCGTCGCCCCCGGTGACGGTACGAGGTACGGCTCCACCAGCTCGGCCGCCGAGATCACCCACCAGGCAACGAAACAGGCCAGCAGCAGGGCGACCGGACGCCAGCTCTGCTCGGCCGCCCGCGCGAACCGCTCAGCTGCTGACGGCGCGGACCGCCGGGCAACTCCCGCCACTTCGGCGGGACTTTTGGTCAACGCGCTCTGGCTCACTTGAACTCCCTGTGCTTCGACGGCAGTTACGGAGAGCTGTGCGATTTCGCGATGACGGGGAAGACGCTTTCAGAAAGCGCTTTCTGGTAAGGTGCCGCCACGCTAATGACTGCCTGCACGCATGGTCAATAGGTCGTCCCGAAGTTTCGGGACCCTGCCGCCACCGCGCCCTTAGGAGTCGAGTTGAGTCAGCCGGTGACAATGGCGACGCCGAACCCTCCGGGGTCTCGGCGTGGCGTCGGGACCGCAACCCATGTGACGCTCGACGCCGTCGCCCGGGAAGCCGGGGTCTCACCGGCCACCGCCTCGCGAGCGCTGAACGGCACGGCCCGGGTCCGCGACGATCTGCGGCAGCGGGTGCGCGCGGCGGCCGACCGGCTCGGCTACATCCCCAACGTCCACGCGCAGGCACTGGCCGGTGCCGCCAACAACCGTACGGTAGGCGTGATCTGTCATGACGTCAGCGACCCGTACTTCGCCGCGATCTCCAGCGGTGTGATGCGGGCCGCGACGGAACAGGGGCTGCTCGTGATGCTGGCCTCGACGTTCCGCGAACCGGCCCGGGAGATCAGCTACGTCTCCATGCTGCGGGCCCAGCACGCCCGGGCGATCCTGCTGATCGGATCGGGCTTCCAGGACCGCGCCTGGGAGCGTGCGATGGACGCCGAACTGGAGCCGTACGTCCGGGTCGGCGGGCGGGTGGCGGTCATCAGCCGGCACCGCAGCCTGCGGGTGGACGCCGTGCAGCCGGAGAACCGGGCGGGGGCCGCAGCGCTCGCCCGGGCGCTGGTGGAGCTGGGGCATCGGACGTTCGCGGTGCTCACCGGGCCGGCCGCGCTGACCACGGTCTCCGACCGGCTGGCGGGGTTCCGGGAGGGGCTCGCCGAGGCGGGCATCGGGCTCGGGCAGGTGGTGGAGGGGGCGTTCACCCGCGACGGCGGGTACGAGGCGGCCCGGCGGCTGCTGCTCGATGCGGGGCGGGCGCCGTCCCGGTCACGGCCGACGTGCGTGTTCGCGGTGACCGATGTGATGGCGGTCGGTGCGTTGGCGGCGCTGCGCGAGGCGGGGTTGCGGGTGCCTGAGGACGTGTCGCTGGCCGGGTTCGACGACATTCCGCTGGTACGGGAGCTGTCGCCGCCGCTCACGACGGTGGCACTGCCGCTGACATCGATGGGCGAGAGCGTGATCGCGCTGGCGCTCCGGGAGACAGGGGCGGCACGGAGGGCGCGGGTGGTGCGGGTGGAGGGGGAAGTGGTGTTGCGGGGCAGTACGGGGGCGCCCCGGGGTGGAGTGCGGTGACCGGGGGCGGCCCAGGACCCGCATTGTCCTCAATCGCCCGCATAGCCTTGAGGTCATGGGAAGGACCCCCTCGACGGGCTTGACTGTGCCGGCGATTGAGGACGCAGCCGTCCACCATGAACGTGTCAGGACGTGGACCTAGGGGTGGATCAGGACCTGGGCCAGGGCCACCCGCCCCGTTCCCGACACCGCGATCTTCACCGTGCGGGTCCGGCTGTCCAGGTCGAGGACCGTCGGGAGCTGTCCCTTGCCGCTCACGTGGACTGTGCCGTCTTCGGTGGTGACGTCGAAGTCAGCGGTCGTCGTCGACGAGTTGTTCCAGATCTCGATCTGGCGGATGTGCTTCGTCGCGCCCAGATCGACCTGCCACCAGGCGCCCGCCTCGGACAGCGTGCGGGTGTCCGTGTTGGTGTCGGCGTCGAGGGCGAGCCCTGCACCCGCTGTGCCCTCGGTAGAGGACTGGGTGCCCGTGCGGGCGAGGTCGGTGCGCAGCTGCTCCACCGGGCCGCCGTGGGCGCCGGCCCGTGCGGCGACGGCGAGCGCTACGGCGGGCAGCCGGTCCAGGCCGGTGCGGTTGTCCGTCATGACCGATCCCGTTCCGGCGAGTGCGGGCGCGGCGGTGTCGGTCCAGTTGGTGCGGGGGTGTTCTGGATGCCGTAGTCGGCCCAGTTGCCGCGGGCGGCCTGGAGACCACGTACGGGTCCGGCGTCGCGAGGGACGTGCAGTCCAACGCGTACGGGCCGCATTCCGCGATCCCGTATCTGCGTGCCGACCGCTAATCGGGCGGGCGGAGCACCCACGTCTCACTGATCGTACTGTCCCGCGACACCGTGCATCCGCGGGCGTCGCGTACGTCGGTGGTGGTGCGGGCGGACGCGGATTCGGTGGTGCTGACCTTCCTGGACGGCACCACGGTCGAGGTGTGGGCGCCGGAGGCGGGGCGGATCAGGGCTTGATGCTCTGGTTGTCCTCCCGTCGATGGATGTGGCCGATGAGTTCCTGCGCCAGGGACTTGATCGTGTCAAGGCCGGCCCGCCCCCAGGGGCGGGGCACGGTGTCGACGGCGCAGACGGCGCCCAGTGCGACGCCCGTACGGTCGATGAGCGGCGCTCCCAGATAGGAACGGATGCCTATCTCGTCGACGACCGGGTTTCCGGCGAATCGCGGGTAGTCGCAGACGTCCTCCAGGACCAGTGCCTTGCGCCGTGCGACGACGTGCGGGCAGTAGCCGTGGTCGAGCGCCATGTACCGGCCGCCACGGCCGCTGCCCGCGGCCGTGGCGCCCAGATCGGAACCGGTGCGGGTGCCGGCCGGGGTGTGCAGACCGGCGAAGAACTGCCGGTTCCCGTCAATGAAGTTGACCAGCGAGAACGGCACATCCGTCACTTCGGCCACCTTGTCGGCGAACGCGTCGAAGCTGTGGAACGAGGTGTCGCCCCGCTCCCCGAGCCCGAGCGTCCGCAGCCGTCGGGTGCGGACAGCCACGTCGCGGTCGACGGGCGTCAGCAGCGGCCGGCCGTTCGCATGTCGGCTCACGGCTGGACTCCGAAGCCGGAGAACGGGGCCGGCTCCGAGGTGGCGTTGATCAGGTGCTGCACCAGCGTGACCAGCGCTCCGGTGCCCGAGCTGGCGATCCGGGCGTCGCAGAGGACGACGGGCACGTCGGGTCCGAGGTCGAGCGCGGCACGTACCTCCTCGGGGCCGTAGCGGTAGCACCCGTCGAACTCGTTGACCGCGACGATGAATCCGATGCCGCGCCGTTCGAAGAAGTCGACGGCCGGGAAGCACTCCTCGAGTCTCCGGGTGTCCGCCAGCACGACCGCGCCCAGCGCGCCCTGGGAGAGCTCGTCCCACATGAACCAGAAGCGCTCCTGGCCCGGGGTACCGAACAGATAGAGCACATGCTGCTCGTCGAGCGTGATGCGGCCGAAGTCCATGGCGACCGTGGTCGCGGTCTTGGATTCGATCCCCTCGAGGCTGTCGGTCGCCGCGCTGACCTGGGTGAGCAGCTCTTCCGTACTCAGCGGTGCGATCTCGCTGACCGCGCCCACGAACGTCGTCTTGCCGACGCCGAAGCCGCCCGCCACAAGGACCTTGAGCGCGACGGGGAAGTACTCGGTGTCCCCGGTGCCGTCACCCCCGGCCGAGCCGCCGAAGCCGTCAGAGCTGTCGTCGTAAGCCATCGAGCACTGCCTCCAGCAGGGATCGGTCGGTGGGCATGTCATAAAAAGCCGGCGGATGAGCGGTGACTGCGCCGCAGTCCACCAGGTCGGAGACGAGCACCTTGGTGACGACCGCGGGCAGCCGCAGATGCGCGGCGATCTCGGCGACCGAGGTCGGACCGCCGCACATCCCCAGCGCCACGGAGTGCTCGGGGCCGAGATGGGTCTGCAGATCGCTGCCCGTGGCCATCACCAGGGAGAGCAGGTCGAGCACGGTCGTCGGACGGGTACGGCCGTCGCTCACGGTGTACGGACGGATGAGCCGGCCGGCCGCATCGTCGAGCAACGGCCTGTCCTGCGGGGCCGACACCCTCACAGTCCCGTGGTGCTCGGTGCCCCGGCCGCTTGTCTGGCCGGGGTCATCAGATACGGCCGGACGCTCTTGACCAGCATGGTCATCTCGTATCCGAGCACCGCGGCATCCGCTTCGCGTCCGGCGAGGACGGCGAGACAGGTGCCGGAACCGGCGGTGGAGACGAACAGCAGCGTCGAGTCGAGCTCCACCACCACCTGGCGGACCTCTCCGTTGTCGCCGAAGCGCGCCCCGGCGCTGCGGCCGAGGGAGTACAGGCCGGCGGCCAGCGCCGCCATGTGGTCGGCGCTGTCGGCGTCCATGCCGTGGAGGGATTTCACCAGCCCGTCGGCGGAGAGCAGGACCGCGCTGCGCGTGTACGGCACACGCTGTACCAGTCCGCTCAGCAGCCAGTCGAGGTCCGAGACCTGACCGGACGGCATATCGGTCGCCATGGTGCATCTACTCCTTGAGGGTGTTCGTTTCGAGGGGGTCCGGGGCGGGGTGCGACGGTTCGGCGCGCGCGGTGAGTCCGCGGACCGGCAGCGGTTCGAGTGGGGCCGGCGGTTGCCAGGCCTGCGGTGCGGGCGCGTCGGGGGTGCCGTCCGGGGCCTGCGCGGTGTCGGCGTCCGAGACGCTGCGGGCCTCGGCGAGCTCGATGCCCCGGCGGAAGGACGCCATCAGGCCTGGGTCGTGCAGGACGGGTTGTTCGTCCTCGGTGCGCGGCGCGGGGGCCTCCCGGAGCTGCGGGACCAGGTGTTCCTGGTTGGTGCGCCTGGGGAGTTGGGGCCGGCCCATGGTGCCGCGTACGACTCCGGGGTCGGGCTGGAGCGCCGGAATCGCGTCATCCGGGCGCTGGACGCGGGGGCGGGCATCGGCGGGCGTGGACCGGTTGACTCTCTCGGCACGCAGCGGCAGCGGTGGGGCTTCGCCCTGCCTTCGCAACTGCTGCGGTGGCTGATGCAGCCGCAGCGGCTGACTGGGCATCTGCGGCTGCCGGTTCGGGGCCGAGGCGGGGCTCAGGTTCCGCTGGTGCGCGGCGTCGTCGTGGGCCGGTGGCCGGTGTACGCGGCCGGGCGGCGGGACCGGGGCGGCGTCGGCCGTCGTGGCCGCGTCCGCTTCGACCCCGAGCAGGGACTGCGGCAGCACCAGTACGGCCTGTGTGCCGCCGTAGATGTTGCTCTGCAGCCGGACCGCGATGCCGTGCCTGCGGGCCAGTGACGCGACGACGAACAGCCCGATCCGGCCGTCCTGCAGCAGATGGGCGACGTTGACCCGGTCGGGGTCGGCAAGCAGGGTGTTCATCCGCTTCTGTTCGTTGCCCGGCATGCCGAGCCCGCGGTCCTCGACCTCCAGGGCGAGCCCTGCGGTGACGTGCTGGGCGCGCAACAGCACCTGGGTGTGCGGAGCGGAGAACACGGTGGCGTTCTCCACGAGTTCCGCCAGCAGATGGATCACATCGGCCACGGCGTGCCCGCGCAGCGTGCCGTCGATCGGCGGCACCAGCTTGACCCGCGGATAGTGCTCGACCTCGGCGATCGCCGAGCGCAGCACCTCGGTCATGGTGACCGGGCTGCTCCACTGCCGCCTGGAGACGGCGCCGCCGAGGACGGCGAGGTTCTCCGCATGCCGGCGGATGCGGGTGGCGAGATGGTCGACGTGGAAGAGGCCCTTGAGCAGATCGGGGTCCTCGACCTCGTTCTCCAGTTCGTCCAGCAGCTGAATCTCACGGTGCACGAGCGACTGGAGCCGGCGGGCGAGATTGACGAATACCTCCACCCGCTGTTCCTCGCCCGATTCGCGGGTGAGCCGGTAGGCCTGCACGACTGCGGCCAAAGCCCCTTCGTGCGAGCGGCCCATTTCCTGCGCGAGCAGGTCGAAGGCGTCGCTGCCGGGTGGAACGGGCTGCGGGGGCCGCCGCGCGGGCAACGGTTCGCCGATGCGCAACTGCTCCACCACCCGCTGCAGTTCGGCCTGCCCCTGTGCACTGGCACGGCGCAGGGCCAGACACCGGCCGAGGACGGTGGTGGCGACCCGGTTGGCGCCGAGGAACGCGGCGACCACGGCGGCGACGGCCAGCGCCGCGGACCCGCCCAGCACGGTCCAGAGTTGGGTGGTGATCGGGGCACCCGTGGAGCGGACGGTGATGATGACTGCCGCGGCGCCGCTCAGTGCGACGGCGATGGCCGGCAGCACGGCCGCGCGGAAGATCTGTGGCCGTATGCGGGCATCGGGGGACAGCTGTGCGGCGCGCGGCCTGGCGGCGGCCGAGTGGGCACGGGCCCCCGGCCGGCCGTGCCGCCCGCCCTCTCGGCGTTCCGGTCGCGCTTCGGGTGCGCGAAGTTGAGACATCAGCGTCCTCGGTACGTGGGGCACCAGGATTCGGCGTTCATGTGGTGGCACCTACGGTGGTCGGTCAGGCTCAGGTCATCGGTCGGGCAGGCACGAAATATATGAGCCCACCGTTGATCACCGACCACACACGGTAGTCGTCGATCGAGCATCGGTGGCGGGCAGTTGCAGAACTTGCCCGCCATCCGTCCCGCTCTGGTATGAGCTCTCGCACGGACAACCGAATACGCCTCGTTGACACCCGCCCGCGGACACCCGGGCAGCCGGAACACGCGGAACGGCCCGGCCGATCCGGCGGACCGGACGGTGCGGGCCGTAGTCATGGAGGAGCTTGCAGGAGGTGGATGCAGGACCCGCGAATCCACGAGCACGCAGGGTGCTCAGGTGGGTGCGGTGCACGGTCATGGATCTCATGGTGGGCGGTGACGTCCGGGGTTGACGCCGTCGATCTCGACGAGGAGGTGACGGGGGCCGCGCAGGGACGGACTCGCGCGGTAGGGCGGCGGGTCGACGACAAGTCGGGGGTTCTTCAGCCGGTGTGCCAGCTCGGTGAGGGCGATCTGCGTCTCGGGACGGGCCAGTGGGGCTCCGAAGCAGTAGTGGATACCGCCGCCGAAGCCGAGGTGCTCGTTGTGCTCGCGGTCGGGATCGAAGCGGTCGGGGTCCGGGACGAAGTCGGGGTCCCGGCTGCCGGAGGCGAGCACGAGTACGACCGGTGAGCCCTTGAGGATGGTGGTGCCGGCGATCTCGATTTCGTCGAGGGTGTTCCGGCTGTTGGACAGAAACTGCACCGGTGGTTCGTAGCGCAGGAGTTCCTCGACCACCCGGGCGGCCAGATCGGGCTCGTCGCCGCGGCGTAGCCGGTCGAGTACGTCGGGGTGGCGCAGGAGGGTGAGCATGCCGTTGGTGACGAGGTTGACGGTCGTCTCGTGGCCGGCGACGAGCAGCAGGGCCGCGTTGCTCAGAATCTCGTCGGGTGACATCGGCGCCTCGTCGCCGTCGCCGCTGAGGAGTCCGGAGAGCAGATCGTCGCCCCGTCGGCCGTGGCGGGCGTCGAGGAGCTGGGCGAAGTACTGGCCGAGGTCGGCGACGGCCTTCGCGCGCCGGCGCTGCCGCTCCACGATCCCGCCGGTGCTCGGGTCGCCGGCCTGGACGACCGCGTCGGACATTGCCTGGAACCGTGGTTCGTCCTCGCGCGGGACTCCCAGCAGTTGGCAGATCACCGTGACCGGGAAGGGGTAGGCGAAGTCGTCGACGATGTCGACCCGGGTCGCGCCCGACCGGTCCTTCCCCACGAAGCCGTCGATCTCGCTGGTCACGATCTCGGACATGTGGGGAATCATGCTGTCGATGCGACCGGGACGGTGCGGCGGGCCGAAGTTCCGCGTCAGCAACCGCCGGAGCCGGTCGTGCTCGGGTGCGTCGGTCAGGATGAAGCTGGGCGGGAGCGTGGCAGGGCCCTCGTCGGGCCCTTGCGTCGACGCCCCGGCAGCCAACTCGGGGAGGTTACGCATATCCGAGCTGAGCCGCGGGTCGTGGAGCAGGGCGACGATCTCCCGGTAGGTGCTCACGACATAGCTCCCGTCCTCCACCCGTACCACGGGTGTCTTGCGCAGCTCGGCGTAGAGCGGGTACGGGTCGGCGCGGTGGGAGTGGTCGAGGATCTGTTGCCAGATGCTGGTCTGGGTCATGGGGGGCATCTCCCGCAACTCTGAGGTCCGGACGCGTCGTGGCTCGGGCAGGCATCACAGGTACGTTCTGCGGACCAAGGTGGCCCGCCGCTCGCTGGGCCCGTGACCGGTCACCACGACGGTGGCGTGAGGGGTGGGCCTGTCGGGGACCTCGGCCGCGACCGGCCGTGCGTCGGTGGGCCGGTCGCTGGTACGGAAGGACGGCGGGAACGGCGCCGCCCGGTCGATCAACCCCGCGTAGAACTCCAGCCACTTGGACTGGTTGAAGCCGACCGCGGCAGTGATGCGCCCGTGGTAGCCGTAGACGGCGACGAAGCGGCGCTCGGCCACCGATCCCTGGGCGATGACGACGTGGTCGGCATGGGTCGGGACGCCGACGGACTTGATCTCGGTGCCGAACTGGGTCGACCAGAACTCCGGCAGCGCCAGGTGCGGCCATCGTTCGCCCTCGCCGCTGACCATGTTGTGTGCGGCGATCTCCGCCTGGGCGACGGCATTGCCCCAGTGCTCCAGGGAAAGGTACTGGTAGTCGTAGACGGGGTGCGGGCAGCGGGCCACGTCGCCCGCGACGAACACACTGTCGGTGACGACCCCGTTGACGTCGACAGCGCGGCAGCCCGCGTCGCACGCCACACCCCAGACACCTGCCGCCAGTCCCGAGCCTTCCAGCCACTCGACGTTGCGGATGCTGCCGAGCGCGGCCACCGCCACTTCGACGTCCAGAGTGCTGCCGTCGCACAGACGGGCGCGCCGCAGCCTCCCGCTGTCATCGCCCTCCAGCGACTCGACCCGAACGCCGCACCGCAGGTCGACCCCGTGGTCACGCTGCATCTGTGCCGCGACCCCGCCGATCACCGCGCCCAGCGCCCCGGCCAGCGGGGCCGGGCCCCGCTCCGCGACTGTCACCGGTACATCCAACTCTCGGCAGGCGGAGGCGACCTCACAGCCGGTGAACCCGGCACCGATGACCAGCACCCGGCCGGGTGCGGCCGCCAGTCGTTGCCGCAACCCTTCCGCGTCTTCCGGCGTATGCAGCGCGAACAGCCCGTCGAGCGCGGCCTCCGCCTCGTTCGGCCACGGGCGCGCCCGCACCCCGGTGGCGATGAGCAACCGGTCGAATCCCACCTTCGCACCATCGGCCAGCAGCACCTGCTTGCCGCTCAGGTCAAGCCCCGTGGCCGCGACTCCAAGCCGCCAGTGCGCGTCGAGTTCGTCGCGGCGGGGCAGTCGGGTCCGCCGCGCCGGAACCTGGCCCATGAGGACCTGCTTGGACAACGGCGGCCGGTCATAGGGTGCGTGAGGCTCGTCCCCGATCACGGTCAGCGAGCCGGTGAAGCCCTCCCGACGCAGCGTCCGGCCAGCGCGCAGGCCCGCCAGGGACGCCCCGACGATGACGATGCGCCCCGTACGCTCGAACGCTTCCGCAGCGCCGGGGGCGGCCACGTGAGTCACGGGCTCCGGCTGCCGGACCCGGCTGTCGTCACGGTCGAGGAAGATGGCCTGGACCGGGCAGGCCGCCACGGCCCGCACGACCTTCTCCCGCTGCGCGTCGTCCGGATCGGTGTCGTACAGCAGCGCCTCGTCCCCCCGGATGGCAAACACATCCGGTGCGGCGAAAGCGCACTGTGCGTATCCCTGGCACCGTGTGAGGTCCACGACGACCTTCATGTGGGCGCCCCTTCCGAACCCTGCGGATCGGCCGTCTCGTCCCACGCCCGCGCACGGACGCCGTCACATCTGCTCTCTCAGTGGATCACGGCACACCCGGGACCGCATCCCGCTGCGGGCCTCAGCAGGAGTATCGGCTCCCTGTCACGATGCCGTCGACCGTCCGACCTGCGGGAGCCAGGCCAAGCGCACATGCCTCGGCCGGCAGGCGCGGAGAGGTTGCCAGGGGCCGGTAAGAGGCGGAGCGTGGGAATACGGGGGAACAGCAGAACTCGGGGGTCTCCACAGGACGAGGTTCATCATGACCAGAACTGTGCGTAGACGAATCCCAGCGTTCGTGTGTGCATCCGCCTTGGCCTCAGCGCTTGCCTTCTCAATAGCTGCGCCAACAGCCCAGGCGGCCCCACAGGTTCCGGCACAGGCCACCGCGTCACAGGCCGTACCCGCCGGCTGGTGCGACTGGCACCCAGGCGAGTGCGGATGGCAGCCATGGACCACCACCTATCCCGTGTACCCCGTGTACCCGGTCTACCCTGTGTACCCCGTGTATCCCGGGTACTACTAACTAGTCACGCCTTAGGCGGTCCGTGGTTCGAGTAGCGCGAGTCCCGGGGTGGTCCGAGCTACGGGTCCGGTAGAGGCCCCACCCAGCCGTCGAGCCGGAAGAGCGGGGCACAAGCCACTGTTGGCTCTGAGAACTCACAACACGATCTTGTCGAGAAGCGCTGGTTGGACCGTAACGGCGCGTGACGATTCGTAGTTGGTGATGGTGCGGGCACCGCAGCCGAAGCACGGCCACGAAGTGGATGGGGCCGCGCCGATGGGCTATGAGCCACGTCCGGCGTCCACAGGCTGAAGGCGGTCCCGGGGACAGGCACGACGAAACTCCTGGTAGTCGGCGGGTGATCTTGGTCGTCACCCCGTCTGCCAGGAGATTCATGGCTGTGTACTGCGACAGCGAGCGCGCGCAGGCTCGGGCCGTAGGAGGAGGGAGATCCGGCGATCTCTTCGGGCATCGGCTCGGCGGTCACTGTCCCGCACGCGCACCGGCACCGATGGGCCCGGTGCTCGGTCACCTTCACCGTGGCCAGCGGGATGTCACGGACCTGACGGCGCTCGAAGCCAACACTGTCACCCTTGCCCAGCATCTCCCCGCAGCCCGTACAGGCCGCCGGAACATGGTCCTCGGTGACATCGGGCTTCTCGACCATGGTCAGCCCACTGCCGTCGGCACCGGGCTGACGGCCCCGTTTGCGCCCGCTCTTGACCTGCGGCTTCTTCTCCGGACGGCCGAAGGTGTCCGAGGACGGCGGCATCGAGGAGTTCCCGGAGTTACGCCCCAGGCGACCCCTCCAACTCCGCCATCCGCGCCGCCAACCGCTCGTCGGCCGTGGCCAGTTCCGCCGCCCGAGCCTCCCCGGCCGCCACCTGTCGCTGAAGCAGCCCGATCACCGCGAGGAGATCCTCACGCGACGCAGACTCCAGCCCCGACAACATGACCACGGACCCTGCCGCGCCCACCCACGGCCTGTCACACCGTCAGACAGGGACCCGATCACGACCTGCTGAATGCTTACGTTGGACTTGCCAGGACCCGCGCAAGTCGTGTCTTGCGTACATCCCGTCAATTATTTCGTTCGATGCACCATGTATTGCGGAACCATAACCGTGTCGTTACGCTCCCCGGCACCAGGCTTCCAGTCGCTACGGATGGCCGATCAGCCGCGGAGCGGCGGTAGTTGACAGCCGACCGGAGGAGTCCAGATGGGTGTCACACGCAGGGTCTTCCTGCAGGCCGCGATCGCGGCCACCGCCGCGGGCGGGATCGGGGCCGCAGAGACCGCGCTGGCGTCGCCGGCCGGTGCCGCCGCCAGTCCACCCGGCGACGTGGTCGGCAAGGTCACCGTGGGCTACCAGGGCTGGTTCGCCTGTATCGGCGACAGCGCCCCGATCAACGGCTGGTGGCACTGGAGTCAGAACTGGGGCCAGCCGCCGTCCCGGTCCAACACCGGCATCACGTGCTGGCCGGACATGCGCGAGTACGCTCACGGTTACCGGACGGCGTACGCGAACCTGGGCAACGGCCAGCCGGCCACGCTGTTCTCCTCGTACGACCAGCAGACAGTGGACCTGCACTTCTCCTGGATGCAGCAGAACGCCATCGACACCGCGGCACTGCAGCGGTTCGACCCCAGCGGCCAGGAGGGGCCCACGCGCGACGGGATGGCGGCGAAGGTCCGCAGCTCCGCCGAGTCGCACGGCGTGAAGTTCTACATCATGTATGACGTCTCCAACTGGTGGGAGATGCAGTCCGAGATCAAGGCGGACTGGACCGCCAAGATGTCGGCGCACACCTCCTCGTCGGCATACGCCCGCCAGAACGGCAAGCCGGTGGTGTGCATCTGGGGCTTCGGCTTCAACGACGACAACCACCCGTTCTCGGTCGATGCCTGCCTGGACGTGATCAACTGGTTCAAGGGGCAGGGCTGTTACGTCATCGGCGGGGTGCCGCGCGAGTGGCGGACCGGCGGCGCGGGCACCAAGACCGGGTACATGGACGTGTACCACGCCTTCAACATGATCTCGCCGTGGATGGTGGGTGCGATCGGCAGTGCCGCGGAGTCCGACAACGCCTACAACACCTACACCGTCGGCGACGAGGCGGACTGTGTCGCGCACGGCGTGGACTACCAGCCGTGCGTGCTGCCCGGCGACGTCTCGGGCCGGCAGCGGGCGCACGGCGACTTCATGTGGCGGCAGTTCTACAACATGTGCCGGGCCGGGGTGCAGGGTATCTACATCTCGATGTTCGACGAGTACAACGAGGGCAACCAGATCGCCAAGACCGCAGAGACACAGGCCTCGGTGCCCACCGACTCCGGGTTCCTCGCCCTCGACGAGGACGGCACCTTCTGCTCCTCGGACTACTACCTGCGGCTGACCGGCGACGGCGGCCGGATGCTCAAGGGCCAGATCGCCCTGACCGCGATCCGGCCCACCCCGCCGGTGGCCGGCGGCGGCGACATCACCCCGCCCTCCGCGCCGGGGTCGCTGCAGGTCACCGGCCACAGCGACACCACGGTCGCGCTGGCCTGGAACGCCGCCGGCGACAACGTCGGGGTCACCGGATACCGGATCATGCGGGTCAGCGGCTCCACCAGCACCCAGGCCGGGACCGCCACCGGGACCTCCTTCACCGTCACGGGCCTGAGCCCGTCCACCGCCTACACTTTCGAGGCGGTGGCGACCGACACGGCCGGGAACCTCTCCCAGCCCTCGAACCAGGTCTCCGTCACCACCGACGCCGGCTCAGGCACCACCGATCTGGCGCTGCACAAGCCCACGTCGGAGAGCAGCCACACCCAGGTCTACGGGTCGGGGAACACCACCGACGGCGACCCCAACAGCTACTGGGAGAGCGGGGGCAACGCCTTCCCGCAGTGGCTCCAGGTGGACCTCCAGGCCGCTGCCGGCATCCGCCGGCTGGTCCTGAACCTGCCGCCGTCCACAGCCTGGGGCACCCGCACCCAGACCCTGTCGGTGCTGGGCGGCACCGAAGCCGGCACCTTCACCACCCTGCTGTCCTCGGCCAACTGCACCTTCGACCCGGCGACGGGCAACACCGCGACCCTCACCCTGCCCTCCTCGGTCACCACCCGCTATGTGCGGCTGAACTTCACCGCCAACACCGGCTGGCCGGCCGGCCAGTGCTCGGGGATGCAGATCTTCAGCACCTGACCGGCCCCACGACCCGCATGACCCGGCGCCACCGCGCCGGGCCCTCCGCTCCGCCGAGCGTCGCAGGCGTTCATCCTTCCGACAGAAACGAGCACGCGATGTCATGGAGCATCACAGGAGCCGCAGCGAGACGGTCCGGCAGAGCATCGCGCAGGGCCGCCGCGGCGGTCGTAGCGGTGGCTGCGGCCGCTGTCGGTCTCAGTGTTCTGGCCGGCGGTACGGCCCTCGCCGGCACAGGCACTGACAGGGCGTCGACCCCTGTTGCGACGCGCGCCGCCCTCGATCCGTCGCTCGTCGCGGGCAGGGGCGCGAGCGTCGACTTCGTCGAGCAGGAGGCGGAGAACGCCGTGACGAACGGCGCGGTCATCGGCCCGGACCGTACCGCGTATACGCTGCAGGCGGAGGCGTCCGGCCGTATGGCGGTCAAACTGACACCGAGACAGTACGTCGAATTCACGCTGCCGAGCGCGGCCAACGCGATCACCGTGCGCTACAGCATTCCGGACGCGCCGAACGGCGGCGGGATCACCGCGCCGCTCGATGTCACGGTGAACGGCAAGAACCGGTCCACCATGACGCTCACATCGCAGTACGCGTGGCTGTACAACCAGTATCCGTTCTCGAACGACCCGAACGCCGGCCTGTTGCACCCCGACTGGTGGATCACCGAGTGCTCCTGTGTACCGAGCGCCACGACGCCGGCCCCGACGATCACCAAGCCGTTCCGGCCGAACCACTTCTACGACGAGCAGCGCCTCTTGCTCGGCACGAAGTACCGCGCGGGTGACAAGGTGCGGCTGACGGTTCCCGTCGGGAGCAGAGCCGCGTGGACGGTCATCGACCTGCTCGATTCACAACTCGTCGGCCTGCCGTACGTCGACGTCTCCGCCGCGAATGTACTGGCCTTTGGCGCCGATCCGTTCGGCCGGCGCGACTCCGCCACTGCGTTCGAGAAGGCGATCGCGTTCACGAAGCGCAAGCAGCTCAAGTTGTACATACCGCCGGGCACGTACCAGGTGAACCGCCACATCGTCGTCGACAACGTGACGATCGTGGGCGCCGGCAACTGGTACACGATCATCAAGGGGCGCCAGGTCGACCTCGACACCCCGGCGCCTGACGGCTCGGTCCACACCGGCGTCGGCTTCTACGGCAAGGACGCGGCGGACGGTGGCAGTACCAACGTCCGTCTCTCCGGCTTCGCGATCGAGGGTGACGTCCGCGAGCGCATCGACACCGACCAGGTGAACGGCGTCGGGGGGGCGATGAGCGACTCGACCATCGACGGCCTCTACATCCGCCACACCAAGGTGGGCCTGTGGTTCGACGGACCGATGTCGAACCTGCGGATCACGAACAACGTCATCGTCGACCAGATCGCCGACGGCCTCAACTTCCACACCGGCGTGACGGACTCGGTCGTGTCGAACAACTTCATCCGCAACTCGGGTGACGACGGCCTCGCCATGTGGTCCGAAAAGACCGCCAATGCCAATAACACGTTCGACCACAACACCGTACAGACGCCGGTACTCGCGAACGGCATCGCCATTTACGGCGGCAAGGACAACACCGTCTCGAACAACCTCATCGCCGACCCGATCCGGGAGGGCAGCGCCATCCAGGTCGGGTCGCGCTTCGGCGCCGAGGCGTTCACCGGGTACCTGCGGATCGCCGACAACACCACGGTCCGCGCCGGCACGTACGAGCTGAACTGGAACATCGGCCTGGGTGCCATCTGGTTCTACGCGCTGGAGAAGGACATCGACGCCGACATCCAGGTGACGGGAGATCACTTTCTCGACAACACCTACAACGCGATCATGCTGGTCAGCGACTGGCCGGTGAAGGATCTGTACTCGATCACGAACGTGCGTTTCAAGGACATCAAGGTCGACGGTACGGGCACTTCGGTCGTCAGCGCACGGGTGGCGGGATCCGCGTCCTTCGAGAACGTGGACGCTCGCAACGTCGGGGCAGTCGGCGTCAACAACTGCGGGTCGTTCAACTTCACGGCTACCGGCTCGGAGTTCTCGCTGACGGATCTCGGCGGCAACGACGGGGGCGGCACCACCGGTCCCTGGCTCGCCCCGTGGGAGCTGCCGAACACCATCACCTGCGACGACCGTCCGCCGGTGGTCACACCGCCGGCGCCGTCCGCGTGGTGATACCCACCGGGGCGAGTAAGGGAAGTCGCTGATCGGCGGTGCGCGCCAACGAGGGCACGCCGCCGCGGACCGGGAGCTGTGCGTTCCACGTTCCTGGACGGACGATCCCGACGGCTGCCGGGCAGCCGGCCGGCCCGAGCCGAATGTGTTCGCGACCAAACCGGATCTTGCCCGGCAGATGTCAGTTCCCTCGGATCGCAGCGCCACCCGGAAAACCCCGGGTCGGGTCCGGGTCTGCCCCTGGTTTTCCAGCCGGTCGCCCTGCACCGGGCACGGCGCGGGTGGTTGTCGGATCAATCGAGGGTGGCGAGGTGATCGGCGTCGCCGCCCCGCCACTCGATGAGGAAGATGGTCGCGTCGTCGCTGGTGACGTCGCCTCGTTCTTGTTTGAGGGCGTGGGAGAGCCCACGCACCACCGACCTGACCGCGGTGCGGTCACGGAGGATCCGGTTGGTGCACGCGATGAGTTGTTCCTCACCGAACTGTTCTCCGCCGGCTTGGTGCTCCTCGATCAGGCCGTCGGTGAAGCACAGCAACCGGTCCCCGGGTTCCAGGATCCGCTCGCTGACTGTCGGCTGCTCACCGCCGAAGCCGACCGGCAATGTGGTGGGGCTCTCCAGTCGGTCCGCCACGGCGCGGTCACGGATCAGCAGCGGTGCAGGATGGCCGGCGTTGACCCATTGCATCCGGCCCGTTTCGATGTTCAGAGACATCATCTGTGCGGTGACGAAGTGGTCGGGGCCGAACTGCTCATTGATGGCCTTGTCCATGAACGCGTACACCTGGGACAGATCGGTGTTGGCGCGTCGTGTGTGGCGATAGGCGCCGATGGCCACGGTCGCCATGGTCGCCGCGTCCAGGCCGTGGCCCATCGCGTCGATCATGGCCACATGAAGGATGTCGCCGTTGAGGGCGTAGTCGAAACTGTCGCCGGCCACGTCGTACGCGGGCTCGAGAATTCCTGCCACCTCAACCTGCGGAACAGTCATCGACAGCGGGGGCAGCAACGACCACTGGATCTCCGCGGCCACGCTCATCGGGGCGCTGCGTCGGGCCTGGAAGAACAGGTCGGTGTAGGCGTCCTTGGTGACGATCATGTCTGCGACCAGGCCGGCGAGTCTGCGCAGCAGCCGCCGGTCGTCATCATCGACGCTGTCCAGGGTGACGGCCATCGCGCCGATCTGGTCGCTGCCGTCCAGCAGCGGCAGATACATCCGCACACTGCCGTGCTGCGGCACCTCTACTGTTTTGCGGCTCAAGAACGCCTCGCCGGCGGGAGAGTCCTCGACCGGTTCGGGGTTACCGACTGTCAGCCGCCGGCCCGGCAGCGGCACCAGCAGCATTTGTTCGTAGTCCTGCAAGAGGATCGAGAGGTCCCGGCCACCGACCCTGGCCACCTCTTCCGCAACGAGCGGGGCGATCAGCTGCGGCGGCATCTCGTGAGCCCGGTCGATCAGCACACCCAGCAACCGCTCGCCGAACCCCTCCGACCGGTCCACCTCAGATCTGCTCGGCTTCCTCGCGCCTTCGATCATCGCTGCCTGCATTCCCTTCGTCCCGCTGGCTCGGGGGAACTCACCGGGCGGCTGTCTCCCCGAGCTGTCCGCCAGGTAGGCCGGTGCTCGACTTCGGTGGCCGGGCGCCGGCACAGCGCCCTCGGCGTCCGCGTCTTCAACACCCCGGCCACGCATTTCGGCTCACCGTGTCCCCAGCCCAACACACACCCCGACACACCCGAATCCATCGGAAATTCAAGGGCGATCCGCTGGATGGCGCTCGTCACCTCGCACACACGGGGCTCCGCACACGACAGCGATCAACCCGTCCAGCCTGGCACCGCCAACCGCCCCAACGAGCCGATTACGCCAGTGGCGGCATGTCGCACCCGGAGAGCGTGGCGGCCTCCCCGGTAGCCGTTGCGGAGTGAAGTGCAGCCGGGAGCTCGCGGCGCTGGTGATCTTCCGGGCGTGCCAGGTCCTCAGCCGCAATTGCTGTCCGCCCATTCGTCGCTGTTCCACGTGACGTGGCGTGGCGCCGACGGGCTCGAACCGGATGTTGGGGTGGTTGCTGTGGACCAGGCAGATCAGCCGGCACTGAAGTACCGCGGCGCGGGGGGCCTGATCGGCGATGATGTGCTGCTCCCTCAGCAGACGAAGAATGTGCAGGTGAGTTACTCCTCTCGGCCAGTAGGACCGCGGGGACGGACAACAGCGCGCGGCGGTCCGGTAGAGCAGGGGACACGATCATCACGGCAGCATTACAAGTCCCCACCAACGAGCCTGAAGGCGGGCGCTGACCAGCAGCGATGACTTTACGAGCCCTACCGGGCAGGCACGACCTCGAAGGGCACCTTGCCGTGCGGCTGCCCGTTGACCTGCAGCTCCAGGAAGTGTGTGCCGGGGTGCAAGACGCGTGTGCTGACCGGTGCGAAGGATCGGGAGGCGCTTAGTGCGGCTCGTTCCCCGGCCTGGATCGTTCGGACAGTCAGTTTGAAGACCTTCGGGGAGGTGGTCGCGTTAGCCTTGCGATAGTGGACGATGTAGTCGACGGCCAGGCGTTGGGGTGTGTCTCCGCGGTTTTCCAGGGTGAAGTCGAAGCGGAGCCGTTCGCCCACCGCGACAATGTCCCGCGCCACGTTCGGACCGGTGACGGTGAGGTCGGCAGGGAGCTCGAAACCCAGCAGTGCCAGGGCTCGCTGGTCCCCTTTTTTGACTGCGGTTCGCAGCGCGTGGCGGATCAGCCGGGGGGTGTGGGTGTCTGGTTTGTCGGCCCAGGCGGCGGCCATGTCGACGGCCAGTTCGGGCTGTGTGTGACTGATGTCGTTGAGATGGTTGGCGACCGACCGGCGCACGTACTCCGAAGGGTCTTTGTACAGGGCGTTGAGGATGGGAAGCGTGGTCTCGGGGCGTTCCTGGATGGCGGGTACGCGGACCGCCCAGGGCAGGCGTGGCCGCGTGCCTTCGCTGGCCAAGCGGCGCACATGTTCATCCGGATGAGCAGTCCACTTCTTGATCACGGCCAGTGCGCGGTCCAGGTCTGTGTTCAGCAACCGCCGGATGGCAAATTCGGCCGTCAGGCGAGGGGTGAGATCCGACAGGAGGCACAGGGCGTCCTCGAAGCACGTTCCCTGAGGCGCAGTGGTGGCCTTGGCGGCAACGGCTTCGGAGACTGGCCAGATCATCCAGCCGCTGAAAGCGGGGTCGTCGAGCGCGGTGTGCACGGCGGAGGCGAAGGCTGCGTACGGTGTCGGTCCGGCGTACAGCAGGGCGTCGCACAGCAGGTCGCTGCGTTCGCGCAGGCCCAGGCCCGCCAGGCGCGGCGCGCATTCGCGCACCGCGGCCGCCACGGAGTGCTGGTCCGCCTTCTGCCAGCAGTCGGCCAGAGCGTGCACTGTGTCCGCGCCGAGCAGTTCATCCGCAGTCGGCACAGGTGCCTCTTCCTCATCGTGTCGTGCCGCACGTCCGCGCGTGCGGTCCATCGGTGTGGCAAGGCGAGTTTGACTTGTCACGTCCCTGGGTGCCGGACCCCGGTGCCGGCCGACGGGCAGCCAGGTGCTGGAGGTGATGCGCGCCGCCGCGCGGGTTGATTTGCCTTCGGCAGGGCGGGAATCGGCGTTCAGCAGCAGCGGCTCCGTGCCTTCGGTTACGTGGGGCCGGTTTCTACGTAGCGGGCGCGCATGGCGTCGCTGGCGGCGGGTCCCGCGGTGTAGACGAAGGCTTCGCTGTCGTCCAGTCTCCTACCAGTAGCGGCGTCGACGACGACCGGGTCGACCTCTTCCCCGGTCTTGGCGTCAACCAGGATCATGCTGCGTTCCTCCGGCGCCAACCGTGAGTTGCCCCAGGCGGCGAGGGCGACGATGACCGGGCGGATCGAGCGGCCGAGATCGGTGAGGACGTACTCGTAGCGGGTCGGATTGTCCTGGTAGGGGCGGCGCTCGAGCACTCCTTCGGCAACCAGGGACTTGAGGCGGGTGGTGAGCATGCTCGAGGAGATGCCGAGGTTTTCCTGGAACTGATCGAAGCGGGTGTAGCCGTCGAACGCGTCGTGCAGGATCAGCAGGGTCCACCATTCACCGACGTGCCCCACGGTCGTCGACAGCGGACACTCTCTGTCTTCCAGTCTGATTCGGCTCGCCACGTTGACCACCTCACGCGCATAGGCGCCAAAGCACAAGTTACTACTTCTATTTTAGCAGCTACGCGAGGCGGACCTTCTCGCGCCCCTTCCCTCGGGATGCGGATCGTCGGCGTCTGCGTGAGTGGCGCGGACGGCGAACATGCGCGGGAGACCTCCGCTACAGCCGATGCAGTGCTCAAGTCATCCCGGCCGGACCGCCGGGACGTCCGGCCGGGGTCCCGCCTCATCAGGCTCGGCCCCGGCTGGTTTCAACGGCGGAACGGAACCGCCGGAACGACGAGTCCAGCACTTCTGCCTGCCGGCGAGCCTTTGGGACCCGTCTTCCTGCCCCGCGCCGGCGGACATCTCGTCGTTGACCATCCCCTAGCGGGATGGGCGCCGCCACCGGTCCGCGCTCAGCCCTCCAGGCTGCAGATGGCTTCGGCCAGCCACTTCTTCTCCTCGGTGCCGGTGGCGCGAGCGATGCGCAGCATGCCCTGTCGGAAAAGGCCGGGCGCCTCCTCGGCTCGCACGGGCTCGCCATCGCGGTAGAAGAAGCTCGCCGGGATGTCGAGGAAGGTCTGTCGACGACGCAGCACCGCAGCCTGCTCGGCACGGTCCGGGAGATGGTGCAGGAAGGCAAGCAGAGTAAAGAAGCGCTGCCCATCGGTGATTTCGGCCTCCTTGGGGTGCCGCAATCGGGACAGCAGCTCGGTGCGGCCCGCCTCGGTGAGAGACAGGATCCGGCGGGGCGGGGCACCGCTTCCAGGTTCGGTGCGCTGCTCGACCAGACCCGCTTTCACGAGCCGGGAGATAGCTGGATAGAGCGCCCCGTCACTTACCGGGCGGATGTGGCCACTGAGGCCCTGGATACGGGCTTTCACCTCGTATCCGTGCAGGGACTCCTCGAAGAGGAAACCCAGAATCGACAGCTCCAGCATGCCCAAGCTCCTTCCTGCGCTTGTCGGCGCACTTGCCCGTCCCGTTCCGCCATGCTATCTCTTTTCGCTGTACCTCGATTAGAGGTACAGCGAAAAGAGGGGTGCAGTCATGGGGGCAGCAGAACACCGGCACAGGCTGGTGTCGCTCGCGTATCCGGTCTACTTCGAGCTTCTCGCGGGGGTCACGGCCGGGATCATCGACATGGTCTGGGTGGCGCGGCTCGGTGGTGGCGCCGTCGCCGCGGTGGCTGTCGCCACGAATGTCGAGAACCTGCTGCTCGGCGTCATCCTCGTCGCCGGCTCGGGCACGACTGTGCTCGTCGCACGAGCCGGAGGAGCGGAGGATCCTGCAGCGATGCGCTCCGCCGTGCGCGGCGGATGGGTCCTGTGGGCGCTCGTCACACCCTTGGTCGCCATCGGTGGATACCTGTGCCGCGAACCGCTCGCCCACCTCGTACTCGGCGGCAGTGGCGGCGACTCGCTGCCCCTCACCACTGGCTACTTCTCGATCGCACTGCCAGGAATCGCGGTGTTCTTCGCCATCAACGTCGTCGACGGCATCCTCAAAGGTGCGGGCGATACCCGCACCCCGATGAAGCTCGCGATCCTCGCGAACGGACTGATTCTCGGGCTGGATCCCTTGTTCATCCTGGGATTCGACCTCGGGGTGCGTGGGGCGGCGATCGCCACGGTGCTGGGCCGGACGGCCGCGCTCATGTGCGGTTTCGTGGCGCTGCACCGCAACGGCGTACTGCGACAGGCGGCCCGGGCGGCCCCGAACCGGGCCGGTTCGCTCAGTTCAGATGCGCGCAGGACGGCTGCGACCGGGCTTCCCATGTCGGCCGACTTCGTCGTACGGATGGCGGGGGCGCTTGCACTCGTCGCGATCGTCGCCCGGATCGGCGTCAGCGAGGTCGCCGCGTATGGGATCGCGACAAAGGCGATGTACGTCGCGACCATGGGCTTCTACGCGATACGCCAGGCTGCCGCCATCCACACCGCCCATCTGCTCGGTGCCGGACGCGACGAACGGCGGGCAATCGGACGACAGGTGTTGCTCCTCGCCGGATCGCTAGGGTTCACGGCTCTCCTGACACTGCTCGCCGCCGGGCCGTGGATCATGCGGGCCTTCGGTAGTGAGGGAGAGGTGGCCGAGGCGGGGGCACTCTATCTGCGCTGCCTGGGGCCGTACTTGGTGCTTCTCGCTTGCTTCATCGCGCTGGGCGGGGTGTTCGAGGGCAGCGGCGGCAGCCCGGCCCTCGCGCGGATCACCTCATGCGGCGTGGCACTCCAACTCGCGCTTGCATACAGCCTGTCGGGTTCGGGGCTGCCCGGCATCTGCCTGGCCATGGCGCTGTCCATGGCACTTCAGTGCGCAGCCATCGCCAGGATGTATCGGCGCACGGAATATCCGACAGCCACTGACTGCGACAACAGTCGGCTGAAGATCTCCGTCACAGAGCCCGACAGCCCTTCACCCGACAATCGACTTGCCTGATGAACGGCCATGGCGTGCCATCAAAGTCACTGCGACAGATGCGCGGCGCGCGCCGGCGCCAGGCGTAATGGCAGATCCTCGTCGCAGACGAAGACGACGGAACACAGCTTCCTGGCCGAGGCGAGAATCTGGACGGCTCCGGCGGACCCTCGGTCGTACACCACGGCGAGAAGGGGAGGTTGGGCATCGGCACACGGTATGGCGCATCAGTGCATCCCTGCCCACCGTGGCCGCCGGAATCGACGGCCGGGGACGCCGGAGAAAACTGATGGCGCATCAGGCGCTTGCCGTGGCAATCGGCTCCGCGGGTTCGGGCCGGGTACGCTCGGCCCAGCGGGCCACAGCCGGCGCCGCCAGGCCGGCGGAGGCCAGCAGCGCGCCCATCACCAGCCAGCCGATCCAGCCCTGCCGGACGATGAGCAGCGCGGTGACCGCGGGGGTGATGGCGGTGCCGAGCTGGGTGGTCAGGCCGAACAGGCCCTGGTACTGGCCCTGGGCGTGTTCCGGGGCCAGTTCGTACGAAAGAGCCCAGGAGCCCGCACTGTAGAGCAGTTCGCCCACCGTATGAAGGACGACACCGGCAGCGAGGAACGCCACGGCCACCCAGGGCGCACGGCCGGCGGCCAGGGCGATCACTGCACAGCAGGCGGCCAGCCACAGTCCGGACCTGGCCAGCGCGCGGGCACCACCGCGGATGTCCTCGGCACCCTTGCTGACGGGGACTTGGAGGAACACCACCATGACGGTGTTGACCAGCAGCAGAGGCGCGAAAACCGATATCGGGGCGTCGGTGTTCTCGGCGATCCAGAGAGGCAGGGCGACATTGAGGATGCCGGCGTTCATCATCAGCACGGCGTTGATCGCGCCGACCGCGACGAACGGGCCGTCGCGCAGGACCTGCCAGGGGGAGGCACCGTCGGGCCGGGGTACCGGCGGCGTCCGGTCCAGGGCGAGGAAGGCCAGGCCCGCGACGACGAAGAGAGCCCCGGAGGTGACCAGCGCGGTGGCGTAGCCACCCGCCGTGTCGCGGCTGAGCGCCAGGCCTCCGAAGAGCGCTCCGAGGGAGAAGCCGACGTTGGTGACCGAGCGCAGATAGGCGCGCGTGCGCACCCGGTCCCGCTGTGGCACGGCGAGCGCGACGAGCGCTCCCCGTGAGGCGTTCGACGCGGCTTCCGCGACGGCCACCAGCCCGGCCGCGACCAGCAGTCCACCGAACCCGCCGACGAGGACGTAGCCGCAGATCGCCACGCCGTGCAGGATCACGGACCCGAGCGCGGCGGAGCGCGCTCCGATGACATCGGCCGCATGACCGGCCGGGATGCTGGCAAGCATGCCGGCGACACCGGCGACGGTCAGCCCCAGACCCACATCTGCCGAATCGATCTTCACGGAACGGGTGAGGTAGAGGACGACGATCGAGACGACGACACCGTTGCCGGTACTCCGCGCCAGCGTGCTCAGCGCCAGCACCCACACCGGCCTCGACTGCGGCAGCAAGGAGCGGATAAAATGTCCTTTTTTATTCCATTCCATTATGTACCCCTTGCGTTTCCGAACGATGGGGAATGATTTCACCAGAGCCGATTCGGGTGATCAACTGGATCCTCGGAGGGGTCCTGTGATCTTCCTCACATAGATATTCTTCGGGGGTGTGAATTAAATTGTCGGACCTCGACAATTAATGAGGGGGTTGCATGCCGCAGGAAAACACCGCAGTGCTGCACATCGGTTGGATGTCTCGTGCGGTCGCCGCCCTGACACGTGCCGGAGCCGATGTCACCTGCGTACTCACCCCAGCCGACCTGAAAGACGCGCGCGGCGCGCATCCGCGTATGCGGACCGTCGTCGTGCCGGATCAGACGAACGTCGAGGGAATTCTCGCCGGACTGGCCCGCGAGTCGTTGAGAATCGGTGAATTCGACGCGGTCTGCAGCGGGCTCGAGTTCTGCCTGGCGGCTGCGGCGGTCCTCTCGGATCTGGGTCGGCTGACTACTTCGGCCACTCGCCGAGCCATCGCCATGCGCGACAAGGCAGTACAGAAAGCGCTGGTCCGCGCCGCGGGAGTGGCAACCGCAGACTGCGTCACCGTCGACACCCTGAACGAGGTGTCCCGCCAGGCGGACAGGTTCCCGGTCGTCATCAAGCCACTGAACGGCAGCGGTGCGCAGAGCACCTACCGCCTCGAACGGCCGGATAGCCTGGATGCACACCTCGAAGCCGAGGCCGGAAAGGGGCCGTGGCTGGTCGAGGATTACATATCCGGTAAGGAATTCCAGGTGGACGGAGTCGTCCGCAACGGAGAAATAACCCTTCTTTCGGTCTCTCGGTATCTGGAAAACCTCATCGATATTCACGACGGCGGGCTGGTCGCACATATCGCCCTCCCCCCGGAATCGAACCCGGATCTGTACGAGAGGATCCGGCTTCTGGCCCATTCCTCCCTGAAGGCCCTCGAGCACCACGACGGTGTTTTCCATCTGGAGGTGTTCCGGCGTGGCGACGAGATTGTGTTCGGCGAATGCTGCGGCCGGGTGGGCGGAGGCCGGACCGACGAAGTGGTCCGGCGCTCCTTCGGAATCGATCTGCACGACGAGTGGGTGCGTGTTCTGCTCGGCCGGCCCTCGGCCGTATCCCTGCCCCCCGAGCACACCGCCGGCGTCGTCCACGGCGGGATGAACCTGCACGCCCCCCACGGACCGGTACTGCAGGCGCCCGCCCACGACGAAGTGCTCGCCCGTCCCGGCGTCGTCCACGCCGAGCTGCACTGCGTGCCGGGCTGGACCATGCCCGATGTCACCGCCGCCTCCCATCTGCGCGCCGGCGTCGTCGTGGTCTCCGGCACCGACGACCGGGAGGTCGAGGCGCGCATGCGGGATCTGGCCGACTGGTACGCCCGCCACGTTGTCGTCGCGTCCGCCGGGGAGCCGGGCGGGCGCTGAGGCCCGCCCGGGAACACGCGGGCGATACGGTCAGGCGGAGTCCGCCGCCGTACGCCCGCGCTCCCGCAGCAGGCGCGCGGCGGTGTACGGCAGGACCCCGCCCGCGGCGAAGTAGGCCACCTCACGGTCGGTTTCCACCGCTGCTACCGCCGCGAAGGCCGTGACGGAACCACTTGCCCGCCGGACGCGAACAAGGATCTCCCCGCCCGGGGACAGTCCGGCAGCACCGAGCAGATCGATCTCCTCCGTCCCGTCGAGCCTCAGGGAATCGAGGTCCGTGCCGGCCGGGAACAGCAGTGGCAGGACTCCCATGCCCACCAGGTTGCTGCGGTGGATGCGTTCGAAGCTTTCGGCGAGGACCGCTCTCACCCCCAGCAGAGCGGTGCCCTTGGCGGCCCAGTCACGGGCGCTGCCGCAGCCGTACTCGCGGCCGGCGACCACGATCAGCGGCACCCCGTCCGCGCGGTAGCGCTCCGCCGCGTCGTGGATCGACTCCAGCTCGCCCTCCGGCCACCTCCGGGTCCACGGGCCCTCGCGGCCACCCGCCAGCGCGTTGCGCAGCCGCGGATTGCCGAACGTGCCCCGGACCATCACGTGGTGATTGCCGCGCCGCGCCCCGAAGCTGTTGAACTCCGCCGTGTTCAGGCCGAGTCCGGACAGATAACGGCCCGGGTCGCTGTCGGGCTGGATCGGGCCGACGGGTGAGATGTGGTCCGTCGAGACGGCGTCTCCCAGCAGCGCGAGGATCCGGGCGCCCACCAGGTCCCCCTGTGCCGAGTCCGTATCCGCCCCGCCCGGTCCGCTCGGCGCGGTCACCCCGGCGACCCCGCTCACCGGCTCGATGTACGGCGGTTCCAGGATGTAGTCCGAGCCGTCCGGCCAGGCGTACAGATCCCCGTCCGGTGCGTCGAGGGCTCGCCAGCGTTCGCCGCCCCCGTACAGATCCGCGTAGGCCTCCTCGTACAGCTCGGGGCCCACCGCCGTACGGACCGCCGCCTCGACCTCCTCGGGCGAAGGCCACAGATCGGCGAGGTACACCTCCTGCCCGTCGGGCGTGACGCCGACCGGCTCCTTCGTCAGATCCCGCGTGACGGTTCCGGCGAGGGCATAGGCGACGACCAGCCCTGGCGATGCCAGGTACGCGGCCTTCACCTGGGGATGCACCCGTCCCTCGAAGTTCCGGTTGCCGCTGAGCACGGCGGCCCCCAGCACCCCGTCGGCCGCAACCGCACGGGCCGCCTCCGGCAGCAGCTCCCCGCTCATCCCGTGGCAGGTGGTGCAGCCGAAGGCAACCACCTGGAAGCCGAGCTTCTCCAGGGCGGGCAGCACGCCTGCCCGGTCCAGATACGCGGGCACGGCACGGCTGCCCGGCGCCAGACTCGTCTTGACCCACGGCGGCACCTCGAGCCCGTACCGCACGGCACGCTCCGCCACCAGGCCCGCCGTCAGCATCGCGCCGGGATGTGAGGTGTTCGTACAACTCGTCAGGGCCGCGATGAACACCGAACCGTCGCCCGGCTGCGGGACGCGCTGCTCGGCCGGCCCGCTTGCGCGTACCGCCTCCAGGCTGCGCGCCACCGCGTGCAGCGGCAACCGTTGATCGGGTCTGCCCGGCCCCGCCACGCACGGCTCCACCTCACCGAGATCGAGTGTCACTTCCTCGGCATAGCGCACCTTCGCGTCCGAGCCCTCCGCACGGAAGAGCCCTTGCGCTCGCAGAAAGCGCTCCACCAGCTCCACGTGTTCCGCGGTCCGGCCGGTGGCGCGCAGGTATCGCAGCGTCTCCTCGTCCACCGGGAAGAGCGCGGTGGTCGCCCCGTAGTCGGGCGCCATGTTGGCGACGGTCGCCCGGTCCGGCACCGTCAGCCGCGCGCAGCCGTCCCCGAAGAACTCCACGAAGGCGCCGACCACGCCGTGCCGGCGCAGCCGCTCGGTGAGCGTCAGCACCAGATCGGTGGCGGTGCTCCCGGCCGGCAGCCGACCGGTCAGCCGGACGCCCACCACCCGCGGTGTGGTGAGCAGTACGGGCTCCCCGAGCAGCACCGAACTCGCCTCGATGCCGCCGACGCCCCAGCCGAGTACCCCGAGGGCACCGACCATCGGTGTGTGCGAGTCCGTGCCGAGCACGGTGTCCGGGCGGGCCAGCCGGGGGCCCTGTCCCTCGGTCAGGGTCACCACGCGGGCCAGCCGCTCCAGGTTGACCTGGTGCACGATGCCGGCGCCCGGCGGGACCACACGGAACCCCTCGAAGGCCTGTTCCGCCCAGCGCAGCAGTGCGTATCGCTCGTGGTTGCGGGCGAATTCGAGGTCCATGTTGATCTGCAGCGCATCGGCGGTGCCCGACCGGTCGACCCGTACCGAATGGTCCACGACGAGGTCGGCGGGGATCACGGGGCCCACCGCGCGGGCGTCGAGGCCGCTTCGTACGGCCGAGGCCCGCAGTGCGGCAAGGTCGAGGACCACTGGAACGCCCGAGAAGTCCTGCAGCACCACCCGGGCGGGCTGGAACGCCACGGCCGTGCCGCCCGCCCCCGCCGACCCGGGGTGGGTGAGCGCGCGCAGCCCCTCGGGGCCCGCCTTCCCGGTCGCCACCAGATGGGCGGCGTTCTCCAGCAGCAGCCGCACGGTGTACGGCAATGTGTCCAGGTCGGCGCCTGCGTCCGCCGCGATGTCAGGTAGCGGATAGTGCAGTACGTCGGGCCCCAGCGCATCCAGCGGTGCGGGCCCGGCGGCTGCCGGGAGAACGGAGTTGTCTCGCTCGTTCACGAAGGAACCGTCTCCTCAAGTTTTCGGTGTGCTCGATGTCCTGCGTGGTCACTGCCCGCCGCGCAGGGCCTCGGAATCGGCCTGCTCCAGCCATGCGCCCAGGCTCAGCAGGGGGAAGACCAGACCGGTGGCGGCGGCGTCGCCGGCGTCCACCTCCCGGAGCATCCTCTCGACGCCCTCGGGGCGCAGCCCCGCGGCGGCGAACAGGTCGCGCCGTAGCTCCAGTTCGCCCATCGCAGCCGTCCGCCGGGACCCGGTCAGCCAGTCGTCCACCGGTGCGCGGAAGGGCTTCTTGACCTCTGCCCGCCAACGCGGCAGTTCGCTCGCGTACGCGTGACGCAGCGGCAGTTTCGTCTGGCCGCCCCGTACCAGTTCCGTCATGGGGTAGGCACGCCCGAGCGCCGGGAGTCCGCCGTGCAGGAAAGGGGTGCGGCCCTCGACGCCCTGGGCCATCAGCAGATGGTCGGCACGGCGCAGCAGGGGCTCCAGGCTGTGTTCGTACTCGAAGTCCCGCACCACCTCGGCCGCCGACCGGTCCCGCTCTGCGGGCAGTGCGGCCCGCAACGCGGCGAGCGCCTCGGCGCAGGCGTCCGGCCCCAGCAGGGCCCGGGCCAGCTCGGCGCGGCGCGGCGCGACGTAGAACTCCTCCGCGCTGCCCAGTCCGTCAAGGCCGAGGTAGCTCCGGTAGCCGCCGAAGACCTCGTCCGCGCCCTCGCCCAGCAGCAGCACGACGATGCCGGTATCGCGGGCCAGCCGGGCGAGGGCCGCGTACATCGGAACGCTGGTCATCGCCGTCGGTTCGCCCAGGACGGCGACCGCGTGGGCCACGCCCGCGAGCAGATCGGCGGGGCCGAATCCGGTCCAGCGGTGCCGCCAGCCGCGCCAGGCGGTGCCGGGCAGCGCCAGATCCGCGACCTCGCGTATACCGTCGCCGTTGCCCTGCGGTACGACGCTGACGGTGGCGAGGTCCTCGATGCCCCGGCGGGCCAGTTCCAGCGCCACCACTGTCGAGTCCAGGCCCCCGCTCAGGGCCAGCCCGAGCGGCCGGTCCGAAACGAGCACCCGGTCCACGGCGCGGGATACCGCGGCCCGGATGCCCTCGGAAGTGGTCGGCCACCCGGCCGGGCCGGAGCGGGCCGACGGGATGGGGGCGACCGATACGATCTCGGCGCGTCCCTCTTTCAGCACGAGCCGGGCACCCGGCGGTACCGGCTCGATGTCCTCGTAACAGGTACCGCCGTCCACCACGCGTCCCAGCAGCAGAAACTGGGCGATCGCGGCCGGCCTGATCCGCGCCGGGCCGAACGGACCGAGCAGAGCGGGTATTTCGGAGGCCACCGCGACGCCGTGGCGATGGCGTCGCAGATACAGGGGCTTGATGCCGAGCGGGTCGCGAGTGATCTCCACACCGCCGTCGGGGGCCCGGCGTGCCAGCGCGTACATCCCGTCGAGGGCCTCCGCGCCGTGATCCTCGACAGCCTGCGCCTCGTCAAGACCGCCTCGGGGCACGGTCACCCCGGTGGCGCCGTCCAGCGCCCCGGGGCCGACCGCGTACACCTCACCGTTGTACGCGTAGCAGGTGCTGCCGGAGTGGGCCGGGAAGGGGACCCGGTCGGCCGGCAGGCTGCGTACCCGCAGCCTGCACATGGCCACCGCCGACCGTGTGTCCCCTGCCACCCCGAATCCGTCCGGTCCGCGGTGCACGAGCCGACCGACGGCGCGCCGGGCCAGACCCGCCGCGTCCGGCACCGGCCTGGTCCCGGCCGCGGCCGGGACCAGGCTCACTGCGACGACCCCGCACATGGGTCAGGCGTCCTGGCCGGAGCGGACGGCGGTCGCGGTGTACATCTTGGTCTTCGGCGCCTGGCCGAACTCGGTGGCCGTGGCCAGATGCAGGCCGCGGCCCTCGACGTCGACCGTGGTCAGCAGCGCCGCGATGTCCTCGTGGTCGAAGCGCTGCTCCCGGCCTCGCCCGCGGTACCACCGGAGCAGCAGCTCGGAGTCGATGCCGCCGTGGGGGAGCAGCGAGTCGCTGAGGACATCGCCGGCCGCGGCGAAGTCGATGACCTTCGTCCCTGCGTCGTAGAAGCTCTCGAGGGTGCCGCGCTCCGTGCCGTTGGCGATCATCCGCTCGTCCATCGGGTACAGGCCGAGCTTGATGGAGGCGCGCACCTGCCCGCCGTCGGTGAGCAGATCGAGCATGCCTTCCAGGCCCTTGCGGGCCTCGACCTCACTGAATCGGTTGACCAGACGGTCGTTCAGGACGAACTGCTGGGTGCCGCGCAGCTCCTCGGGCGCCCGCTGGGTGATGTCGTGGCGCAGGATGCGGCACGAGCCGTCGGGCAGCGCCGCCCGCAGGTCCTCGCACATCCGCTCCGAGAAGTCGACGACCGTGACCTCGGCTCCGAGGGCGAGCAGAGCCTCGACGAGATCCTTGGTGGAGGCGCCCACGACGGTACAGCGGGCGCCGGCGGTGATCCCGTGGAGGAAGAGGCCGATCTCCTCGTCGCTGGGCTTGGCGGTGGTGCGCCCCGATTCCCAGAAGAGGGAACCGATCAGGTCCCAGGCGGCGGCCTTGGCGTTCTCGGTCTGGATCGTCATCGGTTGCTCCCAATCGGGTCGAGAAGGCTGGAGTTGTACTCGCCCGCCAGGACGTGGTTGAGGTAGGTGCCGGCGCCGCCGACCACCCGGTAGCCGTGGGCGACGCCCGCGGGGATGAAGACGGCTGCGGGGCTCTGCACCGGGAACACCCGCTCGCCCAGCGTCACTTCGACGGTCAGTCCGGCGTAGCCGGTCTCCTCGCCGAGGAACATGAACAGGCTGTCGCAGTGGTGCACGTGCGTATCGACGTGGCCCGCGCCGTAGTCGTCCATCTGCGGAATGCGCCGGGCGATGCAGTACTGGTCGGCGCCCGGGACGAACCGGTTGTCGACCAGCACGAAACGCTCGCCGGGGCCGGCCCGGTGGTAGCGCAGTTCGGTCGCGGAGATGATCTGCGGGCTGACGATCCAGTCCGTGGGGTCGGCCGGGAGAGCGGGACGGGTCACGCTGCCGCTCTGGCCGACCGTGGCCGGGTCCAGCCACTCGTACGATCCCGGCTCGCGCTCGACGGCCTTCACATGGAGCTTGGAGACGTGGTGGAAGACATCACGCCCGACCACGGGCCTGCGGTGGTCCGGCATGGAGCGGGAGTAGGCGCCGACGCGCAGGCTGAGGTCGCTGAGCAGCGCCCCGTCGGCCAGTGTGCGGGTGCCCCGATGGTGCAGGTTCACCAGCAGGGCCGCGTAGTCGGTGATGCCGGCGCGCTCGCCGAGGCCGTTGACCGAGGTGGAGATCCAGTCGGCGCCGGCGTCGATGGCTGTCAGGGCGTTGGCCATGGCGAGGCCGCGGTCGTCGTGGAGGTGCACTTCGATGTCGGTGCCAGGACATCGTTTGCGCAGCGTCCTGATCCGGGCGGCGGTCTCCTGGGGCTCCAGGATGCCGAGGGTGTCCGCGAAGCAGATGCGCTCGGCTCCCGCCTCGGCCGCGATGAGGTACGCCTCGACGAGTTCGTCGGGCTCGGTGCGGCTGCTGTCCTCCACCGTGAACCGGACCCGCAGGCCCAGCTCCCGGGCGTGTGTCACGGACTCCCGGATGGTCTCGTACAGGTGCGACAGAGTGCGTCCCGGCAGCCGGGAGCGCCGGGAGACGTCGTTGACGCCGAGGAAGATACCGACCCAGGACGCGCCGGTCTTGGCGACGGCCTCGATGTCCCCGAAGTGGGCGCGGGCGTGGGCGAGTACGGGGGTGTCGCGGACCGCCTCGACGACGGCCGCCACCCGCAGGAGTTCCTCTTCGTCGACGGCCGGGTGGCCGCACTCGATCATGTCCGCCCCGGAGCGGACCAGCAAGGTGGCTATTTCCACGCTCTGTTCGAGGGTGAAGCGGCCGTGCGCCGACTGCATGCCCTCGCGGAGCGTGCTGTCGATGATGCGGGTCATCTGTCCTCCACCGGCCAGCGGATTCGTGGTGTGTGTTGTGGTCATGTCACCCGACCCCGAGGGCGAGCAGATCGGCCAGCGGGAAGCTGTCCCTCGCGTGGAAGTCGGGCGCTGATGCGTCGGCGAAGACGACGACCATGCCACGCCGGTCGTGCGGGGAGACGTTGGTGGCGCTGCCGTGGGCGAAGTACCGGTCCCACATGACCCCGTCACCGGGGGCGAGTTCGAACTGGACCGGCTCGCGCAGACCGTCCTCGGCGGCGTCCAGGCTGGCGTGCCAGCGGTAGGCAGGCCGGTCCCGGTGCGGGACATGACCCCCGCCGTGTGAACCGGGGCTGCCGAAGAGGCCGCCGTTCACCGGCGACACCTTGGTCAGCGCGCACCAGACGCTGAACGCCTTCGGGTACTGGTAGGTCCACAGTGCCTGGTCCTGATGCAGGGCCACGTCGGTGCCCACCAGGGCGGGCTTGAGGAATGCCGCGTGGAAGACGACCGCGGCCCCGTCGCCGACGACCTTGCGGGCCAGGTCCGGGACGCCTGCGCGGTTCAGCATCGGCCCCCACACCTGCGGGTCGTTCCACAGCAGTCGGCGGAGCTTACGCAGCCGGCGGACGCCGTCGGCCTCGTCGTACTCGGCCTCGTAGGACGGGGTGATCTCCGAGGCCCCGTCGAGGTGGTCGAAGAAGTCCACGGCACGGCCGATGTCCTCCTCGGCAAGGAGGCCCGGCAACAGCTGATAGCCGTCCCGTTGATAAATATCGAGGTCGATGTCAGGCATGCGAAACCTGCTTTCTGGTTAAAAGTCGGTACCGAGTTCGCGTGCATCGGAGACGGAATGCGAGCGGGCAGCGACGACCGGCTGACAGTCCCCAGTCCGGATCGAACTGCGAGGCCGCCAGCAAGAAAAGCGGCACGACAAAATTGAAAAGACCGTACGAGATCAAGACCGAAAGGTCGAGCAGGGCGAAAATGGGAATTTCACGGCCGACAGGAGCGAACCGAGCGTTTCCCCCAGGTTGCCGGTCAGTGAAATTCAGCTGAGCTCCGCGACCGGACGGCCGAATGTCCCGGGCGTCGCACCGACGGGCCAGACGCCACCCCGGTAGCTGCCCGCGGCCACCGCGCCGTACAGAGAGGAGTAGTGCTCAGGCAGCTCGGGGCTGCCCTCGAAGGCGAGCCACAGGCGCAGCAGCAGCCGGCCCCGGCCGCCACCGTCCTCGAACGCGGACCGCGCGTGCAGGGTGTGGAAATTGTTGATGAGCTGGAGATCGCCCTGGCGCAGCTCCATGTCGAGGGAGACCCCCGGCCGCTCAAGAATCCGGTCGAGCGCGTCCATCGCGGCGGTCTGGCGTTCGGTGAGCCGCGGTGCACGGTCATGGCGCTGCGAACCATTGATGAACCGCCGGACATAGCGGACCGCGAACGAATCGCCGGTGCGGCTGAAGACCGGAATCCCCGACCAGGGGCACTCCCCGGGCTGTTCCTCTCCGCGCCGGTCATTCGGATACGGCCGGTACAGCTCGGCCAGCGCATCCGGGGACTCCTCCAGCAGCAGGTCGTGCACGGTCTTGGAGGACACGATCCGGCTCAGTCCGCCGGACGCCGCCGGGCGTATGCACAGCAGGCCGATGACATCGGTGCGGTCCACGTGGAACGGGAGCGCGGCGGAGCTCTCATAGCCTCGCTGGACGGGGCTGGCGATGTCCGCGCCGCGGTCCTCGACGCGGCCGAGCAGATCGCCCTTGTGGCTCTGCGAGACCGGACGCCCCACCAGTAGTCCGAAGAGCCAGTAGGCCATCTCGGTCTCCAGCGGGTCGTCCGCGCCCACGGGGAATTCCGTGACGACCGCGAAGCCCGGTTGGCCGGCAAGGCGACGCCGCAGTCCGGCGGCGAACTCCTTGGTGAGGCCGAGCCCCGCAGGCCTGCGGGAGGTGAGGTCGGGCCGGCGTCCTGCGCCCACGGCGGCCCGTGCGGCGGCAGTCAGCTCGGCCGCGACTTCCGGAGCCATCGCGATGCGCCATTGCTGTTCCTCATTGACCAGTGATGCCCCCAGCCAACCCTTTCCCACTCGAGAAATCCGCGGTTCTTCTGGAGGGGCCTCTGCCCGAACAGGAGAAGGCACAATTTTCTCCCCACTCAATTGGCTATATCAGGCGGGTCGGTTAATTAGCGCTCAATTGACTACAGCTGAAAAGCATGATCCAAACCCTAAGCGCGGCCGCCGGAATGTGTCGACGTGATGTAGATCACACTCCCCTCCGAGGGAAATTACCATACCTCTACTTGACTATTGAGCTGATGGCGGCATGACCGCACACATTACGGCCGAGACGTTTTCGACAGGGCCATTTCGCACCCATTTCAGGATTCGCGGGGAGATTTTTGACCAATCATCAATCCCGGCCAGCAAACGTGACATGCATCACACTGGTGGCGTATTTGATCAAGGGTATGGTGCAGCGGTGGCGGGCCGGCAGCCGCAGATGATGCCCACCCCGAGAGGGGTTCCGCGGCCTCACCGGCTGAGCCCACGAGGCAGCCCGTCGCCTTCTCGCGCCCGCCCCGGGCGATCCGCTCCCGCCCGGATATCTCGGCAGTCACATGAACCCGGCCGTCTGACCTGTGTCACACCCTGGAGAGCCATGTCCCGTCGACCGTTCACCTCCGCCCGGCCCGTCGCGAGCCCTCGATGAAGACGTCCCTCGGCTGGGAGGCCGGCATCGTCGTCGTCACCGACCAGCGCGCCCTCCCTCACGAGTACCTGGTTCTCCGGCTGCACACGGTGAACGAGGTCATCGATGCGATCCGGACGCTCGCCGTCCGTGGCGCGCCCGCCATCGGACTCACCGGCGCCCTCGGGGTCGCACTCTCGGCCCACGTCCATCTCCGCGACGGCGTCCTGGACTTCGCGTCCGTGCGAGCCGATGCCGCGCGCCTCATGGACGCCCGGCCGACGGCTGTCAACCTCGCCTGGGCGGTACGCCGGGTGCTTGAACGCCTGCCGGACGGTGCCGAGGCCGTCTTGGACGAAGCCCTGGCCATGATCGCCGAGGACGAGGTGGTCAACACGGCCGCGGCCCAGCGGGCCGCGAACCTCGTCGAGGAACTGGCCCCGGACCGGCCGCTGCGGCTGCTCACCCACTGCAACACCGGCCGCCTCGCCACCGGAGCCGTCGGTACCGCCCTCGGCACCATCCTCGGCCTCGCCGCCCGAGGCCGGGTCGTCGAGGTGCTCGCCGACGAGACTCGTCCGCTTCTGCAGGGCGCCCGGCTCACCGCCTGGGAGTTGGCCGAGGCGGGCGTACCGTATCGGCTCTGCGTGGACGCGGCGGGCCCGGCCGCGATGGCTCAGGGGCTGGTCGACTGCGTGCTCGTCGGCGCCGACCGGATCGCCGGCAATGGCGACACCGCCAACAAGATCGGCACTTACGCCCTGGCGGTGGCCGCGGCCCGGCACCGCATTCCGTTCATCGTCGTGGCTCCCGAATCCACCTGGGATCCCGAACTGCCGGACGGCAACGGCATCGTGATCGAGGAACGCGCGGACTCGGAGGTCACCTCGCTCGCGGGCCACTCGACCGCTCCGGCGGGTGCCACCGCGTACAACCCGGCTTTCGATGTGACCCCCGCCGAACTGATCACCGCGATCGTCACGGAACGCCGGGTCTTCCGGCCGGCCGTGAGCACCGACGAGGCCGGCGCGCCCGCTCCCCGGGCCGAGGCTCCGCACGCCCGGACGGCAGGCGAACTCGCCGCCCTCTCGCGGACCCTGTACGAACGCGGCTGGATGCCCGGCACCTCGGGCAATCTCTCCGTACGCGGCTCCTGGGGCTCCGGTGATTCCGCCCTGATCACTGCCAGTGGCCGAGACAAAGGCGCCATGTCCGGCGCCGACATGGTCCCGATCGACGCGGCCACCGGCCGGGAACTGGATCCGGACGGCCCGCGCGCCTCTGCCGAGACCTGCATCCACGCCGCCGTCTACCGCACGACCGACGCCCGCGCCGTCGTCCACGTCCACTCCCCCTACGCCACGGCGGCCGCCGTCCTCGCAGCCGAGCGTGAGGGCGGATCTGCCTCGCTGCTCCTGCAGCACTTCGAGCTGCTCAAGGGTCTCGGCCTGGCCGAGCCTGCGCACACCGCGGTTCCTGTCTTCGCCAACTGGCCGGAGGTGACACGGATCGCCGACGAGGTTGCCGCCCATCTCGAGGCGCACCCCGACGCCCCACCCGGTCTGCTCATCGCCCATCACGGCATCACCGTCTGGGGTGCGGACCTGGCACAGGCCCGCAACCGGCTCGAATGCTTCGAGGCGGTCTTCCAACTGCTGGTACTCGACGGGACCCGCCCGCCGATATCCCCCGCCGCATCCTCGCCCCTCGGAGGCACCTCATGACGCAGCTCCAGGTGATGTCCGACCGCAACCCGGCCGAGGTGCTGCTGCGCACCCGCGACGAACGGCGAATCGCCGAGGAACTCGCCGCGCTGGGAGTGGAATTCGGGCGCTGGGAGGTACGGACCGCCGTCACGTCGCAGACCACCTCCCAGGAGCTGCTCGACCACTACCGGCACGAGGTGGCTGAACTCTCCGCCCGCGCCGGCATGACCGTGGTCGATGTGGCCCAGCTCATCCCCGAACCGGGACCCGCATGGCAGGAGCGCGCCGCCGAGGCGCGCACCGCCTTCCTGGAGGAACACCGGCACGCAGAGGACGAGGTGCGCTACTTCGCCCACGGCACGGGGTGCTTCTACCTCCACCTCAAGGAGCGGGTGTACGCGGTGATCTGCGAGGCGGGCGACCTGCTCTCGGTACCGGCCGGGACCCGCCACTGGTTCGACATGGGTCCGGTCCCCGACTTCTGCGCCATCCGCTTCTTCAAGGAGGCCGACGGCTGGGTGGGTGACTTCACCGGCGATCGGATCGCGAGCGTCTTCCCGCGCCTCGACGCACTGCTGGAGCCGGGCCCGTGAACCTCGTCGCAGCAGTCGTCCTCGATATCGAAGGGACCGTGGGGTCCTCGTCGCATGTACGCGATGTGCTCTTCCCTTTCGCCTGCGAGCGGTTCGCCCGGTGGTTCGCCGATCACAGGGGCACTCCCGAAGCGGCGGCGGCCCTGGAGGCGATCGGACGCCGGACCGGGATCGCGGACCCCGGCGAGGACGAGGCGGTGGCCGCCCTGAGTGCCTGGACGGACGCCGATGTGAAGGTACCGGTCCTGAAGTCTCTCCAAGGAGAGATCTGGGCGGTGGGTTACGCCGACGGTTCACTGAACGGCCACGTGTACGACGACGTGCCCGGGGCGCTCGAACGGTGGCGCACAGCGCGAGTCCCCGTACACATCTACTCCTCCGGCTCGGTGGCCGCCCAGCGAGACTGGTTCGCGCACACCGCGCACGGAGACCTCACCGGCCTGCTCACGAGGTACTTCGACCTCGGCAACGCCGGGAGCAAGAAGGAGCCGGGCTCGTACCGGACCATCGCCCGCGCTCTCGGTGCCGTACCGCAGTCGCTGCTGTTCCTGAGCGATACCGAAGAGGAACTGACGGCTGCCGCGGTCGCCGGCTGGCGCACCGTCGCCGTACGACGCGGCGACGATCCCCGGGGAGACACGCTCCCCGGGCACACGACCATCGGCTCGCTGGACCACGAGGTCCTCGGCGAGTCCTGGCAGACACGGGGGACGTCATGACCGAGCAGCGACCGCCGGCGGCAGAAATCGGGATCATCGGAGGCAGCGGCTTCTACGAACTGCTCGAGGACGCCCAACAGCTCACCGTCGGCACACCGTACGGCGAGCCGTCCGACGCGATCTCCCTGGGCACGGTCGGCGGCCGCCGGGTGGCGTTCCTGCCCCGGCACGGGGCCGACCACCGGTTCCCGCCGCACCGGATCAACTACCGGGCGAACCTGTGGGCGCTGCGTTCACTCGGTGTCGCGCGGGTGCTCGCGCCCTGCGCCGTCGGCTCGCTCCGACGCGAGCTCGGTCCGGGCTCCGTCGTCGTACCGGACCAACTCGTGGACCGCACCAACGGACGTGTGGGGACGTACTGCGACGACGGAGCCGTTCATGTCTCCTTCGCCGACCCGTACTGCGCGTCCGGAAGGAGCGCCGTGCTCAAGGCCGCCGTTGTCACCGGCGACGACGTCCACGACGGCGGAACGATGGTCGTCGTCGAAGGCCCTCGTTTCTCCACCCGCGCCGAATCCCAGTGGTTCGCGTCGGCCGGCTGGTCCCTGGTCAACATGACAGGCCAGCCCGAGGCGGCCCTCGCCCGCGAACTGGCCCTCTGCTACACGTCAGTGGCTCTGGTCACCGACATCGACGCCGGTATCGACGCCGAGGAGAGCGTGGAACAGACCGAGGTCATGCGGGTGTTCGCGAAGAACGCCGAACGACTGCGCCGCCTGATGCTGGAGACCGTGCGCCAGCTTCCGGAGGACCGTGGCTGCATGTGCCCCCGCGCCCTCGACGGCATCGACCCGCGCTGACACACCCTCCGGGACCAGAGGTTGAAATGAAATCCACATCGCCGGTGCCCGTACCGGAGCAGGAGACCCGAAGCACCCTCGTCGACGTGTTCGCCGACAGCGTGGTCCGGCGTCCCGACGGAATAGCCGTCTCCGACGGGACCGCACAGCTCACCTATCGCCAACTGGACACGTGGAGTCGGCGCATCGCCCGGCGGCTGCGGGAGCGTGGCGTGGCCCCCGGCGACCGGGTCGCGCTGCGCATGGAGGCCGGCTGCGACGCAGTCGCCGCGATCCTCGGCATCCTGCGCTCGGGAGCCGCCTACGTCCCGCTCGACCTGCGTAATCCCGCCGAGCGCAACGAGTTCGTCGTCGCCGACAGCGGTGCCCGTCACCTCGTCGGTGAGCCGGCCCCCTCGTGGGGTGCCCGGCTCGCCTGCACCACCACCGATGAGGTGGCCTCTCTGCGTTCCGGTCCCGTGTCCGGGCCGCCGGAGACCGAACCCGTACCGCCACAGGCAGCGCCCACCGCGGACAGTCCCGCGTACGTCATCTACACCTCGGGAACCACCGGCGTTCCCAAGGGAGTACCGGTCCGCCACGGCAGTGTCGTCACCCTGCTCGACACCACCCACGGGCTGTTCGACTTCGGGCCGTCGGACCGATGGCTGCTGTTCCACTCCCTCGCCTTCGACTTCTCCGTGTGGGAGGTGTGGGGAGCGCTCTCCACGGCCGCAACCCTGGTCGTCCCACCGCAGTGGGTCACCCGCGCGCCCGAGCAGCTCCTGGAGCTGCTCGCCGACGAACGGATCACCGTCCTCAACCAGACGCCGACCGCGTTCGCCATGTTGCTGCGCACCCGCGGCTCCGACGGCCGTGACCTGCCCGACCTGCGGTACGTCGTCTTCGGCGGCGAGAAGCTCACCCCCGCGGTCCTGCGCGACTGGGCGGACGCCCACGGCCTCGACCGACCGAAGCTGGTCAACATGTACGGCATCACCGAGGTCACCGTCCACGCCACCTTTCACCGCGTCACCCGCTCCGATGCCGACGGCAGTACGTCCGTCATCGGCGCGCCCCTGCCCGGTTTCACGGTACGCATCGTCGACCGGAACGGAGCCGAGGTGAAGGACCCCGGCACGCCCGGTGAACTCTGGCTGGCGGGACCACAGGTGACGGAGGGATACCTGAACCGGCCGGAGCTGAATGCGGAGCGCTTCGCCGTGTTCCCCCCGGGCCCGGACGGGGGCCGCTACTACCGGTCGGGCGACCTGGTCAGCACTACCGAGGACGGCGAACTCGCCTACCACGGGCGCGCCGACCTCCAGGTCAAACTCCGTGGACACCGCGTGGAGCTGGGCGACATCGAGAACGCGGTGCGCTCACACCCCTGCGTCGTGGAGGCGATCGCCTGGCCCCGCGCTTCGGCCGGCGGGGCGCAGCGCCTGTTCTGCGTCCTCCTCGCCCGCGAGGGGGAGCTGCCGGACGTCCGCGAGCTGCGGAGACACGTGGCGGCAAAACTCCCCTCGTACATGCAGCCGGCCCGGTACCAGGTGGTCACCGAACTGCCCCGCACGGTCAACGGAAAGATCGACCGGGACGCCCTGGTGAAGGAGTGGGAGGAAAACCATGACTGAGCCGGACCTCTTTCCGCCCACGCCGTACCTGGCCGCGGTCGACGGGGTGACCCTGCTCGCCCACGACATCGTGCCCGGTCGCCCCGGCGTCCGGGGGACGGGCTCCCCGCTTCTGCTGCTCCACGGGCTGGGGGACGACAGGGCCCAGCTGCGCTTCCTGAGTGACGCCCTGTGCTCCGAGGGCGAGATCGCGCTGCTGCCAACCCTGCGCGACCACCCGTCGAGCCCCGCCCCCGCCTGGGGTTACTCACCCCTGGACTACGCGGCCGACGTGCACCGCGTCAGCGACGTGCTGCCCTCGCCCGCCCATGTGATCGGCTATTCGTACGGCGCCCTGGTCGGCTTGGTCCACGCGGTGGCCATGGGACCGGCCCGGGTCCGCAGCCTCGTCCTGCTCGACCAGTCCCTGGAACGGCGGCCGCAGCGGATCGAGGGCGGCGAATGGGCGGAGTCGAGCTTCCTCAAATGGGAGTACGACTACACCCACCTGCTCGGCATGCTGACCGCTGCCGGGATCCCCGTACTGATGGTTGTCCCGCGGGACAGCCATGTGATCCCGGAGACCGAACGAGCCGCGCTCCGCGCGCGTCGCGATCCCCTCTTCTCCTGCGTCCTGATGGACGGCGTACACGCCGATGTCGTGCGCCCCGACGGCCCCGTCACCTCGCTCATCGAGGATTTCTACGCGCAGTACTGCCCGGTCCCTCTCAAGGAGAGCTGATGTCCCTCGCAGCCGAACCCGACCACGCGGCGCTCCATGACGCCGTGCTCGGCATCCACCGCGACGTCCTGGAGGACGATTCGGTCCTGGCCGAGGACAACTTCTACGACATGGGTGGCGACAGTCTCCTCGCCCTCCAGGTGCTGGGACGCATCGAGCGCGAGCTCGGCGTGAAGGTGCCCGCCCAGGCGTTCTTCACCGCGGAGAGCATCGGCGACGTGGCCGAGCGGGTCGCGGCGGAGCAGTCCCTCGACACCGCGGCGGCGACCGGTCAGGACACCGCCCACCGCGGCCGGGCCTCCATGGCCCAGGAGTGGGCGCTGCTGTCCGCGTTGCGCGATCCGCAGGCGCCCATCCTGCAGTTCCACGTCGTGTACCGGGTCACGGGCCCGCTCGACACCGGCCGGCTGGGCGCGGCCCTGCGCCAGGTGGCACAGCGGAACGAGTCGCTGCGCACCTCGTTCCGGGCGGAGCGGGACAGGGCGGCACTGACGGTGGAGCCCTGTCCTGAGGTCAGCCTGGAGACGATGGATTACGAGGGGGTACCGAACGCGGAACTCGACGAGTTCCTGCGCGGTTACGTACGGCAGCCCTTCGACCGTTCGCGGGCCCCGCTGTGGCGGACCCTCGCCGTGCGCCGCGAAGCCGCTGTCCACATGCTGGTCTTCGTCTTCGACCACATGATCGCGGACGGCTGGTCGCTCGACACCTTCGTCAGAGACCTGTCGGCCGCCTATACGAGTGGTGAACTCCCCGCTCCTACCGGCGGCTCCGGCGTCTACGCGGAGTGGGCCGCCGGGCAGTGGCAACGCTGGGAGAGCGGCCGGCAGCAGGAGCTGACCTCGTACTGGCAGAGCCAACTACCTGCGGATGCCGCCGACTTCGGTCTGCGACTGCCCGGCCACCAGGGCGCCGGAGAGCTGACGAAGCCGTCCTCGCTGGTACTGGACATCGCACCGGAGACCGCCCGCGCGCTGCGGGAGGCATCCCAGGCACTGCGGGCCACGCCCTACTGTGTCTCGATGGCCGTGGTGAATGCGCTGGTCGCTCACGTCACGGGACGACCGCGCGTCACCCTCCTGACCACCAATGCGAACCGCCTGGACGGCGCGTACCAGGACACCGTCGGCTGGTTCGCCAACGGCGTCTTCCCCACGACCGACGTGGACCTCTCCGGCTCCTTCCGGGACCTGGTCGGCGCCGTACGGCAGAGCATCCTGGGCGCTACCGCGCACGGCGACATGCCCGCCATGTTCGTCCGGCGCGGGATCTGGCCCCAACTGCCCGCCGGCTTCCGCAAGGACCCCGGGGTGTACTTCATGTACAACGACGTGTGGGGAGCCGGCCTCGGCTTCGGCGACGGCGTCGAGGTGACCCCGTACCACCTCGTCGAGGACGCGGACTCCCCCGGCCTGCACATGTGGCTGCAGCGGGAGGGCGAGACGCTGCGTCTGCAGATCCTGCACTACGAGTCCGAGTACCCGGCGGCGTACGTACGCGACTTCGCCGGCCGCCTGGTGGCAGCGCTGGGCCTGCTCACCGGGCAGCCGGACCGGCCGATGTCGGAACTGTTGCTCACTCCTTGACGGCGGGCGCAACCTCGACGTTCCCGGCGAACCAGTCGGCGCGGTCACGCATCCGGGCCGGAGGTTTCCGCGACGGCCCGAATTTCCGCGTACAACGGAGGGTATTCGGCGGGCGGCAGCGCCACGTGGGCGACGATTCCTCCCTTGTGCGCCTCGATGAGATTCAGTAGATAACGGCAGACGGAGAGGACCCTTTATTTCGCCGTTCCGGACAAGCCCATCCACCTGGAACTCGGTTCCGTCGATGTATTCCTTCCAGCAGGCATGGCCCTTCCCCGCCGACAGCGGTCAGGGCCGTGCATCCTCCACCTGCGAGGGCTGCGGCACCACAACCGTCGCCGCGCCGGCCGCCCGGGCGGCGGCGGCATCAGCAGGGGCGGCCGCGCAGGTCACGTTCGCGCCGACGGCCTTGGGCATCCATCCGACGTGAAGAACGGCAGCGGGCTTCTGCCTGGATTACTCCTGTGAAGAATTATCGTGAATGCGTCTTTTTATCGCTCGCGAACCTGTCGACCGGACCGCACGGCGCCCATGTGACGTGATTCACTTTCGACTCGTTGCCTTGGTGATGAACTCCGGGTAGTTTCACATCCGTTGATCAATTCTATTTCCCGTACATCGGTTCCGTACGCACAAAAAGCGGAGGGCTGCGTGTCCACTGAATTGAACCCGGACTTCGGACTGACGGCCGAGGACTACACCCGCCACCGCGCCGGCTTCCCGCCGGAGATCGTCGAGCGGCTCGACCGCCTCGGAGCGGAGGTGCGGGACCGGGATGTGCTGGACCTCGGCACCGGGACCGGCAGCCTCGCCCGGCTCTTCGCCCGGGCCGGGGCGCGGGTCACAGGTATCGACCCCGCCGCCGCACTGCTCGAACAGGCCAGGGGGCTCGACCGGGAAGCCGCCGTCGAGATCGCGTACGAGGTGGCCACGGCCGAGGACACCGGGCTTCCCGATGCCTCCTTCGACGTGGTGTCGGCGGGCCAGTGCTGGCACTGGTTCGACGCCCCCAAGGCCGCCGCCGAGGTGTGGCGACTGCTCCGCCCGGGCGGGCGGGCCGTCATCGCGCACTTCGACTGGCTTCCGCTCCCCGGCAACGTCGTCGCCGTGACCGAGCAGTTGATCACCGCGTACAACCCCGCCTGGACCATGGGGGGCGGCACCGGGCTGTACCCGCGCTGGCTGACCGATCTGGCCACCGCCGGCTTCGGCGCCATCGAGACGTTCTCCTTCGATCTCGACGTGCCGTACACCCCGCAGGCATGGACCGGGCGGATCCGGGCCAGCGCCGGCGTGGGCGCGAGTCTCACCCCTGAGCGGGTCGAGGCGTTCTCAGCCGATCTGGACGGCATCCTGCGTGACCGCTTCCCCGGTGACGTCCTGCGCGTCCCGCACCGCACCTGGGCTGCGGTCGCGGTCAAGTCGGCTGAGGAGGCGGGGCTTTGACCGGTATGCGCCTGACCGTCGCCCCCGGCCCGGCGCGGCCCGGCGCCGCACCGGCACGGTCGGCACCGGCCGGCCCCACGATCGGCGAGGCGATCGGCGCCTTCCGCCCGGCCGGGCCCCCGACTCCGGGACCCGCGAACGCCGCCGGCGGCTGGCCGAGTTAGGGCTCCGAGCTTCCTTACCTCACCCACCTCAAGCTCCAGCCGGTCGGCGAGAGCGAGTACGGCGGCGTAGGGCCGCTCGCCCTCAGCGAGCTTCGCTGCAAGGGCATCGATCTCCCGGCCGCCATCGCGGCTCGCGCTGTCGCGGTCGTTCTGCCCGGCGCGACGCCGCGCGCGGAGCCGGCGACCGCCTTGCGGACCGCGCTCAGGTGTGTTCCGGCGGCGGGAAGGAGACGTCCCCGCCGCCGGAGAGCACCGGCGACGGGGACGTCTCGGGTATATGCCGGAGCGCCGACGGGGTCAGCTCGTCAGCAGGGTGAAGTCGTGGACCGTCGTAGCTCCCTTCTTGACCTTCACCGTGACCGCGAGCGGCTGGTAGCCGTCCTTGGCCGCGATGACCTGGAGCGGGTTGTTGCGGGCGTCGAGCCACAGTGCGTAGCTGCCGTCCGCGGCGGTCTTGAGCGTGTAGTGCGTGGCCCAGGTGGAGACCTGCACGGTCGCGCCGGCGATAGTGCTGCCACCGGCCGCCGTCACCGTGCCGGCGATTTTGCCCCAGGTGGTGGGCGGCTTCACGGTCAGTGACACGCCGAGCGGGTCGAGCCGGTACGGGGTGTCGCTGCGCGGGATCAGCGCGGCGGTATGGGTGCCCGGCTGGGTGATCTCGGGGACGGAGGCGTCGAGCGTGACCGTGACCGTCTTGGAGGCGCCCGGCTGGACGGTCACCGTGTCCGCGCTCTCGGCCAGCCAGGTGACGTCGGCGGCGTGCTCCTGGTCGTAGCCGGGCAGGACCTCGGAGGTCTTGACCGGAGTGCCCCCGCTGGTGAGACCGCCGATCGCGTAGAAGCCCAGGCTGCCGCCGCCGCGGTAGACCGAGGTGTTGGCGTTGGGCAGGGCGGTCCAGGTGTTCTCGTTCGGCTCGTAGGCCCACACCTGGTTGGTCAGCGCGGTGCCGTTGTCGACCGAGCCGCCCCGGATCAGCAGCAGGCCGTTGGCCGAGGCGTAGGACGCGCCCCAGGCGTCGGTCGGCTGGTCCGCCACTGGCGACCAGGTGTCGGTGGCGGGGTCGTACACGTAGGCGTGCTTGGTGGTCACGTGCTGGGCCTCGCCGCCGGAGCAGTAGAGCTTGTCCGCGATGGCGCCGCAGGACTCCCAGGACACGGGCTGCGGGTAGGGGGCCGCCATCGACCAGGTGTCGGTGTCCGGGTCGTAGACGGAGACGTCCGTGGAACCGCAGCCGATGGTGAAGCAGCCGCCGACGGAGTACAGCTTGCCGTCGAGTACCGCGCTGCCCGCGCCGGCGTACGGCTTGGGCATCATCGCGCCCGTGCTCCAGGCGTTGGTCGCGATGTCATAGATCTCCAGCTTGCCGTCGGGGCTGCCGCTGGCGCCCCAGCCGCCGACCGCGTAGATCTTGCCGTTGATCATGCCGTGGGCCGGGGCGTCGCGGGTGTCGGCGGCGGAGGCGAGCTTGGTCCAGCCGCCGTTGTACGCGTACAGGTCCTTGGTGCCGTGACCTCCGGTGGAGCCGAACGCGGAGTAGACGGTGCCCTGGTAGGTGTCGACCGCGTTGTCGCCGGTGGCGGTGGGCAGGTCGGCGACGGGCTGCCAGGCGGTGCCCGGGGTGCCCAGGGCGCGGGTCGTCGCGTGGTCCTGGCCTGCCTCGGAGGCGGCCGCGGGCGAGGTGAGCCGCAGTGCCGAGTAGGAGCCCTTGACCAGGTGCAGCGGGGCACCGGCCCGCTGCCGCGCGGCGGTTGCCCGCTGGACGATGAATCCTCCGGCCTTCTCGGTGAGGTCGAGGGTGGCCGGCGAGGTGCCATCGTTGGTGACGGTCACGGTCTGTCCGGCGCTCTTGCCCCAGGCCACGTTCTTGGCGATGGACGCCGGTGTCAGCTTGAGCCGACCGGCCTTGAGCGGAAGGTTGTGCTTGACCGTGGCGTCCGGGGTGATGTTCACGGTGTCGGTGGTCGTGGAGTAGTGGGACAGCACAGCGGCCACCGGGTGATTGCCCGTCAGATGCGAGAACATCCAGTAGAAGCCGTCGCCGACCTGCGGGTCGTCGGGCGTGGCAGTGCTGGTGGTGTGGTCACCCGACGCGTCGTTGCTGGTGACGGTGGCGCCGTTGACGCCCGCGCGGGTGTTGGCGTCCGTCACGTGGCCGACGAGGAGCGCGCCGGGCACCGGGTCGTAGGTGCGCTGCCCGAGGAAGACGTCGTCGAGCTGCCACCACATCCCCCAGTCGAAGGTGGTGTAGTGGAAGCGCACCCGGACGTCGCTCTTGCCCGCATAGGCGCCGAGCGGGAGTTCGATATGGGCCGGACCGGGCACCCAGATCGAGCTCTTCTGCCACACGGTGGTCCAGGTGGTGCCGCCGTCGGACGAGATGTCCACGTCCGCCGTGTTGCCCGCCCAGCCGGCGTAGTCGGTGTCGAAGGCCAGGATGGGAGTGGTCGCCGAGCTGAGGTCGTACGACGGCGAGACCAGTGAGGAGTCCTGCACCTGGACGCCGTTGGAGTCGCTGTCCACGGTCGCGAAGCCGCCGCTGCCACCGGTGTGGTTGTCCCGGCTACCCGGGTCGTCGAAGGTCCAGCCGCCGTCCTTGCCGTCGGCGTTGGCCACGCTCCAGCCGTCGGTGGGGCCGGAGGCGGAGTCGAAGGCCTCGGTCGGCCCGTGCAGGTGCACGGCGTAGCCCGGCGCCTGGGCGGCGGCCGAGTCCACGGGTACGGGGATGTTCAGCCTCTGGTCGGCGGTCGCGACCTGGACGGTCTTGTCGACCGCCTGGTAGCCGGGGTAGTTGGCGGTGACGTGCAGGGTGTACGAGGCGCCCTGCGGGAGCTTCAGGGAGTATGCGCCGGTGGCGGGGTCGGTGAAGACCGGTCCGCCGGGAACACGGTCGGCGGTGATCTTCGCGTAGAGCGGCCAGCCGTGGCCGGAGCCGTCCGTGACCTTGCCGGAGACAGTCTGCGTGGGCAGGGCGTCGAGGCTGAAGGACTCGGCGACGGTACCGCCGTCGGCCAGGACGACGCCGGCGGCACGGCCGGTGGCGTAGCCGTACACACTCGCGGTCATGTCGTAGGTGCCCGCCGGGATGTCCAGCCGGTAGGTGCCGGACGCGTTCGAGATGGCGGTGTTGTCACCGGCCTTGACGGTCACTCCGGCGATCGGCTTTCCGGTGGCACGGTCGGTGACCGTGCCGCTGATCACCCCGTGCGGACCGGTGCGGAAGGCGTTGATGCCGTGGGGGGTGCCGAGCCCGGTGGGGCCGTCATAGCCGGGACCCGCGGTGCACAGCAGCGCCGGAGTGCAGGTGCCGTTGCTGCCGGTGGTCACGTCGTTGAGCGAGTCGGCCTGGGCGTACGGGTAGGCGTTGGGGTACGTCCCCGCGGCCGGGGTGCCTGCATCGGCGTAGACGCCCGCGATGAGCGGAGCGGATGCGCTCGTTCCGCCGAACACCTCCCAGCCGCCGGCACCGTAGGTCTGGTAGACCGACACACCGGTCGCTGGGTCGGCGACCGCGGAGACGTCGGCGACGGTGCGGTTCGCGCACGCGGTGTCGGTCTGGAACGCGGGCTTGGGCTCGTAGAGCGAGCAGCCGGAACCGGGGCCGCCGCCGCTGGGGCCGTGCCACGCCGACTCGCTCCAGCCGCGGCCGGCACCGGAGTTCTTGACCAGAGCGGTGCCGCCGACGGAGGTGACGTACTGCGAGGCCGCCGGATAGGCGACGCCGTAGCTGCTGTCACCGGAGGACGCGACGACTGCCACGCCGGGGTGGTTGTAGTAGGGGTCCATGGCGGTGAGTTCCGACGGGTCCTCGCCGCTGCCCGGAGTGCTGTCGTACTGGGTGCCGTAGGAGTTGGAGACGTACTTCGCGCCGAGCGCGACCGCCTGGTCGACCGCGGCACCGAGGTCGGCGAAGCCGGGGCTGTCCGCCTCGATCAGCAGTATGTGGGCGTTGGGGGCGGCGGCGGACACCATGTCCACGTCGAGGGATATCTCGCCGGCCCATCCCGGGTCGGCGGACGGGTAATTCGTGCCGCCGCGCTGGTCGACCTTGGTGAAGCAGCCGTTGGCCGTGGTACACGCGGGCAAGCCGTACTGCTGACGGTAGACCGCCAGGTCGGCTTCGACGGTCGGATCGTCGAATGCGTCCACGATCGCGATGGTCTGGCCGGCGCCGCCGTCGGCGGGCAGCGCGTAGGCGCTCGCCAGGTCGTCGGCGCCGAAGCCGGCCGGGATGGCCGAGAGCGGCTGCACACCCCTGCGAGCGGCCACGTCGGTGCGGCGCATCGCCATGCAGGCGAACTGCCCGGGCTTGGGGTCACCGCACTGCCGGACGGCTGTCGCCGCGGCCTTGGCGGTTGGCGCGCCGACCGCCGGTGCTGCGGTGGGCAGTTGGAGTCCGACAACGGCGAGCGCTGCCGACATGAGGCCGGCGACCGCGGCGACGGCTCGCCCCGCACGTCCACCGCTCGGTCTGAGACGGGCTGTACGCAAGGAGTTTCTCCTGGAAGCGGAGGTGGTCGGGGGACGACGGCGTCCTCGCCCGATCGCGGACCGATCAGGACCGCTGGCGTATTCAATTGCCGCACCCGCATCACTTGGAACCCCCGGCGACTGTCACAAAGATGACATGTCCTTTTCACGACAGGCTCGGCTTTCGCCGTTCGGAACGGAAGTGGCCCCGGCGTCTCAGGTGTGGGCGTTCACGGGGCGTGCCGGCCGAAAGCACCTTCGTATGAGACGCAGCCGTCGTCCCCGCCCCATGACAGGCCGGGACGACGGACGCTTCCGGCCCTCCGCCGACATCACGACAACACAGAAGGTGACGGCGATGCCCGAGCGGACATGCCGACGCATGCCGGCGCGAACGGTCGCAGCCTGGAGGACCCGGAGCAGAGTGGGACCCGCGGTCCGGTTCACGTGCGGCCGCGAACGGCTGCCCCCGCCTGACACGGCGGACCGGTCCCGTCCGGACGTTTCCCGGTCTGTCTGCCAAGCCCGGGAGACCTGCACCCCGACCACATCATGACCCACACGATCACGATGGCCGCCTTCGACGCTGCCGGGGACCTCGACGCCTACCCGGAGTCCGGTGAGCCCTGGCAGCCGCTGAAGGTGTACTGCAACCACGGCCTCTCGATGGCCCGGATCCGCGCCCTCCACGCCTACCTGGTGGAGCACGGCCACGAGTCCCGCTTCGGCGAGTGGATCGCCGACCGGGAGAAAGAGGGCCGCAGGGATGGCGAGTTCACCACCCGGGTGCAGTGCGCCGACTGGTTCGTCGTGCGCGACCGGGCGCTGATCGCCCACGCCACCCAGATCGACCCGGACGGCCCGTGGTTCCGGGTGCCGCTCGAAGTCCAGCGCGAGATCTGGCCGACCGAGGGGTACGAGCCGGCCCGCTCGCTGGTCGACACCTCGCTCCCTGAGGACGACTTGTTCGCCGGCGTCACCGCCGACATCACCGTCTGACCCTGTCCTTGCCGAACACCCCATCCGCTCCGGTGGGAGGCGGTATCTCCCCTCCGCGGAGCTTCACGGCCGATCTCACGCCACGATGCTTGCGTTGACGCTGATCAGCACGGCAACGTGATCACTCGTGCTGCTACCCCGGCGTCAGCAACGCGCTCGCGCTGCTCCGCCTGCTGCCGATGAGCGAACGGGACAAGACCATCGAATTTCTGGTCCTGCGGCCTGGCGCGAGTTCGTGCGCGCCCAGGCGTCCGGTGCGCTCGCCGCAGACTTCTTCCACGTTGACACCGTGGGCTCGACCAGGCTGTACGCGTTCGCCGGTCATGGAGGTCGGAATCCCCTCACCGTGGACGGCACCCGGCCTTGCAGGGGGACTCCGGCGCGCTCGTGCTCAGGCGGTGAGTCCGAGGACGTTCAGAACCGCGACAACATCCCGGCGCGCCGCGTCGTCCAGCCCCCGCAGAGGACGCGGCAGGTTCGGCTCCTTCGTCAGGCCGAGGTGGGACGCAATAGCGGACATGGCGCGCAGGCTGCCATGGCGGCGGAGCAGTGACCACAGCGGCTCCAGCGCATCGGACAACTCCGTCGCCCATGCCGTCTGGCCGGCCTGGGCAGCACAGGCGATGCCAAGCGCGGCCTGCGGGAACATCCCGCCGAAGGCCGAGTACCAGGCGTCACACCCGCCGTTCAGGCCGCGGACGGCCGCCCAATCACCGCTCACACCGATGGTGACCGTGTCCGGGATCACCGCCCGCAGCGTGTCGATGCGGGCTCTTGCCTGTGCGGCGTCGCCGGACACTGCGGGGATCTTGATCGAGGCGACATTCGGCAACTGTGCGACACGGCCGTGCAGTTCGTCGGTGAAGCGCACCTGGGTGGTGCGAGGGTTGTCGTACACGCACAGAGGCACGGACAGCTCGCGGGTGACATCCTCGTACAGGCCGAACACCTCGTCGTCCGTCAGCGGCTGGTACGACACCGGGGCGAGCAGCACTCCATGAGCTCCGGCCTTCTGGGCGTCCTCGGCCAGCGCCAGGACGTGTGCCGTGCGCAACGCGCCGATACCGACCAGGACGGGGACACCATCGGCGGCGTCGACGGCGATCTTCGTGGCGTGGGCACGCTGCTCGCGGGTGAGGTAGGCGTAGCCGCCGGTGGAACCGAGTGCGCCGATGGAGTCCACGCCGGCGGCCGCGAGGCGGGCGACGAGCGCGGCGTACGCCGTGTAATCGATTCCCTGCTCGTCGGTGGGCGTGAGAGGGAAGGCACTGAGGCCGCGGAACATGCTGGCTCCCGGAAGCGAGGAGTATGGGGTGATGCTCGGTTCGCCGTTATGCGTCGCCGTCGGCGTGGTACCCGTAGGCGAGGAAGGCGACGGTCAGGATGATCGCGACGCGTGCGCAGGCAGCGGTCCTGGATCTGTGGCGTCTCTGCCGCCGGCTGCTCGAGATGGGCGTCTGTCCCTCCTTCTCGTACGATCTTCGATCACTGCTCTCAGCCGGCTCTCGACGCCAGGGTCACGGCGCCTTCCAGCGGGAGGCTGTGGTGCTGTCCGCGGTCGGCACACGCGTTGTGCCCCTCGTCCTCGGCCCGTCCCAGATGGGCGGGACCGTCGAGCACCTGGATCGCCTGCTTCTTTTCGGCCTCCGCCATCTTGGCGAACACCTGCGTCATTGTATTCAGGCTTTCGCCCCTGCCCCGAGTCACCGTTCACCCGCGAGATCAAGATCGCGGCTGTCCTGACCCTGAGCAACGTCCGGTGCTTCGGTACGGCGCCAGGGGTGTGCAATCGGGGCAGACACGGCCCGCCACCAGGCATCGACGGGAAGCGTTCCCGCGGGCTCGAAGGGCTCGCCCGGCTGGGGGAATGCGGCCGGCTGCTCAGCTACCTCGGCGGCATCCTTGGTCCACTCGCCGGGCTCTGCCCACGCGTGCATGGAGAGCGTGAAGGTGCCCCAGTGGATGGGCATCATGACGCCATGCGGCTTGCCCCCTTGCAGGTCAAGGTGCGCCTGGACCCCCTGAGCCGGCGTCATATGAATGTCTGGCCACCCACCAGGGAGAGGCGTGGAGTCCGTGTGATTCTTGGGCCAGTACTCCGAATACGCGCCGATCTGGATCATCGTCGCGTCGAACGGGCCGTGCTCGGCGCCGATGTCCTTGAAACCGGGGAAGTAGCCGGTGTCCCCGGAGTGGTAGATCCGGTGCTCGGGGCCCGCGACGGCCCAGGACGCCCAGAGCGTCTGCTGCTGGTTGCGCAGGCCGCGTCCGCAGAAGTGCCGGGCCGGAGTCGCGGTGAGGCTGATCCCGGCGATGTTCGTGGTCTCGTTCCAGTCGAGCTCACGCATCCGGTCGGTGGACACGCCCCAGCGCTCCAGGTGGGCGCCGACACCGAGCGGCACCGCGAAGACCGTGTCCGTGCCCGCCAGGGCGCGGATGGTCGGCAGGTCGAGGTGATCGTAGTGGTCGTGCGAGATCACGACCGCGTCGAGCGGGCCGAGCGTCGCGAGCGGCAACGGCACCGGGTGCAGCCGCTTGGGTCCGGCGAACGCGAAGGGCGAACAGCGTTCGCCCCACACCGGGTCGAAGAGCACCCGTCGGCCGTCGATCTCGGCGAGCACGCTCGAGTGGCCCATCCAGGTGAGCCGCAGCCCTGAGACCGGCGGCCGGGCAAGGTCGGCGAGGGTGGTCGCATGGACGGGCACCATGCCGTTCGGCGACCTGCGTACCCGCTCCTCCTTGTGGAAGTAGACCTTCGCGAACTCCAGCGTCGAGCCGGACGGCCTGGTACGCGCCCCCACCGGGTTCTGGAAGACTCCCTCGGCGAAATTGGGCGAGTTCCGGATGCGCTCCATGCGGGCGTCCCCCGGGTCGGCGCCGAATGCGGCGGGTCGCAGCGAACGCAGCCGGGTACGGAGCGAATGCAAGGAGTCAGCGCCGGTCACAACATCTCCTGAGGGAGTCGGTGTCGTTTCATTATGAGCAGGGGGTAAGACAGTGCGAGTACGGGGCGGCCGATGGAATGACGGCGGGACTCCGCCGTCTCAGCCACGCGGCTGCCCGTACGCGTGTTCGACATGTAGCCGCAGCACGATACGCCGGTCGCGGACCATCGCACTGCGGTAATCGTCCCAGTCGGGGTGCTCGCCCTGCACATCCCGGTAGAGCGTGATCAGCTCCTCGACGGTCGCGTCGGACGGATCGGCGGCGACCGGCGACAGCTCGGCCGTGCCGTCCGCGACCGTCCAGGCCCAGCGGTCCTCGCTGGTGACGTGGTAGCTCGCCCGCGGATCGCGCCGCAGATTCCGCGTCTTCGCCCGGCCATCGGTGATCGAGACGCGGATGATGCGCTCCGCGGGATAGTAGAAGTGATTGACATTGGACAGCTGGGGCCGGCCGTCCCGCTTCAGCGTCACGAGCACCCCGCCGCTCTCTTCGGCGACCAGCCGAAGGAGCGCGTCCTGCTGCGCGTCGATTCCCGTCATGACGAATCCAACGTGCATACCCACCGCAGGATTCCGCGTTCCGCCACTCGCTCATGTCACATCCGGCGGCCGCCGCCCGCCGCATCCGTGACAGCAGCCCGCCGACACCGCTGGACACCGGACAAGGAAACCGGCCCCGACCGCCCGCATGCCGCCCGACCCGCGCCGCACCCCGGTGGACCGGCTCAGGACCGTGCTCGGCGAGAAGCCCCTGATCGAGCCGACGACCATGGTCGCCATGGAGGACCTGCGCTCCCGCACCGATTCCGCACGTGGCCTGACCAGCCAGGGCTTCAAGGAGTGCAAGGCGCCGAGGGCCGCCGCCCGGGGCACGGCTCACACCAGCCGCTGAACAACGATTCAGCAAGGGCCACGTTGACAGGGACGTCCCCGCCTCCCGATACTGACCGACGATTCAGTAAGTCGTTGACCGCGGCGGCCACCCCGGATCGCCGGAGGCGCTCGCTGTGCCCTGGCCCGGACCGCTCCGGGGCCCATCCTGATCACTGATACCGAGGAGACACCCCGATGACGACACCGACGAATCCGACGGCGCCGACGGTGTCCCCGGCCGTTCCGCCCGCCCCGCTGATCTCGCTGACCTGGACGGACCACGTCACCGGACGCCAGGGCCATCTGGTCGTCGACCGACTGGTGCGCGGCGTGTCGAGTGGCGGGCTGCGGATGCGGGCGGGCTGCACGCTCGACGAGGTGGCAGGACTTGCCCGGGGCATGACGATGAAGGAGGCCCTCCACTTCGATGCCGATGACACACAGGCGCGCTACATACCGCTCGGCGGCGCCAAGGGCGGCATCGACTGCGACCCGCGCGACCCGGAGGCGTACGGGGTGCTCGTGCGCTATCTGCGGGCCGTGCGTCCGTATATAGAGAACGTCTGGACGACCGGCGAGGATCTCGGACTCACCCAGGACATCGTCGACCGGGCGGCGGCCGAGGCCGGGCTCGTCTCCTCGATCCAGGCGGTCTATCCGCTCCTCGACGACGAGACGGTGGCCCGGCAGCGGCTCGCCGACGCGTTCACCGTCGAGGTGGACGGCATCGGGCTCGACGAGCTGGTCGGCGGCTGCGGGGTAGCCGAGTCGGCGCTCGCCGCGCTGGACCGGGCAGGCGTCGCGTACACGGAGGCCAGGGTCTCCGTACAGGGGCTCGGCACCATGGGCGGCGCGACGGCACGGTTCCTCGCCCGGGCCGGACTGAGGGTCGTCGCCGTCGCCGACATCAAGGGGACGATCGCCAACCCGGCGGGCCTGGATGTCGAGGCGCTGCTCGCTGCCCGGGACGCCTACGGAACGGTGGACCGCGGTGCGCTACGGGACGGAGACCGGGAGTTGTCCGCCGACGCGTGGCTGACGCAGGAGGCGGAGGTGCTCGTACCGGCAGCGGTCTCGTACGCCGTCGACGCCACGAACCAGGCCCGGATCAGCGCCCGTTGGATCGTCGAGGCGGCGAACATGCCGGTGCTGCCGGAAGCGGAGGCGCTGCTCGCCGAGCGCGGCATCACCGTACTGCCCGACGTGGTCGTCAACTCCGGCACGAACGCATGGTGGTGGTGGACGCTGTTCGGCGACATCGGGGCCGATGCCGAGGAAGCGTTCGGGCACACCCGTCGCTCGATGCGGGCGCTGATCGGCCGGATGCTGGCCCGTGCCGAGGCCGACGGCTCCACTCCCCGGGCGGCGGCCCATGCCCTCGTCGCCGAGCGGCTTCCGGTGATGGCCGAGCGGTTCGGCTGGTACCGATGAACCCGTCAAGCCGCCGGGTCCGCTGAGCCGCCGGACCTCTGCGGGCCACCCAACCGGTCCCGCCTCGCCAAGGTGAAGACGGTCCAGCGCACGCACGGCTACCCGTCCGACCCCAGGGGCATGTACGCCTGCACGACCTGGCATTCGACCTGCCGCGCAAGGACAACTGGTACCGGCTGACCGTCGATGCCACTCGCATGTCACCGGATCCGGTGACATGGATGCTCGGGGCACAGGTGACCAGCGAGTGGCGGTTCCCCTCCGGCCACGAGAAGCCCGCTGCCGCGGCCCGGCTGCTGGACCTCGACTACTCGCTGCCGCTGACCGGCGAGAACGCGGCGGATGCGGGCAAGCCGCTCGACTACACGGTCGGCCTGACCGCACAGGGAGGTCAGCGGGCGCTTCCCATCGCGTCGTTGAAGGTCTGGTACGCGACGGACGGCACCGACTGGAAGCAGGCCACGGCTGCGCGCGGGGCCGACGGCCGGTGGAAGGTCACGGTGCCTGCCGCGGGCACCGCCAAGGTCGACTTGCGGACAACCGTCACGGACACCACCGGTGCGTCGCTGACGGAAACCCTGATCGACGCGTACAACTCGGGCTGCGCCGACATCTGGTGCTGACCGAGGCCTGACAGCTGGAAGCAAGTCGGGGGCGGCCCCCTTGCGGTCCCGCCCCCGACCTGTCGGGGACCCGGGCATTGGTTAGGGTGACGCCGTGGCAAGAGTGCGGTTGAGCGTGGCGGAACGACGCGAGGAGTTGCTGCGTGCTGCCGTCGAGCAGATCGAGGTGCGGGGCGTCGCCGCGGTACGGATCGCCGATGTGGCGTCCGTCCTCGGGGTGAGCAACGCACTCGTGCTCTACCACTTCTCGACGAAGGAGAAGCTGGTCGCGGCCGCCTTCGCGCATGCGGCCGAGGCCGACCTGGCCCATCTGCGCAAGCTCCTCAGCCGCCGCACCAGTGCGGTACGGAGGCTGCGCGCCGCCGTCCGCTGGTACGCGCCGACCGGGCAGGCCAAGGGGTGGCGGCTGTGGATCGAGGGCTGGGCGGCTTCGTTGCGCGATCCGGCGCTGCGCAATGTGGCCGGCGATCTCGACCAGCAGTGGAAGGCCGAACTGGCCGAGGTCCTCGAAGAAGGGGCCGCCGCGGGGGAGTTCCACTGCGACGATCCGATGTCCGTGGCCTGGCGGCTGACCGCGCTGCTGGACGGTCTGGCCGTCCAGATGACGTCGTACGCCGGCCCGCTCTCCCGGGCCACGATGCTGGCGTGGACCGACGAGGCGCTCGCCCGCGAGCTGGGCATCGACCAGGAGACACTGACAGCCTGACCGGCAGTCGCTCCGCTTCCGTCAGCCCCTGACGTCTCGCGTCTTCTCCCCGTCTCCCCAGGTGCCTTCCCATGCCTGCGACCGCCACTACGCTCGGACAGGTAACCCAGATGATGATCAGGTACAGAGTCATTCCGCCCGAGGTGACGGGCCTCGGCGAACAGGCCCGTCCGGCCGAAGTGGACACCGCGCCGGTTACAGCGGCAGCAGGTCGGGCCGCTTCGCCTCGACGTGGTCACCGGAGGACTCGCCGCGCAGCCGCCGTCCGATCCACGGCACCAGATATTCGCGTGCCCAGTGGATGTCGTCGCGCCGCACCTCGAGCGTGCCGCGCTGCGCCTGTGGGGGCCACTCCTGGTCGGGGTCGGCCGGCACATCGAGGGCGAGGACCTGGGCGGCGCGCAGCGCGACCCGGGTGTGTCCCTCGGGCGACAGATGGAGCCGGTCGTCGTCCCAGGCGCGCCGGTCCTGCACGGACCGCAGCGACCACAGGTCGAGGACCGGGCAGTCGTAGCGGTCGGCGATGGACCGCACATGGGCGGTGTAGGTGGCGATCTTGCCGCGCAGATGGCGCAGCACGGGCACGCCGCGGGTGTCGAAGCCGGTCGTGACCATGACGGTGCCGACCGACCGGGTCAGGTCGGCGACCGCGCGCTCGAAGCGTTCGGCCACGTCGTCGGGGTCGGTGCCGGGCCGGATGATGTCATTGCCGCCCGCGCAGAAGCTCACCAGGTCGGGGGCGAGCTGCTTGGCGCGCGGCACCTGTTCCTCGACTATCTGGTCGAGGAGGCGTCCGCGTACGGCGAGATTGGCGTACCGGAAGTTCCCGTGAGCCGAACCGGCGGAACCATCGGTGTTCGTCGCTGCGTCGGGGTCGGGGAGCTGGTCCGCGAGGAGTACAGCGAAACGGTCTGCCCAGCCGACGAAGGTTCCGTCCGGGCCCGGGTCACCGACCCCCTCGGTGAAGCTGTCGCCAATCGCTGCGTACGACCCGATGGCGCCATGCCGGTTGTTGACGCCACGTTGATTTTTTCTCGAATCGTCTGCCACAAGGGCACATCCTGCACTGACGAATGTGACCTACGCGACCGTAATAAGGGGTTGACGGGAGGTGAGATAGACCACCCGGTCAGGTTTTAGTAAAGAGGGAATAAGTGAAGGGGCGGTGCGCCGCCGCGCACCGCCCCATCAACAAGCCGTTCGGATCAGGCCTGACCGGATCCGATCAGACGGAGATTCCGTGTGAAGCCAGGAAGGCGACCGGGTCGATGTCCGAGCCGTACGCGGGGCCGGTGCGGACCTCGAAGTGGAGGTGCGGGCCGGTGACGTTGCCGGTGGCACCGGAGAGGCCGATCTGCTGGCCGACGGAGACGGTCTGGCCCACCGAGACGGAGAGCGCGGACAGGTGGCCGTACTGCGAGTAGTGGCCGTCGGCGTGCTTGACGACGACCTCGTTGCCGTACGCGCCACCCCAGCCGGCGGTGACGACGGTGCCGGAGGTGATCACCTTCACGCTGGTGCCTGTGAAGACCGGGAAGTCGATGCCGGTGTGGCTGCCACTGGACCAGTTGGCACCGGAGGCGCGGTAGTTGGTGGTGTGCTTGCCCGGGACCGGGGAGACGTAGCCGGAGCTGCTGCTCGGGGCGGCCGAAGGGGCGGCCGCGGGCTTGGTGGCCACCGGAGCCTTCGACGGAGCCGGGACGGCCTGCGTGTTGCCGGTGGCCGCGGCGGAGCCGCCGAGGGTCAGCTTCATGCCCGGGACGATCAGGCTCGGGTTGCCGCCGATGACCTCGCGGTTGTCCTGGTACAGCTTCTCCCAGCCACCCTCGACCTTGTTGTCGGTGGCGATCTTCGCCAGGTAGTCGCCGGCGACGACGGAGTACGTCCGGGTCTCGGCCTGCTTCTTCGCGACCGGGGCGGCCGGGGCGGCGGCAGAGTGCGCGGCGGGGGCGGCCTGCTCCGCGGCGTGGGCACCGGTGGCACCGAGCAGCGGGAGGGCGATGACGGCCCCGCCGGCGCCGGCGGCGGCAACGCCACGAGCGATGGTGCTGGACTTCGGACGACGGTGCTTACCCGATATGGGCATGAAGAATTTCCTCTCCGGCGCCTACGAGGTGAGCTGTCGGGTTCGGGCTGGAGATGCCCGGTCGCATGAAGTGCGACTTCACCCCGAGCCGGCCGGATTTCTCCGGTCGGCGGCTTACCTGGTTCCCCCGCTCCTGCCACACGATGAGTGGGTGCGAATTCCGGTCGGCGGCAGGATTAGGCGGTCCGTCCGGATTGACGGTGACCGTAAACGAGTGAGGACGAGCAGAACAAGCCATCGGTTGCGTGCCGGAATCCGCGCCGGGAAATCGGCGCGGAATTCCGGTCACACTCCGTGGATTACGGATCTTGGCTTTCGGCGCGGTGTACGGATTACCCGGCCGCCGCGCCACCACGCACCGTCACGGATATGATCCCGCTCACGAGAGGCCCCTCATCTCCCGCATAAGCAGGACATGTTCTACTAAATGCCTCAATGCGGACATGTCATGAACATCATTCGCGGCGGAGCCTCAGCACCTTCGCGTCCAGGTCCCCCCGCAGGCCGGTGCGCAGGCCGTGATGCAGCAGCACGGAACCGTGGTGGACGGCCCCGGTGTCCAAACAGGTGTAGGTCGCCGTGGGGTCGAGTCCGCGCAGCCGCAGGACCGGCGGCAGCTCCCCGTACCTCTGTGCCTCCAGCCACACGAGCACCACGGTTTCGTCACCGTGCGTGTACTGCACGGCGCTGAGCCCGCCGCGCGGCGCACGCAGCCGGTACAGCGCCCCGTGCTGCACCACCGGGCGGATCTCCTTGTACAGGTCCACCCAGCCCCGGGCCTCGGCGAGCTCTTCGTCGCTCCACTCGGTAAGGTCTCCGCCGACCCCGAGCACCCCGGCCATCGCGCTCACGAAGCGGAAGCGCAGCGAGCTCACCCTGCTGTTGAGCTGGACGTTCGGGCTGTCGGTGACCCAGGCGGCCATCACTCGAGCCGGATGGATCTGCCCGAAGCCCTCCTGGATGGCGAGCCGGTCCAGCGGGTCGGTGTTGTCGGAGGTCCACACCTGGTCGGTACGGGCGAGGATGCCCAGATCGATCCTGCCGCCGCCGCCCGAGCAGGACTCGAAGGCGACACCGGGGTGAGCCGCCCGCAGCCGGTCGATCAGCGCGTACAGCGCATCCACATGCTCGATCCAGAGCTTCTGCGGATACTCCTCGCCCGGCCAGCCCGCATCGGTGAAGCAGCGGTTGAAGTCCCATTTCACATAGTCGATCGGGGCGCTGGAGAGCAGTGAGTCGAGCTGTTCCCACAGATGGTTCTGCACATCGGTCCGGGCCAGATTGAGCACCAGCTGATTACGGAACTCCGTGCAGGTCCGCCCGGGAAAGTGCTGCACCCAGTCAGGGTGCGCGCGGTACAGGTCGCTGTCGGCGTTCACCATCTCCGGTTCGACCCAGATGCCGAACTGCATGCCGAGCGCGTGCACTTCGTCGGCGAGCGGTTTCAGCCCGCCGGGGAAGCGCTCGGGGTTCGGGGTCCAGTCGCCGAGTCCCGCCCGGTCGCTGGTGCGCTGCCCGAACCACGCGTCGTCCACCACGAACAGTTCGACGCCCATCGCTGCGGCGCGCACGGCCAGGGCGCGCTGCTGGTCCTCCGCGACGTCGAAGCCGGTGGCCTCCCAGGAGTTGTAGAGCACCGGCCGCAGGCTTTCGGCGTCCGGAACGACGTGGGCCAGCTGCCAGGCGTGCCAGGCCCGGCTCGCCCCGCCGAACCCTTCGGCGCTCCACAGTCCGGCGAACACCGGTGTGGTGTACGTCTCCCCCGATGCGAGCCGCAGCAGCCCCGAGTCGTCGTAGCCGGCCCCGCCGGTGATCTGTACGAGCCCGTCGGGAAGCTGCTGCACGGCGATCCGCCACGATCCGGACCAGGCGAGCGCGCAGCCGTACACCTCGCCGTCCTCCTCGGTGGCGGCTCCGTCCGCGTCGAGCGCGACCCAGGGCAGAAACTGGTGCCCGGTGTGACCGCGCCTGCTGGAGAGGACCATCTCACCGTACGTCAGCTCCGACCGCACGAGCTGCGTCTCCGCCGCCCACCGCCCGTGCAGGTGACTGAGGCGCCAGCCGTCGCGGGCGGGCAGTGCCCAGGCGGCCGCGTCGGCTCGCAGCAGCTCCAGCGGCGGTCCGTCGGGGCCGGCGTGGCTGACGGTGGCCCAGCGCTCGATCACATCGGAGTCGTCCCGCATCCGGTAGTGCAGCGTGAGCGCGAGCTGTTGTACGGAGTCGGAGAACGCGATGAGCAGTTCGTCGCCCTCCACCGCTGCCTCGGCGTAGGTCCATTCGGTGCCGCGGGCCTCGGGGGTGCGTACCGAGAGCGCGGGCCGGACGAACCGGGGGCCGCCCTCCACCGGGTACTCCTCGCGGCCGTCCAGCTGCGATTCGAAGCCGCGGAAGGGCAGTTCCGGTGCGGCGGCGAGGGTCTCGGTGGCCGCGAGGGAGATGCGCGGCCCCCAGTGCAGATGCAGCAGTTCGTCCCGGTCCGTGAGATGCAGCGCGTAGCTGCCGGTCGCCCCGGTCAGCAGCCAGGTCCGACCCCTGTCACCAGTCTCGATCATGTCATCCCCACATTCACACAGTTCCGCACATCATCAAGCTCCGACGGCTGGCCGGGCAACGCCCGCGCAGGGGGAATTCACCGACGGTCGGGGCGAGAACGGCCGAGATGATTGTCCGAGGCACCGATGTCGTATCGTCGCGGGAGAGACCTCGCCGGCGAGCCGCGCCGACGCCAGACATTCCAGGAGACACCGTGACGCAGCAGGTGCCGCAGATCTCGTCGACGGAACCCGAGCTGTCGGGCGTGCGCAACTTCCGCGACGTGGGCGGGCTGCCCACCGTCGACGGACGCCGGGTGCGGTACGGACGGCTCTTCCGCAGCGGTCACCTCGCGCACGCCACCTCCGAGGACGCGGCGTTCCTCGGCGGTCTCGGGCTGCGCACGATCTTCGACTTCCGGAATGCGGCCGATCACAAGCTCGACGGCCTGGACGTGGAGCTGCCGGGTGTGCGGAATGTGAGCATCCCGCTCTCCGACCCGGCCGACGGCGCCGAGTTCTGGCGGATGGTCCGCGACGGCGACATCGAGCAGCTGCGCGACATCCTCGCCGACGGCAAGGGGGCGGCCCGGATGACCGCCTCGTACCGGGCGATCGTCAGGGACCGCACCGCCGAGCACAGCCGGGTGCTGCACGCCCTGGCCGAGGACAGTGTCCCCGCGCTGATGCACTGCGCGGCGGGCAAGGACCGGGCCGGGATCTCGATCGCGGTGTCGCTGCTCGCCGTCGGGGTCGAGCGCGAGGCCATCGAGGCCGACTACCTCAAGTCCAACGAGCTGCACCGCCGGTACAAGGTGCGCCGCAGCGACACCTCGGCGACCGGGATGTCGCCCGAGGTGATGGAGCTGCTCAGCCCGCTCTTCGACGCCCGCGCCGAATATCTCGCCCAGGCCTTCACCACCATCGAGGAGACCTGGGGCAGCACCGACCGCTATCTCGCCGATGGACTGAAGCTCACTCCGCAGACGCTGGAGCAGCTGCGCGGACGACTGCTCGACGAGGCGTAACCGGACCTCCCGGCGGCGGTGGCGGTCAGCCCTTGCCGGCCACGGCGAAGAGGAGGTAGAGGAAGGCCGCGAAGACGTGTCCGGCGACGAGATAGGCGACCAGCCGGATCACCACGCCGCGCGGAAACTTCCCCTCCTGCGGTCCGTCGTTCTTCGACCTGGCCGGGGTGAGCGGATCGAAGTTCTCTGAATCGGACATGACAGTCCTCTCTGGCGACCGGACGGACCGGTCTCAGCGGCGGTGGATCCCGCTGCCGAGGCACAGCTCGGCGGCAGGGCTCTGGAGCAGGGTGTGGACGAAGAGGAGCTCGGATCCGTCGTGGTCGACGGCGGCGATCCGGTGCGGGGTGAGCGAGTCGAAGTGGGCGCTGTCCCCGGGGTCGAGATCGTGCACGGTGTCGCCGAGGGTCACCCGTAGCCGCCCGGCGAGGACGTACAGCCACTCCTCGCCCGGATGAACGCGTACGAGATCGCCCTGCGCGCCGTACGGCACGCGGACGCGCAGCGCCTGCATCGCCCGGCCGGATCCACCGGCCTGCTGGTACATCCAGCCGTCGGCCTCGGCGCCCTCGAACCTGCCGGCGCGGACGATCGCGTCACGTTCCGGCGGAGTCTCGCCGAGCAGCTCGGAGACCGTCGTACCGTAGATCCTGGCAAGTCCGAGGAGCATCGGCAGCGAGGGCTGCCGTCGGCCCGTTTCGAGCCGGGAGAGATGGGCGGGGGAAAGCCCCGCGCGCTGCGCGGCGCTCTCGAGGGTGAGACCACGGCGGCGGCGCAGATCGCGCAGGCGTGGCGCGACCCCGGGCAGCTCGTCGGCCACCCCTCCATCGGGAGGATTCATATGTCCATTGGGCCAGGATTCTGCCTCAGAGGCAATTTTCTTGCCTCTGAGGCAAATCCCGTGAGGCTCAGCGGTGCGCGACCGCCTGTTTGACCAGTGTCCTGCCGAAGTCCCACATCAGGCCGCCGCCACTGTGCGCGTCGTCCATCACCGCCGTGAACGCGGTCACGAACCGGTCCACCTCCGGCTCACCGATGACCAGCGGCGGAATAAGCTTGATCACTTCCAGATGGTCGCCGGAGACCTGGGTGAGGATCCGGTGCTTCTGCAGCAGCGGTACGACCACCATCTGCGCGAACAGACCCTTGCGGGCCGCCTGGAGCACGGTCCAGCGGCTGCGCAGCTTCAGCGAGGTAGGCCGGCCGAACTCGATGCCGATCATCAGCCCGCGGCCGCGGACCTCGTGCAGCAGCTCGTACCGCCCGACGAGCGCGGCGAGCCGCTCGCGCAGCAGATCGCCGGTGCGGCGGGCGTTGGCGACGGTCTCCTCGTCCTCCATCACCGCGAGGACAGCGAGCCCCGCCGCCATCGCCTGGGCGTTGGAGCCGAAGCTCGCCGAGTGGACCAGAACCCGGTCCATCGACGAATAGACGCGTCTGAAGATCCAGTCCTTCCCGAGGGTCGCTCCCACCGGCACATAGCCGCCGGAGAGTGCCTTGGCGACACAGACCAGATCGGGGTCGACACCTTCCTCGTGCTGGTACGCGTAGAAGTCACCGGTCCTGCCGAGGCCGGTCTGCACCTCGTCGGCGATGAGGAGCGCCTTGTGCCGGTGCAGCAGCTCCTGCGCGGCGCGCAGGAAGCCGGGCGGCGCCTCGTGGACGCCCTTGCCCTGGATCGGCTCGACGACGAGCGCCGCCACATCTCCGCGTCTCAGTTCACGCAGCAGCGCGTCGAGGTCGCCGAGTTCGATGGCGGTGTCGGGCAACAGCGGGGCGAACCCGTCCCGGAAGCCGGACTCGCCGTTGACCGAGAGCGAGCCGGTCGTCAGGCCGTGGAAGGCGTGGGTGCAGTAGAGCACGCGCGGCTTCCCGGTGGCGTACCGGGCGAACTTCAGCGCGGTCTCGACGGCCTCGGTGCCGCTGTTGCCGAAGAAGACCCGGTCCAGGTGCGGGCTGTGCGCGAGCAGTTTCTCGGCCAGCAGTCCGGGCAGCGGCTGGCAGTCGAAGCGGGTGAGGTCGGCGAGCGAGGCGTCCAGGACGTCGTGCAGTGCCTTGCGGACGACGGGGTGGTGGCGACCCAGACCCATCACGCCGAAGCCGGCGAGCATGTCGAGGTAGTCGTTGCCGTCCGCGTCCCAGAAGTACGCGCCCTCGGCCCGTTCGTAGACGTTGTCGAAGCCGATGGTGTGCAGCATCCGCGGCAGCTGGTGGTTGAGGTATTTCGTGTGCAGCTCATAGCGTTCGGCGCCGCGTTCCGCGAGGAGTTGCGCCAGATCGAAGCCCTTGGGGCCGCCGTCCTTCATTCCCCGCTCTCCTCAATCCCCTCGACTGCGGCCTTGGCGGCCAGCGCGGCACTGATCCGGCCGGCGATCTCGACCGGTGTGAGCCCGATATCGGCCAGCACCTCGGCGCGCTTGCCGTGCGCGAGGAACTGCTCAGGGATGCCGAACGCGCGCAGCGGTACGTCGACACCGGCATCGCGCAACGCCTGTCCGACCGCCGAACCGACGCCTCCCGCCCGGCTGTTGTCCTCGACGACGGCGACCAGCCGGTGCCGTCCGGCGAGCGGGGCGAGCTGTTCGTCGACCGGTTTGACCCAGCGGGGGTCGACGACCGTGCAGCGGATTCCCCCGCCCGCAAGGAGGTCGGCGGCCTGCAGACAGACGGAGGCGAGCACGCCCACCGCCACGATGAGCACCTGGGGGTCGTCGGCGCGGTGCAGTACGTCCATTTCACCGACCCGGCCGATCGCCGGGACGGGCTCCCCCACCGACTCCTTCGGGAAGCGCAGCACGGTCGGCGCGTCGTCGACGGTGACGGCTTCGCGCAGCTCCTCCCGCAGCCGGTCGGCGTCGCGCGGGGCCGCGATCCGGAGCCCGGGTACGACCTGGAGCACGGACAGGTCCCACATACCGTTGTGCGAAGGACCGTCCGGGCCGGTGACACCCGCCCGGTCGAGGACGAACGTCACACCGCACCTGTGCAGCGCGACGTCCATCAAGAGCTGGTCGAAGGCGCGGTTGAGGAACGTGGCGTAGACGGCGACGACCGGATGCAGCCCGCCCGTGGCGAGCCCCGCCGCGGAGACCACCGCATGCTGCTCGGCGATCCCGACGTCCCAGACCCGGTCGGGGAACGCCTCGGCGAACTTCGTCAGCCCGACGGGGTGCAGCATCGCCGCCGTGATCGCGACGACGTCCGGCCGCTCCGCACCGATCTCGGCGATCTCGTCCCCGAACACAGAGGTCCACGACGGGCTGCCGAGCGGTGCGAGCGGGGCACAGGTCAGCGGGTCCATCGCACCGACGGTGTGGAACCGGTCTGCCTCGTTCTCCAGCGCGGGTGCGTACCCGCGGCCCTTCTCGGTGAGGCAGTGCACCAGCACCGGGCCGTGGAACCGTTTTGCCCGGCTGAGCGCGGACTCGACGGCCTCGATGTCGTGCCCGTCGACCGGCCCGACGTACTTGAGCCCCAGGTCCTCGAACATGCCCTGGGGGGCGAAGGCGTCCTTGAACCCCTTCTTCGCTCCGTGCAGCGACTCGTACAGCGGCTGTCCGACGACGGGTGTGCGCTGGAGGACGTCCTTGCCCCATGACAGGAAGCGCTCGTATCCGTCGGTGGTACGGAGGGTGGCCAGGTGGTTGGCGAGGCCGCCTATGGTCGGGCCGTACGAGCGCTCGTTGTCGTTCACCACGATGATCAGCGGCCGGTCCCTGGCCGCCGCGATGTTGTTGAGCGCCTCCCACGCCATGCCGCCGGTGAGCGCCCCGTCCCCGATGACGGCGACGACATGGTGGGGGCTGCCGAGTACCTCGTTCGCCTTGGCCAGGCCGTCCGCCCAGCCGAGCACGGTCGAGGCGTGCGAGTTCTCGATGACGTCGTGCGCGGACTCCTCGCGCGACGGGTAGCCGGACAGGCCTCCCTTCCCACGCAGCTTGGAGAAGTCCTGCCGCCCGGTGAGCAGTTTGTGCACGTAGCTCTGGTGCCCGGTGTCCCACAGGATGCGGTCCACGGGTGAGTCGAAGGCCCGGTGCAGGGCGATGGACAGCTCCACCACCCCCAGGTTGGGCCCCAGATGGCCGCCGGTCCTGGCCACCGCCTCGATCAGGAACTTCCTGATGTCCTCGGCGAGTTCGCCGAGTTCCGGTCCGCTCAGTGCCTTCAGGTCGTGCGGCCCCCGAATGGTCTCCAGAATGGTCACGCTCGGGCCCCCTCTCCGGTCCTGTTTCAGCTCACGGTGACGGCGGGAACCCCTGATGGTGTCCCCGCGTCTTCCATGCCCTCGGCGATCTTCAGGGCTTCCTCGATGAGCGTCTCGACGATCTTCGACTCGGGAACCGTCTTGATGATCTCGCCCTTGACGAAGATCTGCCCCT
>NZ_JBITCU010000027.1:0-103509 GCF_044453545.1 Streptomyces sp. NPDC051664 | reverse complement strand
CGCGCTGACCACACAGGTGCCGTGCCCGTCTCCCGAGCCCCCGGTCCGGAAGCCATCCCGGGCCGGGGGCCCAACACTTCCTGACCAGTCACCCCCGACCCGACCGAGAGCGTTCTCCCGGCCCGGTCGGAGCCTGCGTGATGGGTGGCGGCAGGCGGATTCGGTCAGTAATCTCCCCGCCTCCCTTTTTGGGCGGAGCCACACCCTATGGAGACACCGTGGAAATCAGCGACCCCGCGAAGCAAGCGGTACGGCCCAGCGGCGCAGCCGCCGCCCCCGTCCTCGGTTCAGTCGTACCCAACAGCGCGCTCGCAGCAGGCAGCAGCACGGTCACATGGAATGGCAGCAGCTTCACCGGAGCCACCGCGGTCAACTTCGATGCCGCCCCCGCCCTCAGCTACTCGGTCGACAGCTCCGCTGCTCGGCTGCTGCCATCCAATCGGCAGATCGCATGCGAGCACCACGCGGCATCACGAAGCCTGCACCCCAACCACGACGGCATGGCGCCGCTCGTCAGACCGGCTTTCAGTAGCAGCGGGCTGATCAGAAGACGGCTGTCTCATAGGAGTTGTACGCCGCCGTCGTGATCGGAGCGAGGGCTGTCGGGCTCTCGGCTTAATCCTCGGTCAGAGGATCCTCAAGGGGACCTTAAGGATCATGAATATGCCTCTGAACAGCCTCTTTTCCTCGTCCTGCGCCTCTAGTCTCGCCGCGTGACGATCGAGGCAACTGACGATCCCCGGCATGCAGACGACCCGGCGCTCGCGGCGTATCCGGCGACGCAGCAACCGAAGGAACAAGGTCCGGTGTGCACCCGCGTGCCGGACCCCGCACGCCTGTCGCCACACGGTCTGAAGGCGACGCTCGGCGGCGGTGCCGCGGGCGTCGTCGCGCTCTGGGGCGCCCAAGTGAGGCCGTCGGCGCGGCTCGACGCGCTCTTTGCGACCGCTGCCCATCTCACCGGTCTGCTCGCCGGGTACGGCGTGCTCGTCATGCTGCTGCTCCTGGCGCGCGTGCCCGCGATCGAACATGGCATCGGCGCCGACCGGCTCGCGAGGTGGCACGGCCGCGGCGGACGGCATGTCCTGACACTGTGCCTGGCGCACATGATTTTCGCTCTGTGCGGATACGCCGCCCACACCGGCACCGATCTCTTCTCCGCCGCCAGGGACCTTCTCCGATACGGCGGGATCGCTGCCGCCGCTCTCGGTACCGCACTCCTGGTCGCCGTCGGCGTCACCTCCGCGCGTGCCGTGCGTGGACGGGTCACGCACGAGACCTGGCGGGCCGTGCACCTGCTCGTCTATTCGGCGGCCGCGCTCGCTTTCGCGCATCAGCTCGTGGGACCCGACATCGCGGGCAGCGTCCTCGCCGTCTGGCTGTGGGCGATGCTGCACGCCACCGTCGCCGTGTTGCTGCTCTGGTACCGAGGCGTCGTGCCCGTACGCCAGGCGCTGCGCCACAGCCTGCGTGTCCTCGATGTACGCCGTGAGGGGCCGGATGTCGTCTCCGTCGTCGTGCAGGGCATCGGGCTGGACGAACTTCGCGCCGAATCAGGCCAGTTCTTCCGCTGGCGCTTCCTCCAGCGCAGGCTCTGGCGCACCGCGCTGCCCTTCTCGCTGTCCGCGCCCGTCCGCGACGACACCCTGCGGATCACGGTCAAGGCGATCGGCGACCACACCCGGCGGATACGGCGGCTGAAGCCCGGCACCCGTGTGCTGGCCTCCGGTCCGTTCGGGGCGATGACCGCCCACCGCCGTACGCGGCGCAAGGTGCTGCTCATCGCGGGCGGTGTCGGAATCACGCCGATGCGGGCACTGTTCGAGACGCTGCCGGGCGGCCCGGGCGACATCACACTCCTCTACCGTGCGAACAACGCGGCCCAACTGGTGCTGCGTGAGGAGCTGGAGGCCATAGCCCGTACCCGGCAGGCCGGGCTGCGCTATCTCCTCGGGCCCTCCGACGCAGCCTTCGACCCGCTGGCGCCGCAGGCGCTGCGCAATCTGCTCCCCGACCTCGCCGAGTACGACGTGTATCTGTGCGGGCCGCCTGGCATGGCGGACGCAGCTACCGCCGCGCTCACCAGGGCGGGCGTCCCCGCAGAGCACATCCACTCCGAAAACTTCTCCTACTAGGGCAGGGATCCTCATGGCACGTCACCGCAGACCCCGCAGGGCCGGCCTCGGCGCCACCCACCGATCCCGCCGGCAGCTCGCCGCCGGGCTGGTCGGAGCGAGCGCGCTCGCCGCGACCCTGCTGACCCTGACCGTCGACCCGGCCGCCCCGCCCGCCGCGGACCGCTCACCCGCGGCAGGAACCTCGGACGTCGCTCGACAATCCCGCCATTGATGGGCGCCACCGGCCAGGGGCTGTCCCGTAATCCCTGGTGGATCAGCGCGCGGCGTCGGATGCGGTGCATCGCAAGGCGGAGGAGCGTCCTCAGACTGGGCGTATTCGGGCGTTCCGACAATGCAGCGAGGTGCCGTAGCTGTCGTCGTGCGCCCGCCAGGGACTACGGGACAGCCCTTAGGGGGACTGGTGAGGTCTCGCATTCAAGTGGCGAACGCACCTGCTTCGACACCGGCCAGCCGTCCCGCGAACGTCTTCGCCGCACCACCGTCACCCAGACCCACCCCGAAACCCCAGGGAGGCACCGTCGTCGTCCATCCCCGCGAAGTCGGCACCAACTTCGGTTCGCTTGAAAGCAACAAGGCGAGTTCGTCGGGCATGAGCCCTCCGGGGTCGGGGCTGTGGACGGCGGGCATGACGGAGGGGTCCAGCACGTCCGCGTCCAGACGCACCCAGAATCCCTCGGTCACGAGCACCTCAAGTACCTGCAGCACCGCGCCCGCCAGCTCCGCGGCGCCCCACTCCCGGAGCTCCCCGACCGTCGCGTTGGTGATCTTCAACTCTGTGAGCTCGGCCCGCTCTTCGTCGTAGTCCCGAATGCCGAAGACTCGTACGTCCTCGTCCCTGACATAGGGCTGCAGCCCTTCGAGGTTCATCAGGTCTGCCTGGCCGGGGCCGGTCGCGATGGCGAGCCCTTCGCCGCCCGCGGCACCGACACGGTCGGAGTTCCCGGGGTGCCGGAAGTCCGCGGATCCGTCGATGACGGCGAGTCCGTACCGCCCGATGCGACGGGGGGCGAGTGAGGCGCCGAGCTGGATGGAACAGTCCCCGCCGAGGACGACCGGGAAGTCCCCTGTCCGGACGTGGTGCTCGATGCGGTCGGCGAGCTTGCAGGTGTACGTGGCGATCGCCTCAGCGTTGAACACGCCGTCGCCCTCGTAGGCCCCGAGCCGCTGCACCAGCCGCTGCTCGCGCAGTGCGCCGGCGAGCTTGTAGCACCCGGGCACCGCGCCTTCGGTGGGCGGCCGGAGGCCGTTGGACGGGGCGTCAATGACGACGATGCGGCGCATCCGGCCATTCCGGAGGCTCCCCGACCTGTTCGACGCCGTCCGCAGCGATGCAGGGGTCGGGGTCGTCCTCGGCGGCACCCTCCATGAGTACCGCCATGTCGCCTGAACTGCCCGGATGGCATATTCGGCTCGTAGTCCGGCAGATCGGCTGCGACATGTGGCATGGATCATACTTCGACATAAGGTGTGTCTGTAATCAATCTCCGCCAACCAGATCAGATATGGATGAGGAGACGATTTTCCGATGGCGAAGCTACTTTTCGTGATGACTGGCGCGGCATACTGGACGCTCAAGGATGGCACCAGGCACGCGACGGGTTACTGGGCCGAGGAGTTCGCGGCCCCGTACAAGGCGCTCACCGAGGCCGGCCACCAGGTCGTGGTCGCCACCCCCAACGGGGTGGTCCCGACCGTGGACATGATGAGCCTGCGCCCCGAGATGGCCGGCAGCGCTCAGACCGCTCTCGATCTGGAGGCGATCATCCGCTCTGCAGAGGTGATGCGGCGGCCGATCCAATTGGCGGACGCCCGCCTGGAAGATTACGACGCCGTCTACTTCCCGGGCGGCCACGGCCCCATGGAAGACCTGTGCGTCGACGCGGACGCCGGACGGCTGCTGGCCGAGGCGCTCGCCGCCGGCAAGCCCCTCGCCATTGTCTGCCATGCCCCGGCCGCGATGCTGGCGACCAGGATCCTCGGCGTATCGCCCTTTGCCGGCTACCGGATCACGGCGTTCACCAACGAGGAAGAGAACGCGGTCGGGCTCGGCCCGCAGGCGCGCTGGTTGTTGGAGGACGAGCTCATCGACCTGGGAGTCGAGTTCACCAAGGGCGAGATGTGGAAGCCCTATACGGTGGTTGACCGCAACCTGTTCACCGGGCAGAACCCTGCCTCGGCAGCCGTCCTGGCCGAACGGCTGCTCAAGGTTCTTTGAGTGGCGTCGCCGCGGCTTGCGTACCGACGGGGGGCCTGCCGGCGATGTGGCCTGCGCCGCCAAGGGCTGTCCCGTAATCCCTGGTGGATCGGCGCGCGGTGTCGGATGCGCTGCATCGCAAGGCGGAGGGACGTCCCCATACTGGATGTATTCGGGTGTTCCGACAACGCGGCGAGGTGCCGTAGCTGTCGTCGTGCGCCCGCCAGGGGTTACGGGAGCCCTTAGGCCGTGGCCGTTGCTGTCCAGCAGGGCACAGCGGTCGCCGTTGACGGATTCTTGGAGACCTCAGCGGTTCGGGTGAGCCGTGTCGCGGAGCAGGGCGGCCGCGTCGGCTGCCTGGGTCGCGACCTGGGCGGCTGCGCGAGCGGCTCGTCCGGTCATCCGCCACGCGAGCATGCGCAGGACGGTGGCCGGGGCCGGGGGGAACACGCCGAGTTGGCCGAGCATGGTGATGTCGTCGCGTACTGCTTCGTGCCTGATCAACTTGCCGTCACGGAGGTCGAGTACGTGTACCTGCTCGAAATCGATTCTGCGTCCGGTCGGAGGGATGGCCTGGTCGAGGGATTCGTCCTTGAAGCGCACGAACGGGCCGGTGTGCCGTCCTTGCATGCGCAGCCGCACCCAGATCTGGTGGTCGTTGCGGGCGACGCCGAGGACGGGAAACCGTAGGTCGCTGAAGGCCGACCGCATCCACGCGCCCGAGGCAAGGACGCCTGCGGGGCCGGGGATCGCGCAGGCCGGGGGCGACACGGACGCTTCGCGGTTGCGGAAGTCTTCGCCCACCACGTCGGCGGCCAGAACCGGATCCCCTGTCTCGAGTATCCGGAAGAGCCCGTGGGCCAGTTCCGTGGTGTCCATTCCCATGACGTCCATCGCCTTCGCCTCGCTGTGTGATCCGTCGGGGCACATATTAGGGTTACAAGTCACCTAATGAATAGTGCGGCCATGTGATGATGTTGATTACGATGGCGTCATGTCGTCCAAGCGTGCCTACGTCTCCCCCTTGCGTGAGCAGGCCGCCGCGCAGACCCGCGCACTGATCCTCCAGCGGGCGGCCGAATTGTTCGCCGACCGCGGCTATGGCCGGGTGACCGTCGCGGACATCGCGGCGGCGGCTGGCGTCGCGTCGAAGACCGTCTTCGCGAGTGTCGGAAGCAAGGGCGACATCCTGGACCGGATCGTTGGTCAGGGCGTGGTCGCATCCGGTTACGAGCAGGCCATGCGGCAGGTGCTCGCCCTGCGGACACCGGAGGCGGTCCTGGAAGCGCTGGCGCGCGGTGCGCGGACGGGCAACGAGGGGCAGTTCACAGTGCACGAGGCGATCCGCAAGGCTCTGCCCGTCCATGAGGGCGGCGAGGTGCTGTGGGAGCGCGCCACGGCGGCTTACCGGGACGCGCTCCGCACCGCCGCCCGCCATCTGCACACCCTGACGCCGCCGCCTCCTTGCCCGGTGGAGGAGACGGCCGACCTCCTGTGGTTCTGGTTCGGCCCGACGGGCTGGCGCACGATGGTGGTGGAAAACGGCTGGTCATGGGACCGGGCCGAGGATTTCCTTCGCCACACCGCAGTCACCACTCTTTGCTGAGCACGCCGGGCTTCCAGGTGCGATGAGTGGAGCCCCTTTCTCGGCGGCGTCAGTCGTCACTCTGCGACAGACGACCGGTCGGTTACTCGTTGTTACGACTGTCGCGCCGCCGCCCGCCCCGCTTTGGGGTCTCGTCCGGCGACAACTCTGTCCGCGCCCTCTGCGCGGCAGTCAACGACACACCGGACCACCGATCTGATGGTCGGTATCCGAGGTAGCTCGATATGTGCTCTGAGCCCCTCACATCTGGACATGATCGACAGCGCTGACCCAACCCGGTCATAGGGTTCGGGTCATGAATTCCTCCTCGTCCGCCAGTCCTTTGTCTCCTACGGCGAACAGAACGACGCGTCCGGTAATTGGCCCGAGTTGGTTCGCGGCCGTTATGGGCACTGGCATCGTCGCAAACGCGGCGGTCACCCTGCCCCGGAGCTTCGACGGACTGCGGACTGCGGCCACGGTGGTCTGGCTGGGCGCAGCGCTCCTGCTGATGCTGCTGGCCGTCCGCTACCTCAGGCAGCGGACACTGCGCGTACACGCGGCTGATCCGATGGTGGTCCAGTTCTTCGGCGCACCGCCGATGGCGCTGCTCACGGTGGGCGCCGGGGCGCTGCTGCTCGGCCGATGGGTGATCGGGCTCGAGGCAGCGCTGGCTGTGGACTGGGTTCTCTGGTCGCTCGGCACCGTGCTCGGTCTTGTCACTGCCTGTGCGGTGCCTTATCGGATGGTCACCCGCCACCGCTTTGCGCCGGACGCGGCGTTCGGCGGCTGGCTGATGCCGGTGGTGCCGCCGATGGTCTCCGCGGCGACGGGTGCGCTGATCGTCCCGTACACACCGACCGGACAGCTGCGGCTCGCCCTGCTACTGGGCTGCTACGCGATGCTCGGGCTCGGCCTCGTTGCGACGCTGCTGGTGCTGGCCATGATCTACAGCCGCCTGGTGCACCATGACGCACCCACCGGAACGGTGGTGCCCACGGTGTGGATCGGCCTAGGGGCGTTGGGTCAGTCGGTGACGGCGCTCGGCGCGCTGGCCGTGGTGGCGCCGAGCGCGCTGCCCGCGCCCTACGCGCGGGGCACCGCGGTTTTCGCACTGCTCGGCGGAATCGTGGTGTGGGGCTTCGCCATGCTGTGGCTGGCGCTCGCCATAGGGCTGACTGCGCGGACCATCCGTGCCGGGCTGTCCTTCGCGCCCACTTGGTGGTCTTTCATCTTCCCGGTCGGCGCCTGCGTGACTGCTACCGGCGCCCTTGCTGCGCGGACCGGCTCGGAGCCATTCATCTGGACGGCCGTCGTGCTCTATGCGCTGCTCGTCATCGCCTGGGTGGTGGTGGCCGGCCACTCCCTGCGCCACGCCGCCAAACATGTGCGCCGCCGGCCTGTCGCCGGGCACGAGCGCCGACGGCCCGTCGACCGGCCAGGACGCCTTCGATCCGAGGTCGGCACACGGCGAGGGATGAACAACTCCTGTCACTGACAGGGCGTTTGAGGCGGACCCCGTCGTGGCTTTCGCCTGATCACCGGCGCAGTGGCTTTGGCGAGGTCACCCGCCCGGCAGCTGCCGTTCGCCACCAAGAGGGCGCTGTTCCGCGACGCGCTCAAGGCCATCGCCGAGCGCGTCGCGGAACCTGCTCACCAACACGAGGCTCCACAGCCACCAGTACGTCGCCTGCCATGCGCTGCGCACGTGTTCGTATGGCCACACAGCCATCCGCCAGGGGGCGAGCCACGTTCCAGCAGCCGTATGTGGCGTCACATCAGCTGCTGATCCGCCCATTGCGCAACACTGCGAGTCGGGCCATCTGCTCACCCATGCCGCGTGTCCCGGCCAGCGGCGTGCGGGCGTGCGGCCAGATGCCGCGGACGAGGCTGACATGTCGTGCGCCACCGAGTGCCACAACGGGTTCGAATCGCACGATGTCACGCAGAGTCGCCTGCTTCAGGAGGACTTGGTCCGTTATGGCGTCGGCAGCGCCATGGGCTGTGTCGTACGGCTCGATGACGTCGTCGAGGTCGAGAAGGCCGTAGCGTGCAGAGAGGATGAGCAGTTGGTCGGGCTGCAGTGCATCAGCCGCCTTACGGCACGCACGGTGATAGGAGCCGACATACATGTCTGCCGCTCGTGTACGCCGGCCCAGTTTGCGGCTACCGCACGGGATGACGACGAGTTCTGGTTTGAAGCAGTCGAGATAGTCGTTCGCTGTCATGCCTGTCGTCCTGCCTGTTCGCGTATGACGTGAGCGGTACTCGTGCTGTGCTCACCCGGTACGAGTCCCATCCGAGGCCGACGTCGCCGGATTGCCGACCGGGGACCGGGCATGCGAGACCGGCAGTGGGGTCGACCGGGCGGCGCCGTGAGGTCGCGACTCATCACTTACAACCAGGCTCTGGACCGCAGTGATGTCGGGTCGCGTGGACAACAAGCCCTCGGATCAGGACGCTCGGCAATAAGGCCTCAGCTGTGCGTCGGCGGCATTCCACACGGAGGCCACCTCGCTGCTGCAATGTCCTGATGTGACGCCGTTATGGCATTCCTGGGTATCTCCTTAAGCTCCCGCGACGGCATAGCGTCGGTGGTCCGACAAGGTCGGATGGTTTCGGATGGTTTCGCCTTCACGACGGATGTTCAGTGGAAGCGAAGTCCGCGGGCACGATGAGCGATGACCGGGCAGTCCGGGCGTGTCCACATCGGTAGTTCTGAATGAGGAAAGAAGGCGATCCACACAGTGGCGTCGCAATCACGCTTCGGCATCAACGAATGGCTCGTGGACGAGCAGTACGAGCGATACCTGCACGATCCCGGCTCGGTCGACCCGACCTGGAGGGAGTTCTTCGGCTCCCAGGTCCCCGTGGTCGGTCGACAGGCACGCAACGACGCGACGACCACGCATGACAGTACGGACGAGTCGGCGATCAAGGCGGTCCGCGTTGCCGCGCTCATCGAGGCGTATCGAGCCCGTGGACACCTGGTGGCCGATACCGACCCGCTCACGACAGGGCAGATGGTCGGACACCCGGAGCTCGACATCATGGAATTCGGGCTCCGAGACGACGACCTGCAAAGAGAGTTCGTCGTCGACGGATTTACCGGGCAGACCACCATGACTCTTCGCAACGTGCTGAATGCCCTGCAGGAATTCTACTGCCGTACCGTCGGCACCGAGTACATGCACATCCAAAGCTCCCAGGAACGTTGCTGGCTCCAGCAGCGGATCGAGTCGCCTCTGCCCCGGCCGGACGTCGCCGAACAATTGCAGATTCTCTACCGGTTGGGCGCGGCGGAGGCCTTCGAGACGTTCCTGCAGACCAAATATGTGGGCCACAAACGTTATTCGCTCGAAGGCGGCGAGTCGGCGATCGTGCTGCTCGACGCCCTACTGCTCCGCTCCATCAGGCAAGGGGTGAGGGAAGCGGTCATCGGGATGGCTCACCGAGGCCGGCTCAATGTTCTGGCCAACACCATCGGTAAGTCCTACGCAGAGATCTTCCATGAGTTCGAGGATGCAGCAGACATCCGGTCGGCCCAGGGATCCGGCGACGTGAAGTACCACCTCGGTGCGGAAGGGACCTACCGTGCCCTGGACGGCGGCGCCATCGCCGTCTCCGTCGTGGCGAACCCCTCGCATCTGGAGATCGTAGGGCCGGTGGCCCAGGGGGTGGTGCGCGCCAAGCAGGAGTCGGCCGCAGAAGGTGGCGCAGCCTTCCCCGTATTGCCGATCGTCGTCCACGGCGATGCCGCATTCGCCGGCCAGGGCGTGGTCTCCGAGACGCTGAACATGTCACAGCTGCCCGGCTACCGCACCGGCGGGACGGTCCACATCGTCATCAACAACCAGGTCGGCTTCACGACCTCACCCGCCGGCGGCCGTTCGAGCACCTACGCCACCGACGTGGCAAGGTCGGTCGAGGCCCCGATCTTCCACGTCAACGGAGACGACCCCGAGGCCGTTGTCCGGGTCGCACGCCTGGCCTTCGACTATCGTCAGATGTTCCACAAGGACGTCGTCGTCGATCTGATCTGCTACCGGCGCCACGGGCACAGCGAGGTCGATGATCCATCCATCACTCAGCCGGCGATGTACGACCGCATCGACGTCAGGGCTTCGGTGCGCAAGCTGTACGCCGAGGCACTGGTCCTCCGAGGGGACATCGGTGTGCGGCAGGTGGAAGGCGCATTGCGTGACTATCAGGGACACCTTGAGCGCGCCTTCACCGAGACGCGGGCGCCGGCGGTGCCCCTCTCCCCGAAGCCTGTGAACCCCGTGGACGCTCAGAATGCAGCCGCCCCCCAGGTGGTGACCGCGATCACGGAGGCGACCGCCCGGCACGTCATCGCTTCCCAGACCGGTATGCCGGGAGGGTTCACCGTGCACGCGCGTGTTCTTCCGCAGCTCCGGAGGCGTACCACGATGCTGGATGCGGGAACGATCGACTGGGCCACCGCAGAAGCACTGTCCATCGGGTCCCTGCTGCTGGACGGAGTTCCGGTGCGGCTGGCCGGGCAGGATTCCCGCCGCGGCACGTTCGGCCAACGGCACGCCGTGCTCATCGACCGGCGCACCGGGGTGGAGCACACGCCGCTGAGCTCCCTCGGCTCGCGGGCCGCGAGCTTTGCACCCTACGACTCGATGTTGTCCGAACTGGGAGCGCTGGCCTTCGAGTACGGCTACTCACTGGCGCGGCCCGACGCTCTGGTGCTGTGGGAGGCCCAGTTCGGCGACTTCGCCAACGGGGCCCAGACAGTCATCGACGAGTACATCTCGTCGTCCGAACAGAAATGGGGTCAGCGCTCCGGTGTGACGCTGCTGCTGCCGCACGGCTTGGAAGGGCAGGGGCCCGACCACTCCTCCGGCAGGATCGAGCGATTCCTTCAACTCTGCGCGCAGGGGAACATGACCGTCGCCATGCCCTCCCTGCCGGGCAACTACTTCCATCTGCTCAGGCAGCAAGCGCTCGGCGAGCGCAGAAGGCCACTGGTCGTCTTCACTCCGAAGTCGATGCTGCGGTCGAAGGCAGCCACCTCCAGGCTGACGGAGCTCACCACGGGCGCGTTCCGTCCTGTCATACCGGACGAGACGGTGGACACCGCTCGGATCAGGCGTGTGCTGGTGTGCTCGGGCAAGGTCTTCTACGACCTGGATGCCTATCGGCGAAGCGCTGACCTGTCGGACACGGCGATCGTCCGCCTGGAGCGGCTCTACCCGTTCCCGGAGGAGGAGATCAGCGCGGTACTCGCCGGTTTCCCCGCCGAAGCCGAGGTGCGATGGGTGCAGGAGGAGCCGGAGAACCAAGGAGCATGGTCCTTCGTGGGACCCTACGTGCACCGGCTGGCGGGTCGTCCCGTCGAAAGCGTCAGCCGCCCGCAGGCACCGGCCCCCGCCGTGGGGTCTGCCCGGCGGCATGCCGGGGAACAGAAGGATCTCGTGAAGTCAGCCTTCCACTGACGCTGCCGCCTACAACAGCGCCGAAGACGGGCCCCACGCACTACGGCCCGCGGCCCTTTTGTCCCGGACACCCCTCGGACCGGATCCGAGGGGTCCGAGTGGGCGAAGGCGCAGGGCGTCCATCCGCAGACCGCCCGCCGCTGGTTTCGTGAGGGAACGCTGCCGGTGCCTGCGATGCGGGTGGGTCCGCGCACGATCCTGGTGAACATCGAGGCCAACCAGGCCCTTGATGTCGTCGGTGGTGGGGTCTGTACGCCCGGGTCAAGCGGTTCGGGAACGAGACGATCCGCGTCACCCCCGACGGCGAAGTCTCGATCAAGCTGCCGACGCCGCTGAAGTGTCTCGCCAACGCGCCGCATGGCCGTTACGTCCTGTCCGCCCGCGTCACGTTCCCGTACCGGGGCGCCGAATGGGCCGACCGGATCACCGCGAACCGGGCCGTCGCGTACGAGATCCACCTCGACGTGCTCAGGGGCCGCTGGTACCTGACCGCATCCTGGAAGCGGTCTGCCATCCAGGCAATCCCCCTGGAGGCCGCGCGCGCCGGTGGGCTGATCGGCGTGGACACGAACGCCGACCACTTCGCCGCGTACCGACTCGATACGCCCGGCAACCCGGTCGGCGACCCTCACCGGTTCACGTACGACCTCACCGGCTCGGCAGACCATCGCGACGCGCAACTGCGCCACGCGTTCATCCAGTTGCTGCGCTGGGCCACCCGGACCGGCGTGACCGCGATCGCGGTCGAGGACCCGGACTTCTCCAACGGGAAGACACGCGAGAAATTCGGCCGCAAGAAGGGGTGCCGTCATCTCATCCATGGCATCCCCACCGCCAAGGTGAAGGCCCGGCTGGTGAACATGACCGCCGAGCACGGCCTCACCCTGATCGCCGTCGATGCCGCGTACACCTCGAAATGGGGTGCCGAGCACTGGAAGACGCCCCTGACCAACAGCAGACGTGCGATGACCCGCCATGACGCGGCGGGCATCGCGATCGGAAGGCGCGCCCTCGGGCACCCGATCCGGGATGGGGTCTCCCCTGCTCGAACGGAGTTGAGAGCTCGGGGAAGGACGAAACCGCCCCGCCACCGCCAGAGCGTTGGTGGCGGGCATCGGACCGTCCAGGCCGCGTCAGGGGCCCGGGGGCGTGAGGCACTCCGCCGGACACGAAACGGAACCAGCCCCCAGAGGGCGGCGACCGGCTGTGCGGTCACAGCGGAGAACCAGCGTGCCCAAGACCGTTCGGGACACGCGACTGAGCACGAGTCCTGGCAACACGACTCACTCCCGCTCAGTTCTTAGGAACGGTGTCCGGCTGCATGGGGCCTGTACGTCAGCACCATGCCGGCACAGCACCACTGCCTGGGCGTCCGACGGCCGTCAAGACGTCCGGCCGCGTCCGCAAGGAGGGCAGAGGGGTGGCGCGTGTGAGGTCCTTGATCCACGCGGGAGCCGGGCCCACGGTCCTGCCCACCACGCGCACAACAGCCCGAAACGGCCCGCCGGAAGAACCGGCGGGCCGTCACGCAAGATCGAGGCCGGACACTCCCATGAAAGATGGGCCCCCGCCGACCGTCGACATGCCCCGGCCGCAGGCTCAGTCTTTCGCCGGTGGCGGCGTCAGGCCGCGCGCTGCCCGGTGTTCTCCCGTACTTCTCGGACCTCGGCTGCCGTCCGGTGAATCCCAAGGAAGCCGACCAACGTGCCGAAGGCCGTCACACCGGCGGCGACGGCGAAGCTGAAGGCGTAGCCGCGCGCGGTGGCGGTCACCGGGTCGACGCCTGCGTGCTGCAGGACGGTGGCGTGGCTGGTGCCCATGGAGACCAGGGCGGCCAGACCGATGGCGCTGCCGATCTGCATGGACGCATTGTTCATGCTGGTGGCGATGCCCGCGTCCTCACCCGTGGCGCCGTCCACTCCGGCAACAGTGGATCCGACGAGGACCAGCCCGCCTCCCAGTGGCACGAGGATCAGCCCGGGCAGCACATCGGCCATATACGTGCCGTGGGCGCTCAGTCCGGCAAGGAGAACGTAGCCGACCGTGGAGATCGCAAGTCCTCCTCCATTCAATGTCCGCAGCCCGAACCGGGGGAGGAGACGCGGCGCAATCACAGTGGCGCTGAACAGAATGACCAACCCGAACGGTACGAAGGCGAATCCGGTCGCCAGCGCGGAGAAATGCAGTGTGTGCTGCACGTACAGGCTCAGTGAGAAGAAGAAGGTGGCGAATCCGACGTAGTAGCAGACGCGGACCACGTTGGCGATGCTCCGGTTGCGCGAGTGCAGGAACGCGAGGGGCATCAAGGGCTGTGCCACCCGGGCCTCCACCAGCACGAAGCCGATCAGGAGGAGAACGCCGATCACCATGCAACCGAGGACGGGGAACGAGAGCCACGCGCGATCGCTCTTCTCCAACAGGCCGAATACGACCAGCAGCAGGCCGAGGGTGACCAGGATCGCTCCGAGGATGTCAGGCCGGCCGCGCTTGACGGCCCGGCTCTCGGAGACGAGGTGGGGGGTGGCGAGAAACGCGAAGGCGGCAACGGGCAGGTTGATGAAAAATATCCAGCGCCAGGAGACGAGGTCGGTGAGGATGCCTGAGAGCACGACGCCCAGGGACACGCCAACTCCGGCCAGGCCGCTCCAGATGGCCATCGCCCGGGCCCTTTCCTGTGGCCGGGTGAACAGCAGCGTCACCAGGGACAGGGCTGCTGGGCTGACGAGTGCCGCGCCGATGCCCTGCACGAAGCGACTGGCGACGAGCACACCGGCCTGCTGGGCCACTCCGGCGCTCGCCGACGAAAGCGCGAAGATCGCCAGACCGATGAGGAACAGGCGTCTGCGGCCTACCAGATCGCCCAGGCGCCCACCAAGCATCAGCAGCCCGCCGTAGGTGACGGTGTAACTGTTGACGACCCACGCCAGGCCGGTGCTCGTAAAGCCAAGATCCGTTTGAATGGGGGGAAGCGCGACATTGACCACGGTCACGTCGAGCAGCAGCATCACCTGCACCAGGCAGATGATGCCGAGCGCGCGCCACCTGCGCGGATCGGGTTCGAGAGTGGAACCGATCGAAGCCATTGTTGATCGCCTTCTGTTCGGGTGGGGCCGCCGCCGTGCGCCTCAAACGCCTTCGTACGAGGCGAGGCTTCAGGCCGGCCCGGGGGTCGGACATTTCCTGACCCGTTCAACCGGCATGGTCCGCCTACGCATGGCCGCAGCTACGGACAGCAAAGGCGCATATTCAGCCCTCGGACGGTGGCCTCGTCCGAGGACGGGTCGCAGTCCGGTGTACGCAAGCCCTCTGCGGAGCACCGGGGTGCAGGGCAAAGAGGGGGACAGCACACGACCCGGCGCCTCGATGTCCTTCCCTGCAGGCGTACGCGGTGAGGGCGGGCGCGGCCTGTCTCTGGTCTCCCAGTTCGGTCAGGGGCGCAGACCCGCGATCGCGCCGAGGGCATGAGCATCGGATGCAACGCTGTCTGTATTCCATGTACGGGATCTCGCCGACGAGCGGACCTCAGGCAGCGGACAGCTCATCGTCGTCGGGCTGTGCCTCGACCTCGGCACCGCCGGGAACAGCAGATCCCTCGTGTCCACGTCCGGCTGTCCGGAAACTGGCCCTGAAAGCACCAGGTGTCACACCCAGGTGTCGCACGAACGCTCTGCGGAGCGACTCGGGTGAGCCGAACCCTGTGCGCCGCGCTACGACCGGCATGGGGTCATCACCCGTCTCCAGCAGCCCCTGGGCAGCTTCCAGCCTGACCTGTTCGACATACCGGGCCGGCGTGGTTCCCACCTCTTCGTAGAAGAGCCGGGTCACGTGACGGACGCTGATGCCGGCCCTGCGAGCCATGGCCGTGAGCGTGTGGTTGGCCCCGGGGTTCTCGGCGACGGCATCGAGGACCCGGCGGAGCATCTGCTGGTGGGTGTGCGGCGCCCGGGAGCGGACGCTGAATTGGGACTGGCCACCCGGCCGCTGCATGAAGACGACCATGTCCTTGGCGACCGATCGAGCGACCTCCGCACCGTAGTGATCTTCGACCAGGGCCAAGGACAGGTCGATACCGGCGCTGACACCCGCGGAAGTCATCGTCTGCCCGTCCCGCACGAAGATGGCGTCCGGATCGACCCGCACGGACGGGAAACGAGATGCCAGTTCCCGTGAATGCCGCCAGTGCGTCGCAGCGCGACGGCCATTCAGAAGTCCCGCCGCGGCCAGCAGAAACGCTCCCGTGCACACCGATGCGGTGCAGCGGCTCTTCTCGTTCAGTTGCCGGACGACATCCAGAAGAGCGTCGTCCTTGATCAGCGATTCCCATTCCGGACCGCCCGGGATCACCAGAACGTCGCACGGCTCCTGCACATCGTCGACGGAAAGATCAGCGCTGAGTCGGGTCCCGGCGGAGGTGATCACCTCCGTGCCGTCCTCGGACGCGATCTGTACCCGATAGCGCCCGCCGAACTCGTTCGCCGTCGAGAACACCTCGATGGGACCGGTCACATCGAGCAGCCGCACCCCCGGAAAGACGAACACCGTCACAGTGTGCGGACCCGTTCCAGGGTGCTTGCGCTTCATCGGATACCTCCGGGCCGTGCATGGTGCGGACACTGGATCGATGGAATGCCGGCGACTGCATGCCGCCGCCACTTCGCCTCAGGGTCGAGACGAACGAATGGCCCGAGTGCCGAAGTGCTTGACCTCGATTGCCCGGTGCGCACTGTCGAACGTCCCCGCAGAACGCGGCACGGCGTGTCCTGATGGGTGCCGCCGACTGCAGGACCCTGGTCCAAGGGCTGTAACCGACCCTCGATGCGCTGATCAGCGAGTGCGCCCCAGAGGATCAGAGCCCCGGCGTCGGATTTCCGTGTGCTCATCATGCGCGCGTGATCCGTACCGAAGCCAGGATCGGCTTACTACCTGCTGGGAGGCACAGCCTCCCAATCGACTCATCGGGAGTCGCGCGAAGCTGCTGCTTCGACACCCCACCGGGATCGCGGTGGGGGTGCCGAGCCGTAGACCGTCATGGAGCGGCAGTGCCGACTGACCGGCGTCGACGAGGTGCCCCTTTCCTGTTCGCGCGGGGACTGACGCACGACGACATCTCCGCGCACCTGTCCGAGGTCGACGACGCGAGCGTGTCCGAGCAGACGAACCGGGGCGGCCGAATGGCAGACCGAGCTTCTGCCTCGGTCACCCGGCCCTTCGTTCGGCGGAGGCCGCCACCACGCCCGGGGCGTCCCCGAGCCAGCCTCGTTCGCGTGCCATCAGCGCGATCTGGAAGCGGGTCCGGGCGCCGAGGAGTTCTGCGGTCTCGCTGATGTGTTTCTGGATCGTCCGTCGGCTCAGTCCCAGGACCCGGGCGATCGCGTCGTCCGTCAGACCCGCCCGCAACAGAGTGAGGATGTCGCGCATCCGCCCCGGAGGCTGGCCATCCGGTTCCGCCGCAGTGATCGGCGGTCGACCGGGGCCGCTGTTCAGCGACACCGGGGTCGCCCGTTCCCAGACGCTTTCGAAGAGCGCAGTGAGTACTCCGAGAAGTGTGGTCGAGTGCACGACGAGCGAACCCGCAGACGGGTCCTCCTGTCGCAGCGGCATGATGCCGACCGTCGCATCGAACACCACCAGTTTCATCGGGAGCCCGGCCAACAGCCGCAGCTCCCCGCCCCGGGCCGTGCCGCTCACGGCGGTGCGCAGCGAAACGGTGTCGGTCATCCCGTCGGTGTCGTACACCGACCGGAGCCGCACTCCGTCGGGCACGGGCACCTCCGGAGTCGGTGCGTCCGCAACGGCTGCGGGGACAGTCGGCACCGAGGAGTCCTCGAGCCGCGCGGACCGGGTGATGTACGGAGGTTTGGCGAGGTGGAGCACCTCCCGCCGGCTGGACGCGAGCAACTGCGCGTAACGCAACCCGACCTGCTCGGCGCTCTCCATCACCTCGAACAGGTCGGAGGTGACCCGACGATGCGACGCCGAGCGGTATGCCTCATGCAACTGCTCCATGTACAGCTCCGCCCGCGCCAGTTCCTGCCGCCTCTGGGCCAGCAGCGAACCGAGGGTGGAGCGGGGTGGGCCCGCGCTCCAGCGCGTGGGCCGGTCACCTACGCGGATGACCAGGTGTTCGTTCTCCAGGGCCTGCAGGGCGCGTTCGGCGGCCGCCGAGGTGACCCCGAGAGCTTCGGCGACCGCCTCGCTGCTCAGCTCCGGCTGCGTGACCAGGCATTCGAGTACCCGGCCGGCCAAGGGGCCCAGACCGGTTCCGGCCCACGGCAAATCCGACGGCACCGCCACAACTGTCCCCCTTTCGGCGCGCTGGCGAGGCCGATCGTACGCGGTGGAGTCGGCCGGAGCGATCACGTGCTCGTTACATCCCCGTACGGCCGGGGCGAACCCGTTCCGTTCCTGTCTGTTCCTGTTCACATCTGCGCAGTTGCGCGGACCCGCACTCCGGACCTCCTTGCCTGGCGGATCGCGCCCCGGACAGGGTGATCACGAGCCGCCGACGCGAAGTGCGTCGAAACCCGTTCGGTCACTCAGGACCCAGTCGAGACATGTCGGCACGTTGGAGACGTTCATGCCACAGCTCAACCCCGCACCGCTGCGCGGGAGACAGACCTCCGGGATCGTCGCAATGCTTGCCGCAGCCACCGATCCGCTGACACGGTCCCGCGCCGCCGGGAACTGCGGCTGAGCCGCACCACCTACGGCGGCCGCCGGATCTCCCCCCGTCGGCCGCCCCCGACTTCGACCGTCCGACCTTTCGTCGGAACAAGTGGCTGGGTGCCACAGCGCCACAAGAGTCCATGTCTTTCGCCGCATCGCCAAGAGGTCGCACGTGGCCTCGTCCGACAGCAGGAAGGCCGGAAGGCCGACAGTGTCGGCGATGTCCTGGGGCAGCTGGAGCCGCTTCAGCCGACAGCCGGCCGCGGCCCCGCCTCTCGCGGCCCTCGCAGCGGGCGGTGAGAAACCGTCCCGCACCACCGCAGGCGCGACCCCGTGAACCCACGACTCGCGCCGCATCGCACCCCTTCTCGCCGGAGGCACACCCAGCCTCCGGTTCCCCACCCCACTGGTCGTCACCGCACGTCCGGACAGAGGAGTTAGAGCAGTGCCCAACAACTTTCGTACCAACAGGACCACGTCGCGTCACAAACCCCATCGATCCGATCATGGAATCTCCGGTTACGGGCGCGTCGCGGCAATTGCGGCTGTCGCCATGGCCACGCTCTTCGTTTCGGTCCTCCCCGCCTCGGGCACTGTCCCTGCCTCGGTCGGCACGGATCAAGCACCACGGCAGATAGCGGCGGAACCCAGACCCGGTGCCAGGGTCGTCGCGCTCTCCACCGGGCAGCGCAAGGAGCTGCTCGAGGCCGCGACCCAGGCGCGCGTCGCCACCGCCCGTTCGCTGAAGCTGAGCGATCGGGAGAAGCTGATACCCAAGGATGTCGTCAAGGACGCGGACGGCACCGTGCACACCCGCTACGAGCGCACCTACGCCGGCCTGCCCGTCATCGGCGGCGACCTGGTGGTCCACGAGCGGGGCGCGGCCCGTACCGTCACCAAGGCTTCGGACGCCAAGGTGTCGCTGCCGACCACCAAGGCCGCCGTCACGGCCGCGACGGCGAAGAAGTCCGCCCTGGCCGCCGCGAAGACCCAGAAGACCGACGACGCGGCCACGGACGGATCGCCGAAGCTGGTCGTCTGGCTCGGGGGCAGGACGCCCACGCTCGCCTGGCAGACCGTCGTCAGCGGTGTGCAGGAGGACGGCACCCCGAGCAGCCTGAGCGTGGTGACCGACGCCACGACCGGCAAGCGGCTCCAGAGCGTCGAGCAGGTCCACTCAGGCACCGGCCACAGCCAGTACAGCGGTCAGGTGCAGATCGGCACCACGCGCAACGGCAGCCTCTACGAGCTGACCGACCCCGAGCGCGGCGGCCACAAGACGTACGACCTGACCGGCGTCGGCGGCAACGGTGTCCTGGTCACCGACGACGACGACGTCTGGGGCGACGGAACGGCGGCCAACCTCCAGACCGCGGCCGTGGACGCCGCCTACGGCCAGCGGCAGACGTGGGACTTCTACCACGACCGGTTCGGCCGCAACGGCATCGCTGACGACGGTGTCGGCGCCTACTCCCGGGTCCACTACGGCGACGGATATGCCAATGCCTTCTGGGACAACGGCTGCTTCTGCATGACCTACGGCGACGGCCTGAACAACGCCAGGCCGCTCACCGAACTCGACATCGCCGCACACGAGATGACCCACGGCGTCACCTACGCCACCGCGAACCTGGACTACTCCGGTGAGTCCGGCGGCCTGAACGAGGCCACCAGCGACATCATGGGCACCTCCGTGGAGTTCTCCGCGAACAACCCCGCAGATGTCCCCGACTACATGATCGGCGAGCTCGCCGATGTCCGGGGCACCGGCAAGCCGCTGCGCTACATGGACCAGCCCTCCAAGGACGCCTCCGCCAAGGGCACCTCTCAGGACTACTGGACCCCCGAGACCAGGAAGCTCGACCCGCACTTCAGCTCGGGCGTGGCCAACCACTTCTTCTACCTCCTCTCCGAGGGCAGCGGGAAGAAGACCATCAACGGCATTGCGTACGACAGCCCCACATACGACGACCTGCCGGTCGTCGGTCTCGGCCGGCGCGACGCGACCGCCGTCTGGTACCGGGCGCTGACCGTTTACATGACCACCAGCACCGACTACGCGGGCGCCCGCGCCGCCACTCTCCGGGCGGCCGCCGACCTGTTCGGTCCGACCAGCGACGCCTACGAGGCCGTCGGCAACGCCTGGGCGGCCGTCAACGTCGGCGCCCGCTACGTGAATCACATCGCCGTGATCGCCCCCTCCACGCGGAAGTCGGCGGTCGGCCAGCCGACCAGCCGGCAGATCGAGGCGACGAGTTCCCAGCCGGGCCCCCTGTCGTATTCCGCGCACGGGCTGCCCAAGGGCCTGTCCATCAACGCGCAAACGGGTCTGATCAGCGGCACTCCGAAGAAGGCGGGCGACTTCAAGGCCGCCATCACCGTCAAGAACTCCCCGAAGGTCAAACGCACGGTGCGCTTCGTGTGGACCGTCCTGGCCTCCGGTGGCGACTTCTTCGTCAACCCGGCCCGGTTCGACATCCCCAACTGGAAGTCCATCGAGTCCCCGCTCATCGTCAGCGGCCGCAAGGGCAACGCCTCCAGTGACCTCAAGGTCACGATCGACCTGTACCACCCGTGGATCGGCGGTCAGGTGGTCAGCCTGGTCAGCGAGAACGGCACGGAGATCCCGGTCAAGGACTGGTACTGGGACACCGGCGAGGGCCAGCTGCACACCACCTACACCGTCGACGCGTCGGCGGTCCCCGCCAACGGCACCTGGAAGCTCCGGGTCCAGGACAACACCCCCGGCATCTTCACCGTCGACCCCGGCTACCTCGACAGCTGGAGCCTCAACTTCTGACCTTCTTCTCCACCGCACCACGCACACCCGCCGCGCCCGGCACAACGGGCGCGGCGGTACGTGTTGCCTCCTGCCGGCGGCCGGTCGGCGAAGCTGGGTGGTGGTGATCAGTCTCGGGAGCGGCGGTCTGCCGGTGTGACAGCCCGGTGCTGTCCTTGCGCCCACACACGGGGGCGAGCGTCTCCCTCGCCAGGAACTCCCCTTTGACGTATCCGTCCTTGGTGACAACGGCCACCGTCGTGTCAGCTGCGGCCGGCGAGCAGCTGCCAGAGCCGGGTGAGGTGTCACGCGGCCGCTTGTTCCTACGAATGCCTGGAACGCTGCGGGATGGGTCGGTGCGTGGCCCCACCGGACCAAGTCGTGCCGACAGAACGGTGATTGAACCTGTGGCCTCCCGAGTCCGGGCGGGTCCGCATTGCGGCGATCTTCTGCAGCAGAACTTTTGGCAAGCCTGTCCGTGCGCCGTCGCTGTCGCCCGCCCACGTAGGACCCGTTCACGGCGAGAAGCGGTGGGTCCCGGGCCGGTCCGACTCCCGCGACCGGGCGGGGGACTGCCCGCCGCCGACCTGACGTGCGGTTCCCGGGCGATCCATCCCCGTGGCGACATGTCATAACTGCGCCATGGCCAAACGGCGCCAGCCTGAGCCTATTGCTCAGGGCAGAAGGTCAACCCCATGCTCCGGATGGTCTCCCACTCTTCGCAGCCCTTTAGGGGTCTCCTTGTCCATTGTTCCCAACCCCAGGCTTGCGCCGATCGCGCTCGGCGTGGTCGCCGCACTGGCAATCGGGGTCATACCAGCCATCGCCGCGGCACCCGCGGACCCGCCCGACGCGGTGCCGCCCGTCGGCGCCGCGTCGCAGCCACCCGCAAGCGGCGGCACCCACAGCGTCACCCTGATCACCGGTGACAAGGTCACGATCGGCACCGCCGCCGACGGCACCGTCATCCGGTCCGTCGAAAGCCCGAACGGAACCGCCGCCGGCTTCCACCGCGCAGTCATGGACGGTTCGACGTACGTCTACCCCGATGCGGCCCTGCCCTATGTCGGCGCGGGGCTGCTGGACAAGCAGTTGTTCAACGTGACCCGGCTGATCGCCGACGGGTACGACGACACGCACGCCAAACGGTTGCCGCTCATCGTCCGCTACACCGACGCCGCCGCCAAGTTGCGGACCGCGCCGAACGTGAACGGCTCGACCGTCGTCCGTCGGCTGGACAGCATGCAGGGCGCGGCAGTCGCGCAGAAGCGCGACAAGGCCCCGGCGTTCTGGTCCGCGCTCACCGGCGGTTCCACGGCAGCAAAGGCACGCCGCGGATCTGCACGCCCCACCTTGGCGGGCGGCATCGCCAAAGTCTGGCTCGACGGCAAGGTGAAAGCCGACCTGGCAGAGTCCACCGCACAGATCGGCGCGCAGCAGGTCTGGGCGGAGGGCAACACCGCCAAGGGCGTGAAGGTCGCTGTCCTCGACACCGGGGTGGACACCGAACACCCTGACCTCGTCGGACAGATCGACGCCAGTACCAGCTTCGTTCCGTACGAGGAGGACATCGCCGACTTCAACGGCCATGGCACCCACGTCGCCTCGACGATCGCCGGTACCGGCAGCGCCTCCGACGCGAAGGAGCGGGGTGTCGCGCCCGGGGCCCGGCTGGAGATCGGCAAGGTGCTCGACAGCGAGGGCGGGGGACAGGAGTCCTGGATCATCGCCGGCATGGAATGGGCCGCCCGGGACGCACAGGCCAAGGTCATCAGCATGAGCCTGGGCGGCGGCGGCGACGCGACCGACCCGATGAGCCAGGCGGTCGACCGGCTCAGCGCCGAAACCGGTGCGTTGTTCGTGGTGGCGGCCGGCAACGGCGGGCCGCGCAGCATCAGCAGTCCCGGTGCCGCGGACTCCGCGCTGACCGTCGGTGCCGTCGACGCCGCGGACAAGCTCGCCGAATTCTCCAGCCAGGGGCCGCGGGACGGCGACGCCGGGCTGAAGCCGGAACTCACCGCACCCGGTGTCGACATCCTCGCGGCCCGCTCCCACTACCGACGGGGCGGCTCGGGCTACTACACGACGATGAGCGGCACGTCGATGGCGACACCTCACGTCGCAGGCGCCGCCGCACTGCTCGCCGCAACCCACCCCGACTGGAGCGGTCCGCAGCTGAAGGAAGCACTGGTCAGCAGCGTCAAGGCCACCGAGTCGTACACCCCGTACGAGGCGGGCAGTGGGCGGCTCGACGCCTCGGCGGCCGTGCACGCGTCGGTCTTTGCGACCGCCAGCGCCTTCTCCGGCTTCCACGCGTGGCCCGTGAAGCCGGGAGAGACCGATGTCCGGAAGGTGACCTACACCAACGTCGGCGACGCCCCGGTCAGCCTGGACCTTGCAATCGATGCCGACGCCCCGGCGGGCTTGTTCACCCTCTCCGCCGACCGGGTCACCGTTCCCGCGCACGGCACCACCTCGGTCACCCTGACTGCGGAACTGGACCGACTCCCCGCAGACGGGCAGATCAGCGGCATGATCACCGGCTCGGACAGCGCCAAAGTGGTGCGGGCACGGACCCTGATCGGCGTCGCCAAGGAAGGGCGTAGGCAGAATCTGACCATCGTCGCCAAGGACCGGTCGGGCAAGCCACTCTCCGGCCGGGTCGTCCTCGCCGCGGAGCACCTCTTCACGACGATCGAGCTCGACGAGTCCGGCACCGGCACCGGGCGGCTGCCCGTCGGTAGCTACAGCGGATGGCTCACCGCCGATGTACGGGGGGCCAACGGGCCGCACTCGCTCGGCATGGCGCTGCTGAGCTTCAACGACGTTCAGCTGGACCAGGACCGCACCGTCACCCTCGACGGCCGCAAGACCCGCCAGATCATGGCGCACGTGCCGCGGCAGAGCACAGCGGTCGCGCCGCGGCTGGACGTCCACCGGTCGTTCACGGACAGCCTCGTCGAGAGCTCGATGCTGCCCAACGAGACGTACGACAGCATCTGGGCGCTCCCGACCGGCAAGAAGGTCACCGACGGCGAGTTCGAGTTCGGTGCCCGCTTCCGTCTCGAGGAACCGGCGCTGACCGTGGGCACGAAGTCGGAAACCTACGACCTGCTGGTCAAGCGCGCGGCCACGCCGCTGCCTGCGGGGTCACGGAAGCTGACAGCGGTCTTCGCCGGCGAGGGTTCCGCCGACGCGCTGGCGCAGCAGAACGTCCGCGGCAAGGCCGTGGTGGTACGGCGTAGCGACACCGTGGCGATCGAGGAGCAGGCGAAAGCCGCCGCAGCAGCTGGCGCGCGGGTACTCCTGGTCGCCAACGACGGCATCGGCCGACTGCAGGCGTGGGACGAGACTCCCTGGAGCCCACAGAGCCCGGCCCCCCTGACGGTGGCCACACTCAACGCCGACCAGGGCGGTGACCTGATCGACTCGCTCCAGCGGGGCAGCGTCGAGCTGAAGGTCACCTCCCACCCCACGACCGACTACCTCTACGACGTGGTGCGTCACTGGACCGGCGCGGTCCCGGCGGACCCCACCTGGCAGGTGAAGCGAAGCGACCTGGCCCGGGTGGACGTCTCGTTCCGCAACTACCGGCCGGGCAAGGCGCTGGAGTACCGCTCCGATGTCTGGCGGGGCTGGGCCGTCGGCAACCAGCTCACCGCTCCCGCGCAGGGCGAGCGGACCGACTGGGTCACCCCCGACGCCGACTGGCTGGACGATGCCTTCATCGTCGGCGAGACCGGGCAGCACTCGATCGACGCCCTTCGCTACCGGGCAGGGAAGACCGGCAAGGTCAGCTGGTTCGGGCCGATCCAGCGGCCCCGGATGGGTCCGATCGGCTACCAGCCGGTGCGCTATCTCGACACCGTCTACATTCCCGCGCCCGGCTGGGGCGACTCCGGGTCCGGCCATGTCGGAGAAGCCCACGGCAACTTCGACGTCAAGGACTGGATGTCGCTCTACCAGGGTGACCGGCAGCTCAACTGGGGCAACGCGGAATTTCTGCCGGTTCCCGAGCTCGCGGCGGAGCGGCTGCCCTACCGGCTGGTGGTCGACAACGACCGGGCAGCCTGGGCCAACCCGTACTCGACGCACACCCTCACCGAGTGGAACTTCACCTCCGCGGCCACCGGAGCCGACTCGGCCGAGTCTCTTCCGCTGATCCAGCTCGACTACGGAGTGGACACCGACAAGGCGGGCCGGGCGGACCGGCGTGCCGAGCTGACGGTGGCGGCCTCCCACCTGCCCGGCACGACGGCGAGCATCCGGAAGCCGTCTCTCGACGTTTCGTACGACGACGGGGCGACCTGGCAGCGCTCCGAGCTCAACCGGGACGGCGGCGCATGGCGGACGGCCCTGAAGGCGCCGAAGTCCGCGGGCTTCGTCACGCTTCGGGTCACTGCCCGGGACAGCGCCGACAACAGCGTCTCCCAGACGATCACCCGGGCCTTCGGCCTGCGCTGACGTCATCGACGGAGCACCACCGGGTGGGGTCGCAGCCGGCGGCCCCACCCGGCGGCGTTCCGCCTGTTACGCGCGACGGGCCAGTCGCCGCGGTGAGACATCCACCGCCAGGACCCTGCGGCCGTCAGCCCCCGGCGACGGCGATATGGCCTTCGTCGAGGGCGCCGTACAACGAGCCATGACATCAGCAGGGTTGAGGAGCCGACGCGAGATCGAGGAGGGACCGGAATGGACCGCACTTCCGTGCACAGCCCGGCACAGCAACAGCATGGGTCAGGCGCTCGTACGACTCCATCCGGAAGCGTGAACTTCCGCGAGTGAAGCCCGCAGAACGCGCTGATACCCACACTCGTGGCGGTGGCCTTCGCACTGCTCCGCTGCTTTGTGACGAGGCAAAGGATCAGGCGAAGGACGTCTTCACGTCCGCTGAACTGGGCGATCACGCCACTGCCGGTGACCAGGAGATCCGACGGGCAATCGAGCACGCCTCGCCGGCAGTTCGCGAGCTTGTGCGGCAGATGCCGGTTCGCGGCCCTGGTCGTAGTCGGCTGGACGCGCTCCACTACCAGCTCGACGCATCCCTCCGCCTCTGATCAACGAGGCACGCCGCCGCTCCGGCCTCCGACGGAACGCCAAAGCCTGCCGGCGAACGACTTGCTCGCAACCCGCTTCGGTCGCATCCATACAACGTCGGTGTCGCACGCGCACGCATCAGGCAGCTACGCGCCGAGTACAGCGACCTCACCCGGTAGTTGGAGTACGCATACGAGGAGACCCGGAGGTTGCGTGGTTCTTCCCGTCCTGGCGGGCTGGGACCTGACCGGCCCCGTCTGTGGCGGCGTCTTCGGGGAGGACTGTCATCGGATGCCTGGATCAGCGCACGGCACGGCATCCTGGGCGAAACAACGGAGTGTCATAAAAATCATTCTAAAGAGCGAATGGTCCGATCCGGTGGAAAGGGCCAAGAAAGCGATCATGAATGCGGTCTTCTGCCGATAGCAGGCGGGAGGTGACTTACACCTGCACCTGTGACCCCCGATTTGAGGATCAAGATGCGCAGAAGTATCGCGGCCGCTTCGCTCGTAGTCGGCCTGGTGGCGGCTCTGTCCGTCCCCCTGCCGGCGTCGGCCGATCAGAGCGGGACCACGCCGGTTACGCTCTCGATCACCACCGGCACCATCGACATCACTGTGCCCACGGGGCCGGTGAGCCTGGGCACCGTCGCCGCCAGCAGCACCCCCCAGACGGTCAGCGCACAGCTCGGGAACGTCACCGTGACGGACAACCGGGGTGGTACGACCGGCTGGGTCGTCACCGCGAACGGAACCGACTTCACGGGACCGCAGAATATCTCGGTCTCCTCCCCTGGCTCCAGCAGCTACAACACGCCGTCCGCCACGGTCACCGGCAACGCCATCGTCACCGCCAGCAACCTGTCACCCCTGTACCCGCCAGGCCCTGTCCAGACCGCCACCAGCGTGTCCGGTATCAACAGCGCCGTGTGGAATCCGACCATCTCCGTCACCATCCCGGCGGACGCTCTGGCCGGCACCTACAGCTCGACGATCACCCATTCCGTGGCCTGACCAGCACACCGAAATCACTGGGGGGGTTCTCCACCTTGCGCAGTTTTGTTCCCGTCCTGGCTCTGGTGGCCGCGGCACTCATCGCGGCCACCGGCGCTGCCTCACCTGCGACCAATGCAGCGGCGCCGCCACGTTCGTCGGACTTCGGCCAGGGAAGCGTCGGCGTACGTCTCGTCGACATCCCCGTCGACCTGGCCGACGATCCACGAGCACGGCACTACATCGTCGACAACCTGAGACCGGGCACGACCGTGCACCGCCGCATCGAAGTGCTGAATACCACTGATTCCACCTTGCACGTCGAGGTGTATCCGGCCGCCGCCAGGATTACCCACGGTGCGTTCGTGGGGGCAGCCGGCAGGAAGCGGAACGAACTTTCGTCCTGGACAAGGCTGCGACGCAGGACGCTCCAGGTTCCCGCCCACGACACCCTCCGCGACACCGTGACAATCAAGGTGCCCAGGGACGCGGCGCCCGGCGAGCGCTATGCCGTGATCTGGGCACAAGTCAGGGGCAATCGAGGTGGTGGTATCGCCCTGGTCAGCCGCACCGGCATCCGGATGTATCTCTCAGTCGGCGGCCACAACCCCCCGGCCCCGAACTTCACCGCGCGCACGATGACGGCTGCACGTGGCCGGGACGGGCGCGCGATCGTGCGTGCCCAGATCATCAACACCGGGGGCCGCGCTCTGGACCTGTCCGGGACCCTGAAGCTCGCCTCGGTGTCAGGAAGCCTGAGCGCGGGCCCCTACCAGGTGCAGCTGGGCACGAGCCTGGCACCCCATCAGTCCGAGCCGGTGACTATTCCCGTGACCGACGAAGTGGCCGACGGCCCTTGGCGCGCCACCCTTGAACTGAGAAGCGGGCTGCTCGTCAAGAAGTTCCACGCGAAGATCAGATTCCCGCACACCCAGGGCATGGCCCCGGCAGCCGCGGTGGACGCCGAAGCGTCCGGCGGTGGCGCACTCAAGGGGTTGGTCGCGGGGATCCTCCTGCTGGGTACCGCCCTTCTGATCGTCACCAACCGCATCCGCCGTCGGCACGACGGAAGAACGGCTGACGCCAGCTCAGACGCCACCACCGGTTGACCTGTCGTGCCCTGGGCTTCGTGACGCTCGTACGGGGCCCCTGGCCCCGTACGAGCTGCGCATGGGCGAGCTTGGCAGCGTCCAGCCCGACGAGTTGCGCGCCCAGAGCATGGTGCTGGAACTGGGCGGGGCCGCCCTGGCGCCCGAAAGCGAGTCTGCTGGCGTGACTCAGGCTGCGCGATTGGACGGGGCTCCAGAAAGTCGCGCGAAATTGACAAGTCCCCCGGCCGACCCCGGTGCTACCCGACCCGTGCCCTCCGCCACTCCACTTCCTCCGCAGCCATGGGGGCCTGGATCATGTACACGTCGCCGACCCGCAGATTGTCCGGCGTGCTGTACTCGCCATAGGTGCCTATGACCGAGACGGCCACATGGGAATCGGGCTGCCAGAAAGTACGGAACTACGGGGCGTTCGCCGGGATTTCCGGGATCTCCAGCAGGGGGCCCCGCGCCGCTCCAGTAGGCGTTGCAGCTTTTCGAACCGAAGCCTGGGAGTGAACCGTCCGTACCGGGCGCGAAGTGTCTCGTTGACGACGGTGCGGTCCCGGTACGCGAGCCGGTGCACCTGCAGGGTGAAGTGGTGGCCCGACCAGGGGTGGTGGGCGGAATCGCGGTCCCAGAAGAACTCGGCGAGGCCGTAGTCACGGCACATGCTGCTGTCGCCGAAGGTGTTCTCACCGAAGTTCGAGCCCAGGACCCTGGTGACGCGGTCGGGAGAGGCTGCGGGGCCCTACGCCGAGCACGGTGCCGGTGGTGACGACGTCCACGTAGAACGCCAGGGAGTACGGGGTCAACGTCTGATCCTCGATGCGGTGTGGTCGACGTTCCCGTCGGGGGCGTGCACCACCCGGGCCCACCTGCATGGGAACAGCCGAGGCCTGCTCGGTCCGGCAGGAACCTTACTCCACCCCGGCCGCTTCGCCCCTCGTGAACCGAGCCACCCATCCCGACGGGCAGACAGCGTAGAAGCCGCTTCTGCTCAATGCCCGGGTAGCGGAGCTCCGTGACCGGACGGCTTCGCCAACTCGCCTGCGGTAAGCGGGGACAGAGCCAGGCGAAGAGGTCTGCGCAGGTCCGCCCGTCCACGGTCCGCCGCGAGTCAGCGCGGCTCCGAAACCGGCCATGCGCGCGGGTACGGCACGCGCAACGACTCGGCCGCCACAGGGGTGTGGTCGGCGGCGGCGTAGATGCGGCCGTCGCGGAGGGCGACGGCGCCGCTGCCGAGCATGGTCGTGACCAGCTCGGTGGCGAGCGCCTCGGGCGTGAGGTCCAGGAGCCGGGCGGCGTCGGTCAACCAGGCCCGAGCGTGCAGGTACGGCTCGACGTTGTCGGCCGGGAGGCCGCCGCGGATCATAAGGGCGAATGCGAAGATCCGCCGGGCGCCGTACCGGACTGTTCCGTCCGGGTCGTCCACGAGCCGTTGCGCACGGCGCAGGGCGGCGGCGAAGGCGGCACCGGGGTCGGCGGGGATCGGGCCGTGGGAGGGCAGGATCACCCGCGGGACGAGGTCGGCCATCCGCTTGAGGGAAGCGAGCGCGGTGGTGGCCGCGTCGATCCCGTCGAGGGCGAGGTTCACCCAGCCGACGTCGTAGTCCGACAGAGCGTCCCCGACCACGAGCAGCTGCTCCTCCGGCTGCCACAGCGCCAGATGCCCAGGTGTGTGCCCGGGGGTCCGGACGACCTCCCACTCGGCGTCCCCGAGACGGAGGACCTGCCCGTCGTCGAGCGGCACGTCGACCGTGTACGGGGCGACCGGCTGGTCCAGATACTCGGCCGCGCAGCAGCCCGGGTCCCTGCGCCCGATGGCCTCGGCCTCCAGTGCCCCGGCCGCGACGGCGGCGCCTTGCGTCTGGAGGAGGGCGTTGCCGCCGACGTGGTCGGAGTGCCAGTGCGTGTTCACCACCAGGCCGACACCCCCAGCGTGCGCGCGGGCCCAGGCGGCCGTCTCTTCGGCATGCCCCACGAATCCGGTGTCGACCAGGGCCGGTTGCCGCCCGTGGAGAAGCAGCGTGTTGGCGTCCGGGAACGGCCGCTGCCACCACGTCGCCCAGGACGGCAAGGACGGCTGGGGGCTCACTGCTCGGGCCGCTTCACGCGGATCAGCGTCTGCTGCCCGTTCGCGACAAGCTTCTGCTCGACGCCGTCCGTGACGCCGAACACCTCCAACTGGCAGACGGTCAGCGTGCGTCCGGCCTTCAGGACCGTCCCGACCGCCTCGATGTACTCACCGACCGCGGGCGCGAGGAGGTTGATCTTGTACTCGACGGTGAGCACCTCGGTGTCCTCGGGAAACAGCGTGTAGGCGGCGTAGCCGCCGGCGCTGTCGGCGATGGCACTGGTGGCGCCGGCGTGGAAGTAGCCGTGTTGCTGGGTCACTTCGGGCCTACTTGGGAGCACGATGTGCACGCGTCCCGGTCCGATGTGGGTTATCCGTGCACCGAGGTGAGCCATCAGCCCTTGGCGGTCGAAGCTGTCCTGGACGCGCTTTTGCACCTCAGGGCTCGCCTGTTCCTGCTGTGTCTGGTCTTCCACGTGCTCTCCTTCGACGGACATCACGGTCTGTGAACGGGGTGGGGCGGGTTCCTCAGCCGGCCAGACGTTCCACCAGCAGGAGACCACCGATGACGATCATCATGGCACCGGAGACGCGGGTGACCGCCCGGTGGGGCTGACAGCCGGGTCTTCGGGACTCTGCGGGCGAGCACGCCGACGGCGAGGTGCACGGGGGCACAAGCCGTCAAGTTCAGCGTGCCGAGCAGGACCGCCTGAGCGGCGAAGGGCCGGCCGACCGCGGGGTCGATGAACTGCGGGAGCAGCGAGAAGCAGAGCAACAGCGCCGTGGGGGTTCAGGCCGCTGATCCCGGCACCCTTGAGCATGATCTGCCCCCGCGAGGAGGCCATGGCCTCCGTGGACGTCCCCAGTATTGGCGGCCGGCGCAGGACATCGCAGGCCAACCACATCAGGTAGGCGGGCCCGGCGACGGTCAACCCGGTAAGTACGGTCGCCGAGCCCGCCACGATCACGGCCCTCCACGGCAGGCAGCGTGTATCCCGCGTATCCGCTCCGCAAGCCCCTCAAGCTTGCGGTTCAACGCCCTGTCGACATGACATCGCCTGAGAGGGGGCGCAGGCTGGAAGAGGCAGACGGGATGGCAACGTGGCGGCCAATCAGGTGCGGAGAACTGGGCAGACGGCTGCCTTTGCCGGAGGTTGTGCCGCTGTGAAGCAGTGCCGATTCGAGGAGTGACTCATGACTGCCAGACGTCTGCTTACACGGCTCGGTCCAGCGCTCGTTGTCGCCGCTCTCACCTTCTCGCCGGCTGTTGTCGCGGCCCAAGCCTCAGCCGTGCCGAGTTCTGCAGCGGTGGAGACCGTCCACGTTCCCAACCAGGGTGGCTACCAGGACGGCTACCGAACTGGTTACCGAGTTGGCTTCAGAGATGGGTACGGAGACGCCAGGGACGACTGCCGGGTTGTGACAGGCCAACAAGGTTACGGGCAGTACCTGAGGACCACTCCCAGTCTCTACAGCCAAGGCTACGCGGTTGGTTACGGCAGTGGATACAGCAGTGGCTTCGACCGGGCCGAGAACCGGTACTGCTAGGGCGTCTCGTTCCCGCTCATCCCCAGCGACCACGGGGGTGTCGGCATGGATCTCGGGCGGTGACGTGCTCCTGCGGCCGTACAGCGTTCTCAGGCCCAAGAGCTGCAGCGGCCCTCCGTGCATGAAGACGGGTGTGCGCAGAGGGCGGCCGGCGCCGAGGAGGAACTGGCCACCGTAGGGGGCTCGCTTCGAGTTCCACTGTGCCGGTGCCCTGTTAAATGGCGCAACCTGCAGGCCAACCCGAAGATCTCCCTGGTCGTCGACGACCTCGCGAGCGTGACCCCATGGAAGCCCCGCTTCGTGGAGATCCACGGCACAGCTGAGCTACTCACCAGCTCCGACGCCCTGGGCCCGGGCTTCAGCCCCGAGGCGATCCGCATCCACCCGAATACCGTTCACAGCTGGGGCCTGGACGACTGACCCCGCCAGTCCGGCCCGGTCGACCCTTTCGTCCGCATTTCCCGGTCGTGCCTGTAACTGGTGCACGGGGCGACAGGTCAGCAGGGCGGTGCCGTCTCCCGTGAGCTGCTGTGCCACGGGCGGTCCGAACGAGCCCTATGCGGCCCTCAGGTCCGTTTCCGGATGGCAGATCCGGCATGCCTCGATGTCGGGTTCGTTCAACGCGATGATCGCCTCTTCGCGGTTGATGAACCCGAGCTGAGGTGTCAGGGAGCAGTCCCCGCGGTGCAGCGTCGCCGTGCCCCTCGAGCGCTTCGGCTGGATCTTCCACGAATGCCCCGCCTGCGCCCGTTCGTGGGCCCGCCGCTCCTGCCGTTCCTCGACCTCCAGCTCGCGGATCCGGTTCCGGGTCCGGCGCAGCTGCCACTCCAGCCAGTCGGCCAGAGCTCGGTTCTTGTCCAGGTCGGATATCCCGCCGGATTCGGACACCACTACGCCTCGGCCGGCTGTTCGTGGACGTGCTTCAGCGCCATACGGGCATCGACGAGGCCACTCTCCACGCTGCGCCAGAACGGGTGCGTGGACACGATGATGCCGAGTTCGAGGATGCGGGCCTTGAGGCGTGCGATCTCCGCGAGCTGCTCGTCGGTGTAGCCGGGGCTGTCTGATTTTCCGGAGCGGAAGCTGGTGTAGGGCTGTTTCTCCGTCTCCCAGCCGGGCATCGGCTCAGCCGACCACGGCAGGGTCCGGGCGTACTGCTCGTAGTGAGCACGGGTTTCGTGCAGCGCAAGCTGGGCGTCGCGCAGGTCCTGGGGGAAGTCGTACGTGGGCACACGTGAATGGTACGCATGTTCGATTTTTGGACGCGAGCGGCACGACGGGCAGCTCCGGCGAATCGCTCGGATGGAGCATGGTGAGCGCTCCCTGGCGTCGCAGCCGAGCCGCTCAGTGCGCAGCGCCGCCCTTCGGCGACTGATTTCCCGGCGGACTCGACCTTGCGCCGGAGCCCTGGGCCTTGATCACGTACGGGCCTCTCGCGGTGCGTGGCAGCGCCGTTCCGTCCCGCCGTGAATGTCGAATGATCGCCGGGGCGATGCGGAGGGTGGGTCCCGGTGTGCATCAAAAATCGAACACATGATCTAATCAGGGTATGGAGCCCACCGCCTTCCCCCAGGACCTGGTGCAGGCCCAGCGAGACTGGATCCGCACCTATGAAGCCCTTGCGCATCCCGGCCTGCCCCACAACACCGCGCTGCGTCGGCGGCTCCTCGAGCTCTCGGCGCAGATCTGGTGGCATCCCTTCTTCACCGCCGGCGCCGGCCGCGCGCCGGCGGCTCGGGTGGAGCTGCGCCGCCTGGCCCGCGAGCGTGGGCAGCACACAGCGATGACGATGTGCACCTGGTCGTGCCACTGTGCGATCTCCCCGGCAACCGCGCACAACCATCCGAGGAGTCTGAGTGCCCTGGAAAAACCACCACAGATCCCGCGCTCATGAGGCCCGCGCGGCCCGGGCGAAGCAGTAGGGCAGTGGTCACAGGGGCGGGGGACTGGGTTGGGCCTGCAGGGCGTCCAGGTCGGCCGGGTCAGGACAGGGTGAGGCCGATGCCGATGCGCCTTCGGACCTGTCGAGCAGCAGTGGCCGTGTGCGGCTCCGGTGAGCTCTGCCAGTCGGATCGTCCCGGTCGGGGTGTGCAGTTCCATGTCCGGAGCGAACCGGCCGACCAGGGGACGTGCGTGGGGGTCGGCCATGTCGTAGCGGATGTCGGTGCCCGCGGTTAGGTCGGCGAGGTGCTGGACGGTGCTCGGGTGGCCGAGGAGTTCTGTGAACAACTCGCGCAGCGCGGTGACGTCGCTGCCTGGGGCGGTCAGCACGGCCTGTGCCTGGGCGTATATGACCATGCGGTGTGCGGCCTGTCGGCGCTAGGGCATGTCGTTTGGATCTTGCCTGCGGTGGAAAACGGAAGGTCTCTTCGCTTGAGGTCGTGGCAGAGTCTTCCCATGTCGAACGACGTTGCTTACCCCGTCTTCCGGACACCCGACCATGATCTGGCCCTGCGTGTGGCTCGCCGGATGGTGGCCTTCGGTGCCCAGCCTTACTCCGAGGTGTCGGTGGAGGCCGGGGTGCCTACCGTGGCCGAGGTGGGGCGGCTGCGTGACGCTCTGCCGGACTCGTGGTTCACGTGCTGGAACATGGACGCGCCTGTCGTTCCGCCGCCCGGCATCCCGGACCTGACCTGCTCGGCTCCCGCCCGTGAGCTTCCTGCCAACCTGGCTGACACACAAGCGTATCTTCCTTTGACCGTCTCGATGCTTGACCAGCCCCTAGGGAGCATCGAGGATCATTTCGCCGCGGTGATAGGCCCCCACCCGGCTGAGATCCACTGGTCCTCACTGTCTTGGCCCGAGGCGCCCGAGCGTGACTTGTATGGCGAGAGCAAGCACGCTGAGGTCACGCTCCTGCTGAACTGCGACTCTCGTGAACTCGACGCCCGTGCCGAGACGCACCTGGTGCTCGTCCACGTTCGGCGCCACAACGGCGATGGCTACCGCTTCGCGGAGTGGCTTGCCGAACAGATCGGACAGAAGGTCATCGGAGCCCCGCAGCACTCATGAGGCCAGCGAGTCTCCTTCTCGCCATCTGGTCGTTGCTCTATACATGTCGTTGACTGCTGCCCAGTGGGCTCGAATTGAGCCGTTGCTCCCGGACCGGACACCGAAACGAGGTGGCCGGTGGAGGGATCACCGTGAAGTGCTCGACGCGATCGCCTGGAAGTTCCAGACCGGGGCACAGTGGGCTCATTTGCCGGAGAAGTACGGGAACTGGCGAGGCGTCTACAACCGGTTGCGAATGTGGGCCATCGACGGCACGTGGGAGCGGGTATTCACTGCGCTGATCGCGCAGGCCGACGCCGAAGGCGGCCTCAACTGGGTTGTCTCGGTCGACTCCACCATCGTGCGCGCTCACCAGCACGCGGCAGGGGCACGCAAAAGGGGGCCCCAGCTGGCGAACCCGCAGACCACGCCATCGGCAGGTCCCGCGGCGGACTGACCACAAAAGTCCACCTGGCCTCCGATGGTGACTGCCGGCCACTGGCCTTCGTGCTCACCGGCGGACAGGCCGGCGACGCACCCGCCTTCACTCACGTCATGGCCAGTCTGCGCGTTCCGCGACGGCGAGGGCGGCCCCGCACCAGGCCGGACGTGGTCTTGGCCGATAAGGCGTACTCCTCGCGCGCGATCCGTGAGCTCCTGCGCAAACGCGGGATCCGGGCGGTCATCCCTGTCCCGGCCGATCAACGCGGCCACCGGCTGCGGCGCGGAAGCCGGGGCGGCAGACCACCAGCCTTCGACCGCGAGGCATACAAGCAGCGCAACACCGTCGAACGCTGCATCAACCGCTTGAAACAGTGGCGCGGCATTGCCACCCGCTACGACAAGACCGCAATCATCTACCTGGCCGGACTCCACATCGCGGGCATCTTCCTCTGGTCCGCCCGGTGATCCAAACGAAACGGCCTAGGTGTCGTAGCTGTCGAGCAGTTCGGGTGGGGCGCTGCCGCGAATCTCGGCGGCGAGTTTCCAGCCGAGGTTGATCGCGTCCTGCAGGCCGAGGCCGAGTCCGGGGTCCTCCATGCGCGCGTCGACAGCAATTCGGCCGCTGCGGAACAAGTGCTCTCCGTCGATACTGCTGAAGAGCAAGGGCAGTTGACTCGAATGCTTCGACGGCACCCCGGCCGACCTGCCAACTGCACGCCAGGCCGAGCCGTCCCGACTGCGCGCGGCTCTCACCTTCGTCAGACGGACGAACTGCCGGGGCACCTTGAACTTGGAGTCCCGGACGTCCCCGGGCCTTGCCGGTGGTCCTCCCCGACAATGAGTGGGCGGCGCCTGCCCAGGAGAGCTGGTCAAGCTACCTCGCGGCCCTGAGAGTTGCCGAATATCGCTTTGTCGTCAGATGCCGCCCCTGCCGAAGCGTGCCAGGCAGTGCCAAACCTTCTTGAGATCCTGGAGGGCGTACAGGCCCGTCCGAGCAGCGTCGCCGATGATCCTCGGATCAAGCCGGCCACCAACGGCGATCTCGGCACCGAGGTCAACGTATTCCTGTCCGCGATAGCTCGGATGGTGGCGCAGTTCATCCACGCCGAGCCGAAAACCTGGGTGCCACTCGATCGGGCAGGACAGGCGGCGAGCTGCGGATTCGACCCCTGTGCCGCGATAACTGGGATCCAACACCAGTGCCTCTACGTCACGGTCGAGCCGGACCGGACCGTGAATCTGTGCCTCGATATGACAGTCCAAGGCATCCACATCCTCGGCCTCAGCCAGCTCGACGAGCGAGCAGCGGGCGGCGACACCAAAGGCGGAAGGTTCGGTGGAGCTGTCGGGGTAGCAGAACGTGGCGCGCGCTAGAGCCTCAGCGGTGAGCCGGAAGTACGAGGAGCCGAACCGCGGCGCGCCACCGATCGGATCACGACGATAGTTCAACGCCCCGTACACGGGACGCTGGTCGGCCGTAGAACCGTCGTATGCGCCGGCGAAGATACGACTCTCCCAGCGCCACCGATCCCCGCCGGGATGAGCGGTCAGACCGCCGTTGCTCGTACCTGTCACGAACTGCGAGCGATAGACACCATCTTCTGCCATCTTGGCGAGGATGGGACGGTTCCCCGCTGCGCGATCGGGATGAAAGTGCATCGTCACCCGTAGGTCGTGAGCAAGTGGTTCTCCCCTGGCCGAAGCCGCGACATATCGCAGAGCTCTCTCCTGAAGCGATACAGCAGTGTCAGCGCGCATACGTGGAGTGTGCACGGACTGCAGGCGCCAACGCACCACAGTTTGAACGAACTCCGGCCCTTGCAGGCCTTCGTCGACCTCGGACTCTGCGCGGTGATCGTGGACCAGGTGTTCTTCAACGCCCACACCATTGAAATCGGCACTGTCTCGTTCCGACTCGCACAGACCAAGGGAAAGCCGCCGAACCTGACGGCAGACGACCAGCGAAGATCGACCAGGGCGGCCGGCGGGAGCGAGTTCCTGGCAGCCATGGGCCGCTGAGGACGGGTTACTGGCCCGGTCAATGCCGGGCTGGAAGACCGCCGCGGTCGATGGAGTACATGACCTGCTGTGCGTCCCATTCCACGAAACTGTCGATCATTCGCATGCCGACGGACTCAAGCAGCCGGCGTGAACGATCGTTGGCCTTCTGGGTGACCGCCACCACCTCAGGTTGCTCGGACGTAACCGTGTCCAGGGCCCAAGACAGTGCAGCGACGACTGCCTCGCGGCCATATCCGCAGCCCCAGTGTTCAGGCAGCAGTTGATACGACACCTCTGTCCGCTCGTCCCAGCGCGAGCGTGGATCGACCGACACCAAGCCGACCACGGACATGTCCGTGGTCAGGACCACGCTGAACGCGCCGAGGAGTCCTATGCATGCCTGCTCGCGGGCACGAAGTGCTTGCCCCGCCACAGGCCCACCGAGATACCGGCGCACCTCGCCATCTGTCCAGAGGCGCGATATGGCGGCGACGTCAGCTCGTTCGATCGGGCGCAGAAGTAGCCGGTCCGTGGACAGCGAAACAGGCCAGAGGTCGGCTCTCGGAGACGAAGACATGCAACCGATCCTGCCAGCCCAAGATCCATAGCAAGGTAGATCGCTTCACATCACTGCGACCGACAGCCCCCGCCTGCAACGTCGACGACCACCTGCGCCCCCGCCTGGACGAAGACAAGTGTCGGCACACCAGCCGGCGACCGCCGGTATTCGTGCGGGCGCCGGCCATGCCCCGTACGGGGCATGGCCGGATGGTCTTTGCGGACGAAAGATCCGCAGCCCCCTGCGCTGTGTCGGGCGAGTTGGAGGCTGTGCGTCCGCCGCCGTGGCGAAGCTCGGCCCGTGCGTCGCCCGGTCCGGTTGCCGAAGTCGAAGAGGGCATCACGCGTCACGCCGTACTCCCGCGCGTGGTCAGACTGCGCGCGGACGGCTGACCGGGGCAAGCCGACGTCGGCAGATCGTTGAGTGGCCGGCTGCACCCCTTTCGCTCGTGTGCCTGCCATCCAGGTGTGCTGGTGGGGCGCTGACCATGTGGATTGGGCAGCACGGCGGGCGTACGGGCGGTGGCTGCAGCCCTGCGGCGATCCTGGGCGGCGCTGCTCGGCGCGCCCGTCCTCGAATCCGGGCCCCGGGCAGCCTTCGCTGTTTTCCTGAACATCTCGCGCTTCTGCTACCACCCTGCTACCTTGATCGTATGAGCAGCCCGAAGAAGCAGACACAGCTGCGGCTGGAGCCGGGCGTGCTCGCCGCCGGCAAGGATGCCGCGGCCGCACGTGGACTGGATTTCAACCGTTACGTGGAGCGCCTCATCGCCGAGGACACCAGTGGCGCCCGTGCGGCCGGCATGGCCGCGGCCCAACGCCTCATCGACCACCACGGCGACTTCCTCGCCGACCTGGAAGCCGACCTCGACGCGCAGTACGCCCCCGCCCCGAACGCCCGGGGCGCCGCTGCGTGAGCATGTCCCTGCATGTCGACCTGTCCTGGATCCTGGAAGTCGCCGAACGAGCCGGCCATCGCGATCCTGCACCCGACGATCTCGGCGTCCCGATTGCTGCCGTCTCCCGCCACCGCGCTGAACTGCTCGAACAGCCGGTGTACGGAGGGCCCTATGCCCGCGCCGCCGCACTGGTTCACACCCTCGGCTGCTGCCGCTGGCTGGAGCGATCCAACCTCACCGTCGCCTGCACCGTAGCCGTGATGTACCTGAACGCCAGCGGGATACCTGTCGACCCCACGCGCGAGCAGCTCGCCGGCCTGGCCCGCGAGCTGTACGACCCCCGCTGCACCGCCGGCCGCATCGCCGAACTGCTGCGCACCTGGCGCCCGTAGCTCCGCGCCCGTACGCCGACAGTGCACCGGAAGGCGAGGGCATCCGCTACCTCGGCTACAGCGTCCGGCCGGAGCAGGCCGAATGCTGTAGCGATGCCGCTGCAGCCCCGGTGCGCGTGGTCTTTCCCGCGCCCCGTACACCGACACGACCTGCGACCTGCGGGGCCCGGGCCACTGGTGCGAGCCTGGACCCCGCAGCGTGACAAGACCGGTCTGCTCACACGAGCGGTTGTCCTCCGTCGACCGCCAGACTGACGCCCGTCATGAAGGTGTTGGTCATGGCGAAGACCACCGCCTGGGCGATGTCCTCGACTGTGCCGATACGTCGCACGGGGTTGGTTGCGGACTTCTTCTCGAGGAACGCATCCTTCTTCGCGCCCAGCCCGTCCCACGCCCCGGTGTCGATGGTTCCTGGTGAGATCGCATTCACCCGCAGCGGGGCGAGTTCCACGGCCAGCGAACGGGTCACCACGTTCACCGAGCCGTTGGTCGCCGCCACCGCGAGAAACCCGGGATCCGGCTCGAGAGCCGCCACCCCGGAAAACAGCACGAACGACCCTGTCCTCGGCATCTTCGGTGCGAAGTGCTTGGCCAGCATGATCGGGCCCACGACCTTCGTGTGGAAGGACAACAGGATCGCCTCCGGGCTCAGTTCCCCGACAGCGCCGCGGGCCCTGGCCGATACCGTGGACACCACGTGATCGACGGTGCTCACCTGGTGGGCCAGGGCGGCGATCGAGGTTTCGTCCGTGACGTCGACACTCTTCACGGAGACGGTTGTGTTCTTGTAGGCGGTCTCGAGTGCCTCCCGGTTACGACCCGCGGCGACCACATGTGCGCCTTCGGCCATCGCCGCGTCGACGATCGCCCGTGCGATGCCGCTTCCACGCCCGACAACAAGGACCGTCTCACCTTGCAAAGAACCTGCCACTGTCTGCTCCTTCGATTGCTCCGCACGACACTAGAGCTCTCGTAGGTCATACGCGGAGATTCAGGACATAAGAGCCCCGAGGGCTCAAACATCAATGTACGAATGGCCGCCGACGGGCAGGCCTGTCTGGCATGGTCGGGCGCCCCTCCCGTGGTGTTCGGCGACTACCGGCACGCTGGGGCGTCGCGCCGCGGGCCCGCCTGGCGGTCGTCCTCAGCTTCTTCGCCGATCGAGAGGCGTGGCCTACCGAAAGGAGAGGCTGTCCTGGATCGGTGTCGATGGTGTGTTCTCCTTCGGGCCTGGGTGCTCGTATCGCACCCAGGGCTGCCTCCTGTCCGTTCGTGCCCGCATGTGCCCGAATCTGTTTACATCGTCGAACTATCGGCGTAACGTGACCGCGAATCCACACAGTCGGGCATGGAACGGATCCAAAACAACATGTATGCACCGGAGCGGCAGCAAGCAATCCTCCGCCTCGCCCGCGAGAGCGGCCGGGTCGATGTGCTGTCCCTGGCCGAGGAGTTCCAGGTCACTGCCGAGACCGTGCGGCGTGATCTGAAGACGCTGGATCGGGCCGGACTGCTCCGGCGCGTGCATGGCGGTGCGATTCCGGCCGGGCGGCTCGACTTCGAGCCCGATCTCGCCGAGCGGGATGCGGTGGCCATCGATGAGAAGGAGCGCATCGCGGCCGCCGCGCTCGGTGAGCTCCCCACCGACGGCAGCGTGATCATCGACGCGGGGAGCACGGCCGTCCGGCTGGCGGCGGTGATCCCGCTCGACGCCCACCTCACCGTGGTCACCCATGCGTTGCCGGTCGCCGCCCGGCTCGCCGACCACCCTGGCATCGCCCTGCACCTCGTCGGCGGCCGTGTGCGGCACCGTACCCGCGCCGCCGTCGACGCCTGGGCGTTGAACGCCTACAGCGAGATCAACGCGGATGTCGCCTTCCTCGCCACCAACGGCTTCTCACCGAAGGGCGGCCTGACCACGCCGGACCTGGCCGAGGCCGCCGTCAAGCGCGCCATGATCTCTGCCGCCCGGCGGGTCGTGCTCCTGGCCGACTCCGCCAAGTTCGGCCAGGAACACTTCGCGCGCTTCGGTGATCTCGCGCAGGTCGATCTGCTCATCACCGACACCGGACTCGGCTCGGACGACGTCCTCGCCGTCGAGGGCCAGGGCACGGAAGTGGTACGCGCATGATCCTCACCGTCACCCCCAATCCCAGCCTGGACCGTACGTACGAGTTGCCCGGGCTGACCCGCGGTGCCGTGCTGCGGGCCACCTACGACCGAGTCGACCCCGGCGGCAAAGGCATCAACGTCTCGCGCGCGGTTGCGGCAGCCGGCCACCGTACGATCGCTGTCGCACCGCTCGGCGGGCCTGAGGGCGCACTGCTCGCCCGGCTGCTCGGCGAGCACGGCATCGAGGCGGCCGGAGTGCCGATCGTCGGCAGCACGCGTGTCAACGTCACGCTCGTCGAACCCGATGGAACGCTGACCAAGGTCAACGCGGTAGGCCCGGAGATCACTGGGGCCGAGGCAGAGGCCCTGCTGGATGCCGTACGTACCCGGTCGGAGACCACGGACTGGATCGTCTGCTGTGGCAGTCTGCCGCGCGGGCTGTCCCCGCAGTGGTACGCCGAGTTGGTGGCGCGGAGCCACCGTGCCGGGGCCCGGATCGCCCTTGACACCTCCGGCGCAGCGCTGATAGCGGCGCTGCGGGAGCGCCCCGATGTGATCAAGCCGAACGCGGAGGAGCTCGCCGGGGCCGTCGGTCGCCCCCTGGACACGGTGGGCGACGCCGTGAAGGCGGCGGAGGAGCTCCGCGAGCGCGGTGCCCGGTCCGTTCTGGCCAGCCTCGGGGCCGACGGACAGCTGCTGGTCGACGGTACGGGTACGTACTTCGGCAGCGCCCGGGTGGACGCAGTCCGCAGCAATGTCGGAGCCGGCGACGCCTCCCTGGCGGGCTTCCTCACCGCGGGTGGACGAGGCCCGGCTGCGCTCGCCGCGGCGGTCGCCCACGGCGCGGCGGCCGTGCAGCTGCCGGGCAGCGTCATGCCGACACCCGCGGAACTCGACCTGTCGGCGGTCACCACGACCACCGACATCGCCCTGGACCGCCCCCTGACGGAGCCGGCCTCATGACTGCCGTGCATCCGCTACCCAGCCCGCACCGCCCCGAGTCCCCCGAGCCGCCCGCAGGACGGTCCACGAGCAAGGAGCCCCGCGATGAGTGAACTGATCACCGCGGCACTGGTCGATCTCGATCTGTCTGCCGAGACGAAGTACGACGCCGCCCGGTCGCTCGCCGAGCGGATGGTCACCGAGGGCCGCGTCAGCGACCTCGACGGCTTCCTCGCCGACGTCGCGGCCCGTGAGGCACAGATGCCGACCGGTCTGGACGGCGGCATCGGCATCCCGCACTGCCGCAGCGAGCATGTCACCGCGCCCACGCTCGCCTTCGGCCGCAGCGACCGGGGCATCGACTTCGGTGCGGCGGACGGTCCCGCGGATCTGATCTTCCTGATAGCGGCGCCGGCCGGGTCCGACGACGACCACCTCACCATCCTTTCTGCCCTGGCACGACGGCTGATGGACCCCGACTTCACGAGCGCACTGCGCGCGGAGCGCACCCCGGACGCGGCCGCGGCCCTGATCCGCGGCGAGGAGGCCACGTCGGCCGGCTCCACTTCGGACGCCTCGCCTTCGGAGGGTGCAGCAGTGGACGGCCCTGCCGCGGACAGCGCCGCACCCGCCGACGAACCCTTCCGGATCGTCGCCGTCACGTCATGTCCGACGGGCATCGCACACACCTACATGGCCGCCGAGTCGCTGGCAGCCGCGGCCCGCGCCGAAGGCGTGGTGCTCGACGTCGAGACGCAGGGCTCAGCCGGGTTCGAAAGGCTCGATCCAGGGCTCATCGCCGCTGCCGACGCGGTCATCTGGGCGCATGACGTCGAGGTGCGCGAGAAGGCACGGTTCGACGGCAAGCCCATCGTCGACACCGGGGTCAAGGCAGGTATCAACCGACCCGCCGCTCTGATCGCCGAAGCCAAGCGGCAGGCGGAGCGCGGCGCTACCAGCACGGTCGCGGGTGGCTCCGCTCAGCAGGACGACGGAGTCACGACCGGCGGTGACCGCGCGCACTTCGGGATCCGGTTGCGGACCTACCTGATGTCCGGCGTCAGTTACATGGTGCCGTTCGTCGCCGCGGGCGGCCTCCTCATCGCGCTGTCGTTCGCCATCGGCGGCTACGAAATCGCCAGTGCCAAATCCGTCGCGGACCACTTCGTCTGGGGGGAAGCCGACAGTTGGGCCGCTCTGCTCAACCAGATCGGCACCGCCGCATTCGCCTTCCTGGTGCCGGTACTGGCCGGGTACATCGCGTACGGCATGGCGGACCGTCCCGCGCTCGTCCCCGGGTTCGTCGGCGGTGCCATCGCTCTCACCATCAACGCGGGCTTCCTCGGAGGCCTCGCGGCGGGTCTGCTGGCCGGTGCGGTGGTGATGGCGATCCAACGGGTGAAAGTCCATCCCACGCTGCGCGGCATCATGCCGGTGCTGGTGATTCCCCTGATCGCCTCGGTGGTTGTCGGTTTCCTGATGTTCATCGTTGTCGGCAAGCCGATCGCCTCGCTCCAACGGGCCCTGACCGACGGCCTCAACGGGCTCTCCGGCTCGAACGCGATCATTCTCGGCATCGTCCTAGGCCTGATGATGTGCTTCGACATGGGCGGGCCGCTCAACAAGGTGGCTTACGCCTTCGCAGTCGGCGGCCTGGCCGCCCCGACGCCCGGCGGCCTCAAGGTGATGGCCGCAGTCATGGCAGCCGGCATGGTGCCGCCGCTGGCCATGGCACTCGCAACCACCGTGCGCGGCAGGCTGTTCACGAAGACCGAGCGGGAGAACGGCAGGGCTGCCTGGGTCCTGGGCGCATCCTTCATCAGCGAGGGCGCGATCCCGTTCGCGGCGGCCGACCCTCTCCGGGTGATCCCGTCGGTGATGGCAGGCGGCGCGGTGACCGGTGCCCTGTCGATGGCCTTCGGCTGCACACTGCGCGCCCCGCACGGTGGCATCTTCGTCGTACCACTCATCGGCGATCCGTTCCTCTACCTGCTGGCCATAGCCGCCGGCACGGCCGTCGCGACCGCGCTGGTTGTCCTCCTCAAGGGGATGCGCAGGACCGCGGAGGCGCCGGCCCCGGCGATCGAAGAGCCCAAGATCTCGGTCGCCGCCTGACGGCCTGCTACGTAACTCCGTTCCCCCACTACCAAACAGGAGAGTTCACCATGCATCAGCGCACTGTCGCCGTGGGTTCCCGCAGCGGTCTGCACGCCCGCCCGGCCTCATTGCTCGTCCGGGCAGCGACTCGGCAGCAGGTCAAGGTGACTATCAGCCGGGACGGTCAGAGCGGGGTCGACGCCCGGAGTCTCCTCTCTGTGCTCGCCCTCGCGGCCCAGTACGGCGACTCAGTGGTACTGGCCGCGGAGGGCGACGGCGCGGAAGCCGCGGTCGAGGAGCTGGCCGCACTTCTCGCCCGCGACCTTGATGCCACGCCGTAACGTCAGTGGCCCCCGCCGTCCACCGAGCGCGCAACGGCCTCGGGGACGGCGGGCGTTGTGCCGGCGCCGGCCACCCGACGCCGTCCGCTGCGGCAGCCGTGAAACGGCGGACGAGTTCGGCGGCCAGGCTCGTCTTGCCGATGCCGCCGATGGCGTGCAGCAGGACCCGCGGCGGGGTGCCGGCCAGCTGCCGCCGGGTCCTTCTGCGGCCGGCGAAGTCGTGCCGTCCGCGGACCGTGCCGTGGACCGCGACTGCCTGCGTGGCAGGTTCGCCCAAGGAGGCGCCGGGCGCTTCGAGGGGTCGACGCTCGGCGGGATGCCCCCATGGGAAATCAGAGGTTCAGCCGCCGCGCTTCAGGCGTACGACGACGGGCGCGCCGAAAGGGTCGCCGGACTGGTTGACCTGGACGTGTCCGGCGCCCAGCCACTCGTCGGTGCCGGGCACCCGATGGATCTCCTTCAGCCACAGCGACTGGTTCGACCCCTTACGGGCACCTGTTGACACGGGCAGACGGTGACGCTTGATCTTCATGCACCGGCCGTCATCGGTCAGGTACCAATTGCCGTCGAGGAACAGGCCCTCGTCGTCCTGGCCCACCGGGGTCCGCAGAGCGCACCCGCCGGGCGCGCGCTCCTGCTCGACCCACTGGGAGCCGTCCCAGCGCAGCCGGATGGACTCGTCCGCGGGTTCGTTATCGACCTCGCCGTGGTTGAAGGTGTTGTTGCCGTACGCGCGCACCTCACCGCTGTCGAGCGCGAAGACCTGGCCCAGACCGGCGCTGGGCTCCGGCGGGATCGGCTCCTCGAAGCGGGCCTGTGGCGTCTCCACCGACTTCCAGGAGGTGCCGTCCCAGTGCATCGAGACGGGCTGGCTGTACGGCTCGCCGTAGCTCAGCTCGGTGCCCGGCCCGGTCGATCGGCTGCCGACCGCCCAGACATCGTCCGGTCCCACCATCGCGAGGTCGGAGGCGCCGTACGGCAGCCGGGTCGTGGTCCAGCGGGTGCCGTCCCAGTGCTCGGCGGTCTGCTCGCCGTTGAGGGCCCAGATGTCGTCCGGGCCCGCGGCCTCGAAGTCCCCGACAGGGCCCGGCGGGGGGTTCGGCACTGCGGACCAGAGGGTGCCGTCCCACCTCGCCCACGGGGTCACGCCGGTGCCCTTTTTGAAGGTCTGCGGTCGCAGCCACAGGGCTTCCTCGCCGACCTCTTCGAGCGTGGGCGGGTAGTCGGTGGTGCCGAGAGCTTCGGGAAGGGGCTCGCGCTTCCACTGCGTACCGTCGTAGTGCAGCAGGTGGGCGTTGGACGCGCCGTTGTTCTCGGTTCCGACCGCCCAGATGTCGTCCGCGGCAAGGACGGCGAGGTCGGTGAGTTCTCCGCTGAAGTCCGCGATGTGCTCGAACTCCCAAGTGAGGGTGCTCGAAGGGGCCTTCGGCGGGGATTCCTTGCCGCCGGGGTCTGCCGTGTCGGCGGAGCCGGTGGTCCGGGAGCCGGTCGACTCGGAGTCCGTGCCGCACCCGGCAGCCGTGAGCACAACGGCCAGTACGGCGACGGCCACTATGCCCCTCTGCCTGATTTCCGTAGCTCTGCCCATGGTCGCACCCCTTGTTGCTCCTCGTCGGAGCGGTTCTCAGCGACGGGCAGCGTACCCGGTCAGCTGGTGTCGCGTGCTGCGGCGGGGGAGGGCGGAGTCGCTGAGGCGGCACTCGTGCACTGTGCGCCAGACGTCGTCGACGCCCTGCCCGTAGGGGGCGAGGGTCGCATGCGCGGGCCAGCGGCCACAACCCCGGGCCGTGCCGTCGGACAGGACTTCCTCGTAGCTTCCTGCATCGACGGCACCGCCACCCGCAACAGCAGTACGCCCATCATCAATGTCGACCCGCGCCCCGCCGCATACGGCCGCACCTGAGCGACGACGTCCAGCTCGCCCTCGACCAGCTCCTCGCTCGGCTCGCCGACGTCCCGACTCCAGCTGGGCCGACGCCTCAGATCAGCGTTTCCGCTGCTGCGGCGCTGCTACCGATCGATGTTCTCCATGCCCGCCCCCGAAGGTGTTCAGATCGTGAGTCATGCTGAGGCCATGGATACGTGCCCGTCCTGCGGTGGTGAACTGATCGATCGAACCCGCAGCAGCGGAGCTGTCCGTGCTGTCCACGGCAGGCGATGAGGGAAGGAACGGGACCCCGAAGCGCATTACGTGCTGGCACCCAGCGCTCCGGCCCCAGTCAACGCCTGCGAAGTGCGGGTCTGGATACAGGAACGAAGGCTGAGCCCCGGCGTGAAGTCACCCACCCGCTCAGGCGAGGCAGTTGCGGGGGAAGAACGCCCAGGCGATGCCGCCCGCCAGGCGTTGGCCGTTCCACTTCGCCATCACCCACTGGCGGCTCTTGGCAACATAGCGCACGTCGATCTGCTGGCCGGGCGGCACGGTGCCGAGCGGGTGTGCGGGCACCGCCGCGCCGGAGCCGTAGGCCGCGGCGGCGCCGATGTTGCCATAGACGGTGCAGGAGGTGATGGAGGTGGTGACCTTCAGGCCGCCGCCCTTGTTCTCGCTCCATACGCCCCACGGACTACACAGCGCATCGGCGGCCGTGTCCGTGCAGAACACGTTCTCGGAATGCCACCAGTTCAGCTGGTCGGGGCTGCTGTCGGCATTGCTGGAGCCGCTGACGTTCGGGCCACCGGCGCAGCTGCCGGACGTGAAGCCGCCGTGCTCGAAGGCGAATTTGCTGGTGCCGTATGCGTATGCGCAGCCATCGAAGCTGCCGCCCGCATAGCCCCAGGGCCAGCGGTCGATGCCCTCGGTGTTGCCGGCGGTGGCGTCGCCGGTGTCGCGGATGTCCATGTGGTCGGGGCCGGGCTTGACGCTGCCGTCGGCGAAGGCGAAGTCCTGGCCGAACAGGTAGCCGACCATCGGGCCGTTGGCCTTGTAGCTCAGCAGCACCCACCCGGGGCCCATTCCGGTCTGGGCGTGGCCGTCCTCGGCGGCACTCTGGATCCGGTTGACGCCGTAGCCCCAGGCCTCGGCAGGATGGGGGGTCAGCGCCATCAGCAGCCCGGCGAGGGCGGCGGCGATCGCGGCGATGAGCGCCGGGCGGTGGGCAGAGTGGGGGTGCATGCACACTCCTGGTGTCGATGGGCCCACTCGGGCGGCAGGCCGACGCGAAGAGAGGTTCCCAGGTCATGGACACGCCAACAAGACCGCGTGCGTGCCCGCGGCCTGGGACCGCCGCGTTCTGCGGAGCGTGTACATGGGCTCAACCGTGATCGCCAGTCGAGGTACGGGAGTTCGACCGGCGATCACTTCCGTCGATGCCGATCCGGCACCAGGGGGCTACGCGTCGGCCCCGTAGGTCGCGTACTCCGGAAGCCCCGTCGATTCGAAGGTGTGCACCGAGAGGCCGCCCGGCGTCGTCCGATGGCTGACGAGCCGCAGGCCGGCCGGTGTTCCGCCGTCCGGGAACAGGCGTCGGCCCTGGCCCACCACGACCGGGGCGATCACGAGCCGCAAGGTGTCGATCAGCCCGACGGCCAGCAGGGACTGGGCCAGCTGGGCGCTGCCGTGGATCTGCAGTTCCCGGCCGGGTTGCCGCTTCAGCTCGGCGACCTGGGCGAGGATGTCGTCGGACAGGATCGTGGTCGGGGTCCACTCCGCCTTGGTCAGGCTGTGAGAGGCCACGTACTTCGGCAGTCCGTTCAAGATGCCGGCGAAAGGATGGTCGGTCATCTTCGGCCAGTCCCGCGCGAAGTTCTGGTAAGTACGGCGGCCGAACAGAAATGCGTCCGCCTCGCCAAGCCAGGTGCCGACGAGCCGTTCGAACTCCTCGTCCAGGTGCGGCACGAACCAGCCACCCCGCGTGAACCCGTCGCTGGTGTCCTCGTCCGGGGACCCCGGCCCCTGGGAGATACCGTCGAGCGTCAGGAACTCCTGTACAACCAGCTTCATCGCGCACCACTCTCTCTTCGACCACTTCGACCACTTCGACCACTTCGACCGCGAGGCCGATTCAGCCGCTTCTGCGGGGAGACGCGACCGTCTCCACTCCTTGGACGCCGTGGCGCGCAGAGACTCATCGGTCCGAACGCTGATGACCGTGGCGGCCTGCGCGAGCCCGCGCGGCTCCGTAAACAGACTTGCAGGTCGGATGACGGGCGAGGAGCGCATAGGGCGTGCCCTTCAGCCAGACGAGGGATGCGGGCCGGTGGGCGCAGGTGCGCAGGAACGCCACTGTCGTGCCAGGACCTGGGGCCGGATCGGCCAGACCCCCGTCATCCGAGTGCGAGGGCGTGGCTTCGGAGGCGTGTCGACGGCTGACTGGCTGGCACCGGACTCATCCTGGACGGCTGACTGGTGCGGGTCCCGAGAGAATCACGCAGGCGACGATTCCGCCCCGACCTGCAGAGCAGCACCACCTGGCCGGCCGGGCATCTAGACTCCGCGTCGGGGCCGTCAGTCGGCGGTAGTGGTCCTCAGCAGGCCAGACGCCCTCGGCGCCCGCCGGACAGGGGCGATACCTTGCCGCCATGTGTATCTCGACAGGTGAGGCCGCGTTCTCCGGCACGATCGTGTACTGCGGGCGTCAGCACCACCGCGTGCACGGCCTTGTCCACGTCCTGGGCTACCAGAACACGGCCGTCAACCTGGCGGACGGCCCGAACGCCATGCTGCTGCACCTTCCCACCAGGCAGCTCACACCCCGGCACTTCCTCTCCGCCGGGCGCGCCGGCGACATCCTGCACCGCATGGTCGCGGCCGCGGAACACGTCGCCGCCCCAGCCGACGGCATCGCGTGGATGAGCGCGGAACCGCGGCCCGTCCAGGTCTTCGACCACGACGTCTACACGGTGCTCTTGGCAGACGACCCCACCGCGGTCCCCGCCGCGCTGTGGCAGGTGCCGCCGCACCGGCGCCCCGACCTCGACCCGGATCTCCTGCACTTCTACGCCGACCACTTCCCCGACCACACCATCGCCGTGTGCTGCTTCGACAACGCCGACGCGCAACGCGCCAAGCCCTTGCTGCTGTGGTACCCGCCCCTCGACCCCGACCAGTTGACCGTGCCGGCCCTGGACAGCCACACCGGTACGGCGCCGGACCTCGACGCCACCGTGCCCGTGGACCACTGGGTCCTGTTCTCCACCGACCAAGCCCCCTCCGACTGGGGCGCACCCGTCGTGTACCCCGGGGACATGCGCCACCGCCTGCGCACCTTCCTCCCCACCGCCGTCGTCGGCCGGCACTACGGCCGCGGGCAGACTCTGCCCAACGGAGACTTCACCATCAGTCACCGCGACCTGCTCACCGGCGACCTCGACCGCATCGAGCGCCTGCAACCGACCCGCCGCTGAAAGATCAGGACGGGCGGGAGGTGGCACGTCAACCGAACCCGACAGCACCCAATCAAGTTCAGTAACCCTACGAGTTCGTAACAAGATCTTGTAGGGGTGGCCCGTTGGGCGGGTGAGGGGTTCCGGCACCGGTCCGTCGCCCGTGATGGCAGAGTCGTCTCGCATGATCGATAATTTCGCGAAAGAGTACCTGCACAGCGATCTGCGAGAGATGCGCGAGGCGGTCCTCTGGAAGCTCGATGGGCTCGTTGAGTACGCCATCCGACGCCCCCTGACCTCGACTGGAACCAATCTTCTCGGCCTGGTCAAGCACTTGTCGATCTGGGAGTCCAGGTACTTCGGCGAGGTCTTCGGCCGACCGTTCCCCGAACCTCTGCCCCGGTGGGACAACACCGGAGAACGTGGCGCCGACATGTGGGCGACCGAACAGGAGACGAGGAATGAGATCACTGACCGCTACCGTCGTGTGTGGGAGCACTCAGACGCGACCATCACCGCCCTCGCCATCGACTCCCTCGGCTACGTGCCCTGGTGGCCACGCCCCAACGTGAAGCTGTTCAACATCCTGGTCCACGTGCTCACCGAGACCAGCCGGCACGCCGGGCACGCCGACATCCTGCGCGAACAGCTCGACAACTCGACAGGGACGACAGCCGCATACGCGACTCAGCAGCACGACGCAGCCTTCTGGGATGCCCACCGAGCGAAGATCGAGCGAGCTGCCAAAGCAGCCGTCGCCAAGCCGGATCACGCTAGTTCTACCAAGAGCTCGTAGCACGGGGCTCTGTAGAGCTCGTGACACGATCACGATCCGGCCTTCTTGAGGCGCCTCCAGCAGATGAGGCTGCCGGCCAACGAGAGGAGGGCGTCGTGGAGTTCAAGGCGCCGTTCCCAGCACACGGCGAGGCGCTCGAACTGGTGGAGTAGGGCGAAGGCCTGCTCCACCACGTCGGAGCTTGCCCAGGCCCTTGATGTTCGGGGCGCCCTTGCGGGAGATCACCGGCATGATCTTGCGATGCCGCAGCTCTTGGCGCACGGCCCTGGAGTCGTAGGCTTTGTCGCCCAGCAGGGAGTCGGGGCGGCGGCGTGGACGCCCCACCCGTCCGGCGGTGGGCGGGGCGCCGTCGACCAGGACGAGGGTCTGGGTGATGTCGTTGACGTTCGCCCCAGTGGTGATGGCAATTCCCGTCTGCCCCACTGGGCGGCCTACGGTCCGTGCCCGGCGGCCCGGCCGGGCGAGGCGGCGCCCCCCACAAAACCCTTCTCACCTGCTCGCCTCACCCGGTACGGTCTCGATCATGTTCCCACTGCGGGGAGCCCAAGAGTTCCGCGCACGGTCGCCCCGGCAGTTCCCACGTTGAGAGTAGGTTTCGTCGATGGCATGTCGTATCAGTGAGCTCGTGCTCGGTTGCCGCGACCCCGAGGTGCTGGCGCGGTTCTGGTGCGAGGTCCTGGACTTCGTAGTGCTCGATCGCGAAGGGGACGACTGCTTCGAGATCGGGCCGCGCGAAGGGTTCGGTGGCCCGCAGCCGACGATCATCCTCAGCCGCAGGGACGAGCCGGAGCCGGGGAAGCCCCGGCTGCACATCGACGTCAACGCCACCGACCGCGATCAGGACGCCGAGCTCGAACGCCTCCTGAAGCTCGGGGCGCGTCCGGCTGACATCGGCCAGACCGGCGAGGAGCAGTGGCACGTTCTTGCCGACCCCGAGGGCAATGAGTTCTGCCTGCTCAAGGCCCGACTCAACCCGCTCTGACGGCTCTGTGTCCCCGGTGCGGCCCCAGGGCCTGTCAGCAAATGGTGATCTTGAGTGGTGGATCATGGTCGGTTGATATACCGCCTTGAACTGTCTGATGCTGAGTGGGAATTCCAGCCGCTGCTGCCCGCCCCGTTGCGCGGGCGGAAGCGGTTGGACGACCGGAGCGTCCTCAATGGGATGGTGTGGAAGTTCCGGACCGGGACGGCGTTCCCGAGCGATACGGGCCATGGGCCGCACTCCACACCCGTTCCCGCCCGCTTCGCCGCTCGCCTCCCGCAGCCCTGCGGCATAACCGGCCACTGAGAGGAGCTGGAGTCGTTGCTTCTGAATGCGGATTCCAGCGCCTGTCACGTTCTGGTCCAGCATCCCCACGGTCGCTTGGGACGTTCTGGCGGAAGAGAAATTGAATGCTTCGGTGGCAGGGACGCGTTATGGTCATCCGCATGAACGTCACCGGCCCAAGCACCATCGCGACCGCGCGAGCGACCAGCTCGCCGGTTGCCGCCGCCTGACTTCCCCTCTCCCCGGCGACCGGAAACGGTCCGTCGGTAGTGCCGTGGCGCCCTTGGCCCCGGCCGGACGACTGAACGGTCCCGTTCTCCGGTGCCTCCCCCGCTGTGACGCGAAGGAGTCATCCCATGAATACAGAACAGCTGGTCAGTACGTTCATCGAGTACTTCGAAGAGCGCGCCCATCGCCGGATCGTAGGCTCGACGCTACTGCCACCACCCGGTGACCCCGTGCTCTTCACCACCTCCGGCATGCACCCGCTCACTCCACATCTGGAGGGTCGCTCCCATCCGCTCGGCAGGCGGCTGGTCAACGTGCAGCGCTGTCTGCGCACCACGGACCTGGAGGAGGTCGGCGACGCCACTCACCTGACGGTCTTCGAGATGCTCGGCACCTGGTCGCTGGGCGACTACGAAGGCCCGCTCAGTCTCGACTGGGGATACGGGCTGCTCACCGAGGGACTGGGTATCGATCCCGGCCTGCTGCATGCCACCGTCTATGCCGGTGGCAGCCAGGCCGGGCCGGACACCGCTTCCCTTCAGCTGTGGCAGGACCGCGGCGTCCCCGTCGAACTCACCGTGGAGGACAACTGGTGGTCCAACGGATCTGTCGGACCGTGCGGTCCGGACTCGGAGATCTTCCTGTGGAGAGGTGACTGCCCACCCCGGTCAACACCCACCCGCGACGACCGCTGGGTGGAGGTGTGGAACCACGTGATGATGACCCACCGCCGGCTCGACGACGGCTCCCTCGTGCCTCTTCCCCAGCGGAACGTCGACACCGGTCTCGGCCTGGAGCGGCTGGCCTCACTGCTCCAGGGCAAGTCGTCCGTCTTCGAATGCGACGTCTTCGACCCGTGGCGCCGCCTCGTGCCGCCCCTGTGGCCCCTGGAAGAGCCTTCGCTGCGTCTGGTCTGCGACCACCTGCGCTCGGCCATCGTGGTGCTCGGCGACGGCGTGTGCCCGGCCAATACGGGACGGGGTTACGTGCTGCGCCGCCTGGTACGACGGGTGCTCACCGTGCTCTGGCGGGACGATCCCTCGCGGGGTGTCGAAGACTTGCCGGAAGAACTGGTCCAGCACACTCTGGACCACTTCCGGCAGGACATGCGCCCACGCGACGTGCTCCGGGTGTTGCTCGAGGAGGAGTGCCGGTTCCGTCGGCTGCTGGAGCGCGGTCGGCAGGTGCTCGCCCGACCTCGGTTCCAAGGCCGGCTGACCGAGGAGGACTTCCACTACCTCCACGACACCCATGGTCTGCCACGTGAGCTGGTCACGAGTCTGCGGCAGGAGTGAGGCCTGCGGGGGCGAGGCGCTTCGCCGCGCGGGCAGCGACGACCGGCGGCCGCACCTTCGAAGCCGAGTCGTCATCGGCGGCGTACGGCCACCGGTGTGTCGTGCGCCGCGCCCTCACCCCCGGCCAAGCGGACGCCTCGTTGGTCGGGTACCTCGTCTGGCGTGGCCTGTCCGACGATGCCGTGATCGCAGGACGACACCGCTGGCCGCGCGACGTCGACATCCGTACCGGGGCATCGACTACCTCATCGGCTACCCGCCGCCAAGCCGGACGGCTCTTTCGCTCCACGGCGTCCGACAGATCGGCCTCGCCTGGTACGACTTCGGCCGCAACGCATTCCACGCGAGGCGGACTGTGTCGACGACGGCGTCCACCACACCCTCGCCGACACCGAAGTGCCGGACGCCAGACTCAACGAACTCGCCACCGAGGCAGGTGACTTGTGGCCGTATCCCTGGCGCGATGTCATCGTGGGCTGCCTCGAATGCGTCGATGACCTCTGTCGAACAGCGCGCGCCCGGAGAGAGTGGCCAACGAACGCGCCAGATCGGCCAACTATCGTGCTGAGTCACACGTGTTGTGACTGAGGATTCCAGCTGGTGGATGAGCGCGCGAGTCGGCGGGGCCGAATACCGAGTCGGTGGGCAGGCTACTGCCCATCATGCGCCGGCTCATGGGTGGGACGAGCCGGCGATGGCTGCGGCCGCGACAAGCGGGCGCGGTCGGCGCACGGCAACAAAAGGACCATCACGGCTGCCGGAACGTAGCAGTGATCGCAGGTATTGACGGGCGCCATCATTTCTGCGCTGGTAGGCGTCATGCGACTACCGGGTTCCTGAAACCATTGCGTTCCGAAGGCAGGTCCACACATGAGAATGACCCGTACGGCGCTTACTCTCGCGGCCACCGCTCTGACTCCGGCACTCCTGCTCGCCACCCCGGCTGTTGCTGCCTCGTCGGCGCCCGTGGCTGCCACCGACTCGGCGACACCGGCAACGGACGGCTCCACCACGCCGGTGGACGAGATGTCCGAGGAGGACCTTCGCGTTGCGATTCTCCGTATCCTGGCGGACGAGGACAGTGGCACGAGAGTCATCCGTGAGGCCAATGACGCCCTCAACGGCACCGCGGAGGACATGCGGTACTTCCTGGAGTCCGGCTATCGTCTTGCGCAGGCCGAGGATGACCGTGTCGCCATCTTCCGCATTCTCGCCGACGAGAACATCAGCAGCGCGCTCCGCGCAGCGGCAGAGGACACAGTCGACGGTACGCCGGAGGAGATGTGGTACTTCCTGGAGCACGGTCAGTACGAGATAACCGTTTAGTACTCCAGCAGGCCTTCTTCATCAGCACTGGTCAACGGCTTGGGCGTGGAGGGTTTAGCGGTCTGGAATGGGGGTGGGACGGTCTTCGGCGGGCCGTTGCACGAACGTGTGGCCGCGCTGCTTGTAGTGGCAACGGCGGGCGCGTGCTTGGTGGCGGCGACGCCAGTAGGAGGACATCAGTGCGTAGTCGCGTCCTGAGCCTTGTGCCACTCGGGCGAGCTTGCCGCCAGGTTGCTAGGACCTCCGGGCCCGCGGGGTCACGATGCCTGTGCCGGGAGCGCACGGTTCACGGTGTCGTGGCCACCACGCAGGGGAGCACGCCATGTATGCAGGGCGAAGGACGGTACTCACGGCAGGTGCGGCGGGCGCCGCCGAGCTGGTGACCGCTTGCGGCTCGTCCGGGGACGGGGGCGGGAGCACGGCATCCGCTCCGGCGACCTCCCGGGGCGCGACGCCGAGCACCGGGGCAGGCGCGGCGAGTGCCGAGGGTTCCGTACAGGGAGGAGAGGTTCTCGCCAAGACCTCGGACATTCCGGTCGGAGGCGGCAAGGTCTTCGAGGAGCAGGAGGTCGTGGTGACCCAGCCCAAGGAAGGCGAGTTCAAAGGCTTCTCCGCCATCTGCACCCATAAGGGGTGCACCGTCGTCGCGGTCAGCGATGGCACCATCAACTGCCCCTGCCACGGCAGTCGGTACCGCATCACGGACGCTGCGGTCGTGGCCGGTCCCGCGCCGCAGCCGCTGGCTGCCGAACGGATCACCGTCACCGGTGACACCATTCGGCTCGGATGACGCGCTCGCTGGGGGCATTGCCGGTCGGATCAGCCGAGCCGATGGGCGGCATCGTGGACGGGCCGGACGATGGGAGTGATGAACAGGCGCTGGATCTCGTTGCAGGTGAGCGGCATGAGGCCGTTCGGTACCGGTTGGCGGGCATACTCATCGGCTCTGATGACAGGGAGGGAGGCGTGAGCGAGCATCGCGAGGGTAACCCAGTGGGACCAGGACGCGTAGCGGGGGACTTGCTGCGCCGCACTTTCTCCAGTCTTGTCACGCGGATGATCAACGGTGGCCGCATGCGTGTCGTCACCGGCTCCCTGGCAAGATCGGGACTTGCAGCCGAACGCTATATACCGGAAGCCCTCTGTGGCTTTCTCGACAAGCAGCGCGCCGATCTGCTTCGGAAGATCGAGGGTGTCTCTGACACGGCAACCGGCTGGAACACCGCTCACCTTCTGATGGCCGAAGGATCACGGACCGGACAGGCCGAGCAGGTTTGCCGCATTGGTGTCGAGGATCATCGTGGCCTCCTCCGGGGCGAGCCCCGAGTCAGCGATGTAGTCCACGGCCCGCAGGAATACCTCTCCGTCCTCGTACGGAAAATCCGTGCCGAGTACGAGGCGGTCCGCCCCGAATGACGCCGCGGCGGCGACCAGCGCCGGCGAATGCACGTGGCTGACCGTGTCGTACCAGAGGCGGCCGACGGCCACCGATGGCAGCTCGGGCGTCTCAGGGGACTCGAACGCCAGATGGTCGTCAAGCCGGCGCGGCAACAATGGCAGTGCCCCGCCCAGATGCGAGGCCAGAATACGCATCCGCGGATAGCGCACGGGGATGCCCGCGAGGATCAGGTGCATGACCGCCACCGTGTCCTCGACCGGAGCTCCGACCATCCACGTCATGCCGTGCCCGGTGATCAGCGGGCTGGCGGCCCCTTCGCCGGCCGGGTGGACATACAGGACGGCACCGCGCCGATCGAGCTCCTCGTAGAGGGGGTCGAAAATCGGGTCGGCGAGTGTGCGGCCGAGTACGGTCGTGGTCACGCCGATACCGACTGCACCGAGGTCGTCCAGGGCGTGGACGACCTCACGCAGGGCCGCGTCGACATGGGGGAGGGGCAGCGCGGCGAAGGCCCGGAAGCGCCGGGGGAAGCGGGCCACCAGCTCTGCGTACGACTCGTTCGCCGAGGCCGCCAGCGCCACGGCGTCGGGCTCCTCCATCAGGTGTGGGGACTGCGGTGCCACGGAGAGCACCTGAAGGTCGATGCCTGCCTGGTCCATCAGCGCGAAACGGCGGTCCAGATCGGCTTCGGTCGCGTCGGCGCCGATCCCGCGCTGGGTGTCGGTATCGGTCTTCCCCAGTCGTTCGAGGTGGTCCAGGTACTCCGTGGTCCACAGGTGAGCGTGCACATCGATACGCAGATGGGTCACTCTTCGATGAAACGCCCCCCGCGCGGTGCGGGCCAGTCGGCGGCCCGAGCGGACACGCGTAAGGCGGCGCAGTCCGCGACCCGGCGTCGCAACTCCCTCATGCGAACGTGCGCCATGGGTGGCCACGGCACCCAAGCCTTGAGCAATCGGATATGGCTGGGCCCGCCCATCGAGCAGCGTGACAGGCGAAGCGTTGGTCGCTTGCTCCGTGGTCTCAGGGGGGCGGCTTGGCCGCGGTGTCGGCGCCCTGACGGGAGCCGAACGGACCCCGCCCGCCGCTGTTCCGTTCCCCCGGCCCCGGCCCGCTGCGGATATGCCGGGGTGGGCCAGGAATCCCTGGCCCACCCCGACCTCTCGCTTCATGGGCTCGTGTCAGACGCGAGGGGCGTCGTAATATTCACCGACCGCGTCGTGATAGCTCGGGTCGCCGAGGTGCCTGTCCTTGTCGAACTCGGGTGAATCCTTGATCTCGGCCTTGGTGCGCGAGACGTGGATCTTCTTCTCCGAGGCGTCGATGAGGGTGATGGTTCCGGCAGGCAGCAGTACGTGCTTACCGAAGATCCAGACGCCGGTGTCGACCACGATGCAGGAGGAGCCGACCTCATCGGAGTGCTTGTCGACCTTGCCGATGCTTCCGTCGGTCGCCTCGACCTTGTACCCGGTCAGGTTCGTGCCGGCGGTGTAGCCCGTGGTCGGCTGGTATCCCCAGATGTCGCTCATGCCTAGCTCCTTCATTTGGTGCGGGTTGAGAGAAATCTGTATTTCGCCGTCGATCAGAGCCGGCGTTTCCCTCTCGATCATTCGCGTGCCCGCCCTCGGTGATCTCACACGGTCGGATCCACCCGCCCACAGGCACGCACCTTCGGGCCTGTGCTGCCGGCAGCGGGCATGGGCGGCATCGGCCGACGTGCTCGAATACGAGTGCGGGGGACATGTGGGAAGGGTGAGGGGGGCACGGTGGGGTCGGCGGGGAACATGGCGATACGGACGGTGTCATGGCTGCTGATCGCTGTCGTGGCTCTCGTCTTGGGGGTGGCGACGGCCTTCTGGATCCGCGGAGCGCTGGAGCGGGAGTTCCGTACCGCGCCGGCGTGCGCCTCTGTCCCGGTGAAGGCGTCGGGGTGCCTGTGGCAGCGGGAATGCACCGTTCGGAAGGCCGACGCGCACCGCGGGGAGGGGAACGAGTCGCCGGAGGCCGAGTTGTTGCTGCCATCCGGCAAGCCATGGGACGTGACGTTCCGGGCGGGACAGCACCTGCTGAACGATGCCCTCCCAGTCGCCTGCGGCACCGGCGGACAGTGGCCGCGCCCGCCACGGCGGCGGAGCACCGTGGCGACCGGATCGCCGGGCCTGCTTCGGCAGTCGAGGGCGTGAGCTGCCCCCGCTTCGCCCGAGCCCGTGTCAGGTGGTCTTGATCTGACCTCCGTCAATGACGAATTCGGCACCGGTGATGTTGCCGGCACACGGGGAGGCCAGGAAGACAGCAAGGTCGGCCACCTCCTGAGGTTCGGTGATCCGTCCGGTGGAGATGCCCATCTGCTGGGGCACGACGTCGTCCAAGGCCTCCTGCGCCGTACCGCCCGTGCCGGCCGCGACCGTGTCGGCGAAGGCGCCGGGGGCGGTCCAGAACGGAGTGCGTACGGGGCCGGGAGCGATGGCGTTGACTCGGACACCGCGGGGGGCGAACTCCTCGGAGAGGGCCTTGGTGAGATTGCTCAGGGCGGCTTTGGCTGCCGAGTAGTCCACGACCATGGGAAAGGGCAGTCGGGCGTTGATGGAGCTGATGTTGACGATCGCCCCTTCGCCGTGGGCCAACAAGTGCGGCAACGACGCGCGGCTGGCGCGCACCGCACTCAAGAACGTCATATTGAGGGCACGTACCCATGCGGCGTCATCGACATCGAGGAAGCTGGAGCGTGGGCTGGTGGCACCGACGTTGTTGACCAGCACGTCGATCCTGCCGTGTCGGGCCGCCGCCTCCTGGATCAGCGCGTCCGCAGCGTCCGCATCGGCCAGATCGACCGGATGAAAGGCGACGTCGAACCGCTCGCGCAAGGCAGCCAGCTCAGGTGTTTCCGTGCGGCTGCCGACAACGACGCGCGCGCCTTCACGGCCGAATGCCTCGGCGACAGCCAGGCCGATGCCCTTGCTTCCTCCAGTGACGACGGCGACCTTGTCCGTGAGATTCAGCTCCACCGGATTCTCCTTCGCGGCAAACATCGGCACTATAAAGCAACTCGAACTGGGTTCTTTGGCTGAGTATCGGTCCTAGGTTCGGCGCAGTTGCCCATCGCCACGCGGCAACCGCTGAGGACTGCTGCGTACCAGCGCGTTCCTGCAGCTGAGGACGGGCAAGGGCACCCTTCGCAAAGTGAGTTCAGAGCGAATGAGGAAGCAGAGCGCTGGCTGGCACAACGAGCACGAGCAGTCAGCGTTTGACCAGACAGAAGGGATGCCCAGCCGGATCGGTGAGGACCCGCGCCCTGGCCTCATCATGCGGCTGGTGATCCGGCTTGCCCGCACCCAGCTCCAGCAGCTGGGTCTCGGCGTCGTCCAGGTCGTCCCCGACGTTGAAGCAGACGTGAAGCTGCTGGGGAACGGTTTGGTCCGGCCAGCTCGGAGCTCGGTAGTCGTCGACTCTTTGAAAGCCGATGAGAAGTCCGTCCTCTCCGTTGAGACCGGCGAAGTCGGCATCCGACTTCGGGTGAGGTTCGAGGCCCGTGGCCTGCTGATAGAACGCCGCCAGAGCCAGCGGATCAGGGCAATCGAGCGTTATCGCACCCAACTTCATCTGCAGAGGCATGGCATCTCCGGGTCGATCGGTGACCTTCTCGATGCACACCCTAGAGGCGCTCTGCCTCTTGCCGACCTGCTGGCCGTGGGCAAGCCCACCGGTCCTCCTCGAGGCCCCGAAGCACGCTTCCGCAACGCGACACCATCTGCTGGATCGGGGAGACACACCACTCGACGTGGTTTCGCGGAACGAGACACGACCTGCGCGGGACACAGTGTCTGCGGAAACAACTGGGGCCACATGCCCGGGTCGTGCTCCAGCAGCCACGCAGCTGGCGCGGCCGGACGGTGGGCTTTCAGTCAGGCTCATCGGAGGGCAGAGACTGCGAACACGACGGCGCGTGTACGGCAGAACCCTTCTCTCAACCAGGAAGCCATCCGCTTTCCGAACGTGATCGTTTGATGCGGCCGCGTGGGCATGAACTCTGCTCGGCGGCGGGAGAGATGGGGTCGTTCGACTGCTCGCGTCGTGCTTGAGGAGGTGGCCGGCGCCGTCAATGCTCGGTCTGTTGGAGGCTCGGGAGAAGTAGTCCGGGAAGAGGTAGCACGGTTGCGGGAGGAGGCCGAGCGGGTGCAGGCCGAGCTCACTGCGGCGGAGGGGGTGCTGAAGGCGGCGGGCGAAGGCTTCGCGAGGGTGGGTGACTGACGCCGAGGTCGGCGAGCGGATTGTCAGAGGGCGGTGCGAGGATGGCGTTGTGTTCCGGGAAGCGACCGGGGCGAGGACGTGGGCAGGTTTCGAGCGGTCGGAGGCGGCATGACCAAGGAATTCCAGGTGACTTACGACTGCGCCGATCCGGGCGCGCAGGCGGCGTTCTGGGCTCAGGCGCTGGGCTATCGCATCCAGCCGCCGCCCGAGGGCTTCCCCGACTGGCCGGCTGCGCTGACGGCGTGGGGCGTGCCGTCTGAGCGCCACAACGACCGGTCGGCCATCACGGATCCGGACGGCAAGGGGCCGCGGGTGTTCTTCCAGAAGGTCCCGGAGGGAAAGACGGCGAAGAACCGCTTGCATCTGGATGTGCGCGCAGCACCCGGCCTGACCGGGGACGAGCGGATGGCCACGCTGGAGGAGGAGGCCACCAGGCTGGAGGGGCTGGGAGCGAAGCGGCTGTACCGGCTCGAGCCCAATGGCCTGGACGAGGGGATCATCGTGATGACCGACCCGGAGGGAAACGAATTCTGCCTGGATTGAGGGCAGGGTGCCGGCTTTGAAGCCAAAGGCTCTGTCGGAGACAGGGAGATGTTCGAACTCCTCCTGTCAGCCCGCCCGGACCGATGAGCCCGATGGCCTTTCGGTCCCGCTTGTGCGGACGACGATCTGATCGAAGGTGGGGGTTCCGGGGAAGATCGGCGTTGCTTGACGCTTCTCCCGTGCGTCAAGGTGGGCGATCTTCTCCTCGGCGCCAGCGAGGCTCACCGAGAGTCCCTGGGCTTCGCCGAGCCGGTCTTCGTGCTCGGCTTCGGCGATGCGGTCCATGAGGTTCTGGCGGATCTCCAGCAGGCGTGGACGCTCTTTGGGCTCACGATGAGGACGGGGCAGCGAACACACGCATGCTCGTGCGCGCAATCCGTTCCGCAGGCTCGTCCACACTCGCCGAGGGCGAGCTTCCGGCGCTCGAAGCTGATCATGGCGTGGGGCCTGTAGCCAAATCGCAGGCCCCACGGTCACTCAGCGCTCCGCTTCAGTTGGCCACTGAGCCCTTCAGCCGACCACGTCGGGCGGACGGCGGGACAGAGTGCCCGACGTGGCTGCGACCGCGTTTCCGTGCCTCGGTCACAGACTCGTGACGAGGTCGTCGAGCGGGGCCGGTACTTGTCCGAGGTCGAGGGTCTCCGCCAGGAGACGGCCGTAGCGGATCTTGCGGCCCTTCTTCGTGCCGAGGAAGCGCCGCAACTGTTGCTGCCGGGGCCGACCGTGTTGTGCCGGCTGGCGCAGGAAGGTCTGCCAGGCCCGCAGGTCGCCCTCGGCCCGGATGATCTCCTCTACCCGCGACGTGCCCAGCGCACGGATGAGTTCGTCCTCCAGGTCCGCCACGCACACGAAGAAACCGCGGTGAGGTGCCCGGGCCCGCTCCAGGCCGCGGGCGTAGAAGCGCTGCTCGCGCTCGTCGCACAGTCCTGTCAGACGCAGGCCAAGACCGGGTGGCCCGAGAAGACCGGCGTAGCGGCCGACACTCATCGCCCCGCCCATCGGTACGACGCACACCCCTTCGGCGGCCAGGTCCCTGCCACGCCGTGCGGCCAGCGCCTCGACGGCTTCGAGGTCACTCGGTCCTTCCAGCAGCACCGCCGTCCGCAGCCCCAGCTGCACGGCCAGATCACTCGCCGGTTCGCCGGCACCGCCGGCCGCCCAGCGGCTGACCGCGTCCCGAAATGCCTGCATGTCCGCCATGGAGCGAGTCTGCACTCCACCGACCGGCATTGCATGGAATATTCGACGGCCCCGCTCGACACCCCCCGGCACCCTCGTCATGTGGGCCTGATGCCCCACCCCATCACTTGTGGCACTGAGCCCGCGGAGGCTCGGGATGCCAGTGCCGGAGTGGCCCGCCATCTCTCACAACGCGGCCGGAAGCCGCTGCTCACCGGCTCGTGAGTGGAGCCCACGGATGCGAGCCGGCCACCGGCCGAACCGTGCCGGCCACGCACCATCAAGGAGAGCCGCCCACCGCCGAGCACGGATTCCCCCTGAGCCTCATCGTCCCGCACCTCTACGGCTACACCAGCTCCAAGTGACGAGGCGGCATAAGGTACTTGACGGAAGACCGCCGCGGACGGCGAGGTGCCCAAAACGTCCGTCCGCTGCGTCCGAGGGCACCGGGACCGCCTCCTGCCGTGTCCAAGGTCAACAACCGCAGGACAGGATCGGGACCGATGCTGACGACTTGCTGACCTGCGCCCCCGCAAAATGGCTCTGACCTGCATGAATGCCAAGGCGGACCGGTCAGTGCGAAGTCCTGTGCCCAACAGGCCACGTCCTGGGCCGGCCGTCGGTCACCAACCGGAGGTGTTGTCGTCGCTACGGGTGACGCCGGGCCGCGTGTTCACTGACCACATGTGTGTGCACCGCGGACACTGAAGGTGAACGACGGGTCCGTTGCTGGATATCAGATAGCGCCAGTGCTCACCGCAGTTGCGGCGGTCTGCGCAGGGCTCGCAGTGGCGGGCGTCGTCGCAGACGGGGCAGGCGAGCCAGGCGCGGCGGGCAATGTCTGCCTGTGGATCAATGGGCAGCCGCACGGCCCGGCTCCCCTCCTGGTAGGACTCCGGCTGCCACGAGCAGGTCGTAGGTGCGCTGCTGCTCGGCGTCGAGGTTCGAGTAAAGGAGCGTGTAGGCCTCGTCCTCGCTCTGGAGAGCGGCGACCGGGTTCCAGTCGGGCCCGAGTGCGGTCACGACCTCCGCCCGTCGTCGAGCTTCTTCGAAGGTCAGATCGATGGTGAAGGGTATGTGCCCGGTGCGATTTTCCTTGTTCATTGTGTGACTTTCGATGAGCTGTCGGAATTCCACATCTATCAGGCGACTGCAGCGACAGGGAAGGGTGGGCTAAGTCGACCCGGAGCGGCGCAGTGTCCGGCGCGTCGACGGGGAACCCTCAGATCGGCAGACAACGCTGGGCCGTTGCCGGCACCGGGAACCCACAGCGAACACGGTCCCGCACAGGGCAATGTGACGTACTTCATGGGGTTGCTGCATGGACCTGGGCGCGGTGACGCGCGAGCAGGCGGTGCAGGACCGGTGCGCTCGGCCACAGACCTGGCAGCGTCCGGCACGGCCGTCAAGTGCAGGTGGCCGAGGAACAGGCCCGTGTGCTGCGGGTGCGTGGTGCGGTAGGCCGGGGCCCGCCTTCGTCAGCGAAATGACACGAGCGGTGAACGGCCACAGTTTCTCGTGACGGGCGCCCCGGGCTGCCGGCAGTCCCCGGCCTCGCTGCCGGCGGCACAACGGCGGAGCGCTCCTGTCACGCTGGTTGCAGCCTCGCCCCTGGTGCGCAGCGCCGGCCCCCGAACGCACCGCGAGATGCGCGCTGATCAAACCGATGGAGGGCCGCCTCAGCCCGGCTCGTGGGGCCCGTGCTCACTTGCCGTAGTGGGGGTCGATGTCCCAGATGCAGCCCCAGACCTGTTCCAGGAGCTGGGTCCAGGAGAGGACCCGGCCGGGCCGGTGCGTGAGCGCGAGCAGTAGATCGAACTCACGGGCGGTCAATCCCAGGTCCCGTCCGGCGCATGAGGCGGTACGGCGGGCCGGTTCGATCGTGATGTCGCCGATGACCAGGGGAGGCTGCGCCGTGGACTCGTGCAGGCGGACCACGGCGTGGAGGCGCGCGGCGAGCTCGCCGATGTAGAACGATTTGACGACGTAGTCGTCCGCGCCGGCCTCGCAGCCGGCGCACCACCTCGACGCCTGACGAGCCCGGCATCGGCACGCCCAGAACGATCACCGAGGGCGGCCGGGCGGCGACCTCCCCCAGCGCCATCTCGCCATCTTCGGCCAGGCGCACCATGAAGCCCTCCAGTCCCGAACCCAGGTCGAGGGCCTCGAGTCAGGATCAGGTGTCGCCCGGTGCCAGGGGAACGGTTGGTCCTGCGCACGTGTGAAGTTGCGCAGGGCCCGGAACGGAGCACAGGCCGAACCGATGCTGCGAAAGCGGCCAGGATCGCCCGTCAGAACTCGCGCAGCTGCGAGCGGAGCCCGCAGGACAAGAGCTTGCACGGTGATCGGGATGGGTCAGGCCGCTGCCCGGAGATCGTCCGCAGTCAACAACGAAACCAGTCCGATCCCTGCGCCGACCAGCGCCTCGGCGCCACCCTGCTGACGGTCAATGACGCACAAGGCTTCGCGGACGTCCGCGCCGAGAGCACGCAACTCGGCGGCGGACAACACGATCTGTCCGCCGCTGGTGACCACATCCTCCACGATCAGGACTCGTCGGCCCACGATGTCAGCACCTTCCGCGAGGCGGCGCGTCCCATAAGCTTTGGCCTGTTTGCGGACAAAGGCGCACGGCAGCCCAGTGTGTCGGCCGAGGGCGGTCACCACCGGAATCCCACCCATCTCAAGGCCGGCCAACACCTCCGTGCCTTCCGGCACGAGCTGGGCCATCTCCCTGGCGATGGCGTCCAGGAGAACGGGATCACCTTCGAAGCGGTACTTGTCGAAGTACTCGGTGGCCGTGAGGCCGGACCGGAGCACGAAGTTGCCGGTGAGGTGGGAAGCGGCATGGATCTGGTGTGCAAGGCTCGAAGAATTCACAAGTCCGAAGTCTCTCAGCCGAGCGGAACCACCCCGGGGACCAGGGCGAAACGTCACTGAGGCAACGAAGCCGACCGCAGGGTGTCCGGAGATCGTCGAGACGCTTGCCCTTGCCGCCTCTCACGCAAGTCCGGGCACTCCACTGGGCGACGTACCGGCCAAGGTCGAGCGATCGCAGGTATGGGCGAATGAGGTCGTCGACGCCCTCCTGTCGGCGCGCAGCGAGGGTCCCGACCAGCAGGTAGTTGTGGGCGAGGGCGTCGGTGAGCGCGCACAGCGCCAAGCGGCGCGAGGCCGACCGGGCGACGTGTCTCGACGTCGACGAGCACGGTTCCGTAGACACGGCCCTTGCGCTGGGCGTACTCGTCCACGCCGACCACGCGGGGTACTGCGGGGGCGGGGTCCGGAAGCGAGGCGATCAGCCTCAACAGGGTGATCCGGCTGACCGGAACCTTGAGGGCGTCCCTCATCCGGGCGCCGGCCCGGCCCGCGAGCGTAAGACCGACCGACACCAGCGTCGACCGCAGCCGCTCGGTCCGTCGCCCGAACCTGCCGGTGAGACCGGGTACTTGCTCGGCGAAGGTCATGCGCTCGCAGGATTCCTCCTCGCAGACGAATCTCCGCACGTCGGCAGACCACGAGGAAATCGCAGGTAGGAGCCGTGTATTCGCCCCGACCAGCTCCCGCACCCCGGACAGGCCGCCTGCCCTGCGGTCGTGCGGGCCTCGACCCGGACGACCGTGTCGATCACCTCGACCGATTCACCAACACGCCCTCGACCGAGGAGAACAGCAGCTCGTTCAACTGCGGCAGCAGTTCGTTCACGGCGAAGGACTCTCGACCACACCACCGTCCAGCCAGGCGATTTTCGGGCGGACTTCAGTGGTCGTAGACGGTCAGTGCGCGCATGACTCGCTGGCCGCGCATGAACCTGGCTCCACTCATCAGGCCCCCTTGGAATCGATCATCTAGGGAACCGGGAGGCGCTCTACCGGCGGACCGCCGAGATCAGTCCGCCGGGCCGCTCCTCGCGCTGCGGCGGGGTGCTGATCGGGCGGCCGTAGGCGGCAGCGCGCTCGCGCAGGGTGTGGCTGTCGGCCTCCCAGCCGTGCCCGGCCAGCCAGCCCACCGGGTCGTCGGGCATCTCCGAGATCCACATGGACGCCGCCGATCCCTGCGCGGCGTCCGCGCCGAAGCGCTCGATCACGCCGCGCGAGCCCAATGTCAGCCCCATCCGACTGCCTGCCGCCGACTGCGTGCTGATCCGGGCCAGCAGTAGCTCCACCGCCTCCTCGGGCAGATAGATCAGTAGTCCTTCGGCGATCCACGCGGTCGGCATGGCCGGGTCGTGCCCTGCGGCGGCCAGCGCGCCTGGCCAGTCCTCACGCAGATCCACCGCGACGGTGATCCGCTCGCAGCGTGCGACGGCCCGCTCCTGGCGCAGCACCGAAGCCTTGAAGTCCAGTGGCGCGGCAGTGTCGACCTCGAACAGCCGGGTGCCCGCGGGCCAGTCCATCCGGAAGGCCCGGCTGTCCATGCCGGCGCCGAGCAGCACGACCTGCCGGACCCCGGACGCGGAGGCCTGCTGCAACAGGTCGTCGAGGAACTTCGTCCTGATGACGATGGAGAACGACACGGCCAGCCGGCGGCGTCGCGCGGCCTCGTCATCGGGCGGCGGCGAGGAGGGCCACAGGCCACCGGCGGTGGCGAAGGCCTGTGCCAGTGGGTCGCGGAACAGCGCGTTCTCCCGCTCGGTCTCCAGCGCCCGCACCCTGGCCACCCCCACCGCCGTGGCCCACACTCCCGACGGCTGCACCTGCTCCTGCTCATCAGTCACCGCGCCAGCCTAGATGATCGATTCCAAGGGGCCTGATGAGGGGAGCCAGCTTTATGCGCGGCCGGCCAGTCATGCGCGCACTGAACGCCTACGACCACTAAAACCCAACCGTTAGGCGAAGATCAACAGTCACCCTCTGTACGCGACCACACGAAGTGGGCCAGAGCCACTACTGGTGAATAGAGCCATCGTTCAGGTACTTCACTGCTCGCCGACTGCGGTCTTCGGCCAACGCGAGCAGTGCCTCAGGTACTTCATCGGTCAGGAGAGTTTGTGCAAGCGCAGCAGGGCCGGACCTGCTGCGCTTCGGGCATGGCGTCGCGAACGTGCTGCAGAGATGCCCGGCTTCGGGCCGGAGACTTCCTGCAAAGCGGATCAAGCCCAGACCACCCCCACCTGGCGAGGCGCCTACCAGGGCATCAAGGCAAGGTCGGGCCGCTGCCCGGGCCGAGCGGTGTACCGAGCGAGCAGGCGACGCCTGGTCAGCTGCGCGGCCTGGTCGAGGCAGATCTGCGCTCCCTCGGACTGGACCGGCTCGACCTGGTCTATCTGCGGGTGGGCGGGATGACCGGACCGGGCGGCGAGTCGATCGCCGAACGGTTCGCGGTACTGGCCGACCTCCGCGCGGAGGGGCTGATCCGGCATCTGGGAGTGAGTAACGTCGACGCCGCCCAGTTCGCCGAGGCCCGGGCGATCGCACCCGTCACGGCGGTGCAGAACCAGCACACCGGTGACATGGGGCTGCTCGCGGAATGCGAGGAAGCGGGCATCGCCTACGTGCCGTACTTCCCGCTCGGCGGTGGGGGCAGCCCACTCGACACCGAACGGCTCGGCAAGGTCGCAGCACACCTGGGCGCGACCACCGCGCAGGTCGCGATCGCCTCGCTGCTCGTGACCTCGCCGTCGGTGCTGGCGATTCCGGGCACCGGTTCTCTCGATCACCTTGAGGAGAACCTCGCGGCGAACGATCTCGGTCTCAGTGACGAGGACCTCTCTGACCTGCGAGGCTGACGAGTCGGCTCCCGAGGTCAGCTTGCCTGCCATGCCCGCTTCGACCTGGACGATCTGCTGGCGAGGCTCGACCGGCACGCCACCGATCACCAGGAGGAATCCTCCGTCGCGTCGGCAGCATGAGTAACCCCGAAGAACTTCCGGGCCGACCGCTCACAACTCCTGACGGACTGACTCCAAAGACCTCGCGCTGGGCACAGGGGAGGTGGGTTGCGGCCGGGTGCGAGGATGCTGTCGTGTGGGATGCGATCGACGCGGTGAACTGGGGCGCCGTACGGGGACATCCCGGCTGGTGCGAACCGGCTCGTGCCGCCCGCGGCCTGCGCGCGGTGGCAGATGCAGTGAACGTGCTGCAGGCGGCTGAGGCCCGCTCGCTGCTCGACCGCGGCGGAATCGCCCACGGTCACAGTGCCCGCGGCGTCCCCAGCCACCGCAGCGCACCGCGGCCATTGTCGGACTCGGCTTCTTCGACGGATGGGACCGTGCCGACGGCTGGGGCTACGCCTCCGGCCTCGGCGGGGCGGCCCAGCTCCTCAGCCGCGAAGTCCACGCGCGCAAGCTTCGCCCTGGCCGCACTGCAAGGGCGGCCCGTGGCCCAACTCGACACGGCCGTCACACCCTTGATGCGCCACCCGGAACGAACGCCTCATCTGAGGGCGGAAGTCCGAGACCAAGTGCGACCGGCATGCGTGCACTCCTGTACGCGGCGGCTGGACAAGTACCGTATGCCACCCGTCGGCTGCGATCCGGTTGGGCGCGGGGCGGGCCGCCCTTATGGGTGAGGGCGGCGATCGAGTAGCCCGCGGCCGTGGGATGAGAGCGAGCGCAGCGCCAGCAGCAGGAACCCGATGTCGTCGAGATAGACGGGGTCGGGGATCAGGTCGACGGGACACACGGTGTAGATCGCCGCCGCCCACACCAACGCCTTGTTCCGCAGCGGGACCCCTGCGTCGATCAGCAGCTTCCTTGCCCGGATCAGCCGGATCAGGAGGACGCCGGCGACCCCCATGGTGAGCAGTGTGGCGACCGCGCCGACGAGAAGCCAAGCCGTGAGGTCCATGGGTTCATCGTCCACCTTTATCCGGATTCCTGAGCCCGCCTGCGGGTGCGGCGCTTCAGCGCACGCCGTTCGGCCTCACCCAGGCCACCCCATACGCCGGAGTCCTGACCGTGCTCCATGGCCCACTCCAGACACATCTCCCGAACTGGGCATTCGCCGCACACCGCCTTCGCTTCTTCCGTCTGCGCGAGCGCCGGGCCGGTGCTTCCGATGGGGAAGAACAGTTCGGGGTCCTCGTCACGGCAGGCCGCCTGCATACGCCAGTTCTCCATGTGCCTCACTCCCGATGATTGTCCTCGTTCGGTTGGTACGTTGCGGGTGACCTACAACAGGCCCCTGAAACCCCATTGGCTTCCGCTCACCGCAATGCCGACCCTCGTACACGTGCACCGCGCATCCTGCGACCAGGCCAATCGTCGCCGAGGAGGTGCACGAGATCGGCGGGGATCGCGTCCCGCAGGGCGAACCCGCACTTCGTACCTTGGAACCTGAAACCCCGTATCCCCGCATCCCACGGCTGGGGCCCTTCATGCGATCCTGCGGTCAAACCGGTGCAGGGTCCGGCTGTTGCCGCGGCACGGTCGATGCCTCAGGACGCGACAGACCGGGTGGGCCGCCGGCCGGCTGGAGAGGGCCTTCACCCCACCGGCAGCTCTTCCGTCCGTAACCGCCGCGACAGCCGACGCATCGCGGAGGCCGGCACGGCTGCTGCGCCGCGGTCTTGCGGACGTCGGCGAAGGACGAACTCGCCGAGCGGCGTCGCCACAGTCAGAAACAGTTGGCCCAGGGCCGCAAGGCTGCCATGGGGGCCGATCAGCGCGTTCGATGGCAGCACGGCCGAACAAGGCGACGCTGACGCAGTGCTGCCACGGACACGCGACCGGCACGACCGGGCCCGGCGGCAAGTGACCGCGGCCGAGGAGCATCCGCGAAGGGCGCGCGAGGAGTTTCAGCGGCCGAGCGCGAACAGCAGGATGTCGAGCCGCCCACCGTCGTCCACCAACCTGATCGGCCGGCATCGACGGCTCGATCCGGTCCCACATCGCGTCAGTGATCACCAGCTGCAGAATCAGTCCGTAAACCCCGGTCCCACCTGCGCCGATTCGGGATAGCATCCCGATCTCGAACGAATCCCGGGGGGGACCATGACTACCGAAGTGCTGCCACCACCGTTGAAATGCCCGCCGTACCCGCCATGCCGCCCGCGCCCGCAGCAGTGCCCACCGAGCGGCAGGTGAACCCCGAAATCACAGGTCTCGTAGGCCTGGTCGCAGGGGACAGGCATGGTCGGGGCTGCCTCGGCCATCATGGCCGGTAGTGGCGACGACAAACCGGTCACGTTCTCACTCACCGGCGCATTCGCCCTCACTGACGAAGTCGTTCGCACCGCCGACACCGGCTGCCAGGGAACCGGGGGCTACGACGACGTCGCGGTGGGAACCTCCGTCACCGTTTACGACGACGCCGGTTGAGTAGCGGTCATCGGCAACCTTGGCTCCTCCAAGTACGCGGAGGGGCACTGCGTCTTCAAGGTTGCCGTCGACGACGTCCCGAAGAGCGAGAAGTTCTATCAGGTCGAGGTGCCACACCGGGGGAAGGCCCGGCTCGGCGGCATGGAAGCCGAGGACGGCAAGCTCGCCGCCACGCTCGGCTAGACCTCACCGCACGACCGGGTCCCGGACCGCATGGCCCGGGGCCCAACTGTGGCCGCCGCTGCCCGCCGCGCTGCCGCTGGCGAGAGGATGACCCTATGACCAGGCACACCAAGCCCTGCGGCGACAGCGGTTGCATCTGTTACTGCTTCAGCGCCGCCCACTCGTGCGGCTGCGACTGCGGCCACGCCGACGAGTGTGACTGCCTCGACTGCCTCGAAGAGGACGAGTAACCCTTCACCGCACGGCAGGGCCCGTGACTCGCACGGCTGCTGGTGCTCGCGAGACGGACGTGGCACGGATGGGCCCCTCGGGGCCGCAGACAACATACGGACTCATTTGATCTTCATACCGCAGTCCTTGCCGGACGTGGGGTCGGTTGATCGGTCCAGCGCACCCAGATTCTGGACAAATATCATCAACTCGCGACGCCTGAAAGTGTAAAGGATGCGAGGAAGGGCGACTGTGGCATCGTTCACTTCAAGCGGCAGCGCTTGTCCATCGGTTCGGGCGTGACCGATCCTTCAAGCCTCCCAGATGACCGAGCAGATGGAGAAAGGCTCCGTGGGGGCGGAGGCCCCTCACCGCAGGAGCCTGCCCCAACCGCGTAAACCGCACAGGTCGGGCAGCCCAGTTCTTGACCGGTCACGGACGCAGCGATGAGTTTTCCCGGCCCGGCAAGTCTCACCACCATTGTCGACAACATAGGAGGAGCACGTGGTCCAGCTACTGAGAGTCCAGAACTTCAACGTCTCGAGTGACGGGATCGGCGCCGGTGAGGACCAGTCCCTCGAGAGGCCGTTCGGTCACGTCGAGCCTGAGAGGCTGTTCGCCTGGGCCGGTGCCACGGCGAGCTGGCCCATGCGCACCGAACCCGGGGGGAGCCGAGGCCTGGACGACTACCTCACGCGGGATTACGCGCGCAACATCGGCGCCGAGATCATGGGCCGCAACAAGTTCGGGCCCCAGCGCGGGCCCTGGAACGACCATGAGTGGCAGGGCTGGTGGGGTGACGAGCCCCCGTTCCGCACCCCGGTATTCGTCCTGACCCACCACAAGCGTCCTTCGCTCACGCTTTCCGACACCACGTTCCACTTCGTCGACGGCGACCCTGCCACGGTCCTCGAGCAGGCCCGGGAGGCGGCGCAGGGCAAGGACGTCCGACTCGGCGGCGGGGCTACCACCATCAGGCAGTTTCTCGACGCCGACCTAGTCGACACCATGCATGTGGCGGTCTCGCCGGTGAAGTTCGGATCCGGAGTACGACTCTGGGAGTCCCCCGATGAGTTGCTCGACCGGTTCCACCTGGAGGTCGTTCCCAGCCCGAGTGGGGTGACGCACCACCTGTTCTGGCGAAAGTGACAGGTCCTCAGGGTTGGCCCCGGCGGGCTGTTCTGCCTCCCGGGGCTGCCCTGAGGCGGGCCGTCGCGCCTCGGGCGGTCGGCCGGCCTTGCCGGTTTCTTCAGCTCGTACCCGATGTAGGCGAGCCGGTAGGCGTCGGTGGCGACGCCGGAAGGCTTGGCCACCGGCGGCGTCAGGCTGCGCTTGCGGTCGGCCTGACGATGATCTCGCTGACGTCGACCTCCGACGGTTGGCCGATCGCGTGGGCGAAGGCTTCAGCGACCGCGGAGGCGGGGATGGACACCTGGCGGTAGGTGCGCATCTCCTCGCGGCCCACCGGGTCGGAGATGGAATCTGCCAGTTCGGATTTCGTGACGCCCGGCGAGATGGTGGTGACGCGGATGTCGCCGCCGACTTCCTGGCGCAGTCCCTCGGAGATGCGCGCGTTCGCAGGAGTCCACGAACGCTGGATTGAGGTCCGCCAACTACGGCGCAGTGCCATCGGCGACTGGCACCTGTCCGAAGGAACCTGGCCGAGTCCTTCGTCCGGCCAGAGCTCCGTTGCCGCTCGCGACGCCGGATCAGACCCAGCCGCGTCTGACGGCGAGAGCGCGGGGGTGACCCGGTTGGTGGCTCCGAGCGCTTCATGCAGGGGTTTCACTCCGGTCAGGTCTCTTCCCTGCTGCAGTGAACACGCCGTGCTAGCCGGGTAAGGCGTGGCCGCAGCCCCTGGGCCTCGAGGGACCTAGGGGCGCGGTTTCAGTTGAGTGTTTTGTGGAGGGCATCGAGGCCGTCGCGGTAGATCCCGGTGAACAGGGCGACCACCTCGTCCTCGCTTGCCCCTTGGGGGGTGAACCGTCCGGACCACTGGGCCTCGGCTACGTCTTTCTGACCGGGCACTTCATGCACGCGCAGGGTGGAGATGTAGCCGACGACCGGGAAGGGCGCTTCGAGGATGGCGTAGCTGTAGTGACGTTCCGTTTCGTTGAAATCCACGAGGCGCTCGACGATGACCTCTCCGTCCGGGTTGGCGAGCCGGCGGACGCGGCCGCCCTCCAGAGCAGTGCTCTCGGCGATGTAGGGGAGCCAGTCGGGCAGGGAATCGAAGCCGCCGATCAGCTGCCACACGCGCTCAGGGGAGGCCGGTACAACCCGGCTCACTGATGTCGATGCCATGATCTTTCTCCAGGACTCGTTTGTTTCAGGAGCGGTGGTCGCGTAAGACTCAGGCGTTGCCCGGGAGTGGCGCCTGAGGGCTGACCAGGCCGGCCTTGCGGAGTTCGGCCCAGAAGTCGGCCGGGACGTTCTCGTGCAGGGCGGAGAGGTCTTCGGCGATGCGGCTGGGCTTGGTGGCGCCCGGGATGACGGCGGCGGTGACCGGGTGGGCGAGGGCGAACTGCAGGGCTGCGGCCTTGATGCTCACCCCGTGCCGGTCGGCGATGTCCTTGATGCGCCGGACGTTTTCGACGATCTCCGGGGATGCGTCCTGGTACTCGAAGTGGGTGCCGCCGGCCAGGATGCCGGAGCTGTAGGGGCCGCCGACGACCATGCCGACGCCGTGCTCCGCGGCCATGGGCAGCAGCCGCTGGAGGGCGTGGTCGTGGTCCAGCAGCGTGTAGCGACCGGCGAGGAGGAACCCGTCGGGCTGCGGCTCATCCAGGGCAAGGGCCAGCTCGACGGGCTCGGTGCGGTTGACACCCAGCCCCCACGCCTTGATGACGCCCTCATCCCGCAGCCGGGACAGCACGCGGAAGGCGCCGGTGCGGGCCTCCTCGAACTTCTGCAGCCACAGGTCGCCGTGGAAGTCCTGGGCGATGTCGTGCACCCAGACGATGTCGAGGCGGTCCACGCCCAGCCGCTTCAGGCTGTCCTCGATCGAACGCTCGGTGGCCTCGGCGGTCCACTCGTGCACGATCTTGTTGGGGTTCCCGTGCTCGAACAGGCCGCCCTTCTCGCCAAGGTCACGAGAACCCGTCTCGAGCTCGTCCAGGATCACGCGGCCCACCTTCGTGGACAGGACGTACTGGTCCCGGTCCTTTCCGGTGAGAGCAGCACCGAGACGTTCCTCGGACAGACCCGCGCCGTAGAACGGGGCCGTGTCGAAGTAGCGGATGCCCTGGTCCCACGCGGCCTGGACAGTCGCGTCGGCCTCCTCATCCGGGATCGCGCGGAACATGTTGCCCAAGGGCGCAGTCCCGAAACCAATACGGTCGGGAAGGAGGGATGTGATGGTCATGGCAGGTCCTTGTACAGAGGGGAAACCGGATTTCCGGCCCTTCAGCCGGTCCGTCGTTCTTTCCTCTTCGACATTAGGATGGGGATATCAGACTGTCCAAGACTTCCTTGGGCACACTTGAGTCCCCTGAGGTCTTACATGCTTGACCTGCGGCAACTTCGCTATTTCATCGCCGTGGCCGAGACCGAACACGTCGGCCGCGCCGCAGAACAGCTCCACATCTCACAGTCCCCGCTCAGCCGACAGATCGCCCAGCTCGAGAAGAAGCTCGGCCTCACCCTGTTCGAGCGCACCCAGCAGCGCATCCGCCTGACCCGTGACGGCGCAGTGTTCCTGAGCGAGGCCAGAGCGCTCCTGCGCCACGCCGACCGCCTGGAGAACCTCGGCCGCCGACTGGGCCGCGGGGAAGAGGGAGGACTGTGCATCGGCTACGCGCCCGACGCCATGCACACGGGTGTGCTTCCCGGTGCGCTGCGCCGCCTGCAGGAGGAGCGTCCCGGTATTCACGTCGCTCTGTACAACATGTCCGCCTCGGAGCAGTTCGAAGGGCTGCGCCAGCGCAGCCTTGACATCGCCCTGGTACGGGAACCACCGGACCGCGACGATCCTGTGCTGCGTGCAGCGCCCTTGCTGGAGGACCCCCTGCTGCTCGTCCTTCCGGCCGGCCATCCGCTGGCCGCACAGGACGTGGTCACGGCTCAGGACCTGGACGGCCTGCCATGGATCGCCATCGAGGAAGAGGGCGATCCCGGATGGCGGGACGCGTTCGTCGCTTCATGTGTTGCCTCGGGCTTTGCCCCCGACATCCGGCTCGACGCTCCGGAGCCCCTGACAGCACTGGGCCTTGTCGCCTCCGGCCTCGGTCTGGCTCTGGTGCAGAAGAGCATGGTGCGAGGTGTGACGGATGCCGTGGTGGTACGTGAACTGCCTTGGCAAGAGGCGTCCGTTCATCTGTGGGCCGTCTGGCACCACATCGACCTGCGCCCGGTCGTCTCCTCGTTCCGTGAGACGGTGCTGTCGCACGAGACGAGGAGCGAGGAACCGGTGGCCATCTCGGCAACGTGAGGACGGCGACCTGTGCACGGCGGGTTTCTGCGCCCCGTGCCCGTCCTGTCGATGGGACGGGTGCGGTGGCCGGATTCGGGGCCGGCTGTGTCACCCGGGCCGGCACCGACTACGGCGACATCCCCTCAGGCACACTGCCCGAGGGCAGATCACCGCCCCCATTCAGGCCGGCAACGCGATCCGTTCGGCTCGGCCGGCTCGGCACCCGTACCAGTGGGGCGGCACCTGCACCAACCCCCACGGCAACAACGCCCGTGACCGGTGCGACTGCTCTTCCCTGATGCAGCACGCGTACGGAGTGGCCGGCATCGAAATCACCCGCACCACCTGCACCCAGCTCCATGACGGGTGGGCGGTACCCGTCAAAGCGCTGCAACCGGGCGACCTGGTCTTCACCAACGGGACCGCATCCCGGCCCGAACACGTCGCCATGTTCATCGGCGACGGCCTCGTCGTGCACGCCCCCCGACCAGGACGCGTCGTAGAAGTCGCTGAGCTCGCGACCCACGGAATGATCCTGGTTGCCCGACGTGTCGCACCCTGAATCTCAGGCGGTCGCGGTCGCGGTCTGCGGGCGGTGGGAAACACTTGGTTTCGCGCCAGTCAGGCCACCTGGGCAGGCCGGCCGTCTGCTTGATGCACCCTAGAACCACGCGAAGGGGCCCCGCGGTACGTGCGACGGACCCGCGGGGCCCACCAGTACCGTCCTGTCAGGGCACCCATACCGACCGTACGGGCAACCAGCACTGACTGCCCGTCGACAAACACCCGGAGTACACACCTGCCAGAGCTGCTCCCACGTGCATTGGCGGTCCGACCCAGCTGCGACCGGAAGGCGCTCAGCCCTGAGAGCGACGCCGTCGTACGAGCAGTTCCAGTACTTCAGTTGCGCGTCGTCGCTGCCGTCAAGGCCAGGTGGGCCAGTGACCCGTAACGGCTCCAGCCCAACCGCTTCTCCGACCTCGGGATAGCCTGTTCACCTCATGGGGCCTGCGTGATCAACACGGCGGGTGATCACAGAAGGGGGAGCGCCGTGCGGGCGCTGAGGAAGCTCTTCAAGACGCTCGGGAGCACCCACCACGCACCCGACGACGAAACATTTGCAGCGAACGCACCTTGTGAGTGCTCACCGAGGTGGCCGGCGCTGGAGACCACGGCCAATGACTATGTGATCCGTGCGGTGCCGTCATCGAACTACAGCATCATGACGAACCCTGAGATCGGGACATTCGTCGCCCGGTGCACCGGATGTCACGCCAGGTACCCCGACCCGTGGGTGCTGGACGTGAACGAGCCGATGCCCTACGCCTGGGCGCGAGAGTCCGGTGAGCCGACTCGTCAGGAGCGCCCGGATTCCTGACATCAGCAGCTCACACCAACGAGCGTGAATCCCGCCGATCGACACTGAACGTCAGTAGCAGGCCAACAGGGGCACGTAGTGCGTTGGACGAGGTCCAGGAGTCCTCGTGATCGACCTGATAGGGATGAGGCCGCCTGGTCAAGCTTGTTGGCCGGACACCTCGGCTACCACCAGTCGCCATCACCGGCGAGGGAGCGGTGCAGGTAGTCCTCCAGCTCTCGTGCAGCCCACAGTCGACTGTCGGTCTCGTGGTCCCAGACGAAGATATCCGGACGCTCGGGCGTCAACACGAAGGCGAACTGGTCGCCCCCGCAGTTGTCACCGAAGAACAGCAGCGGATCAAAGGGCATGTACAGGCCCGGGAACGTATCGGGGGCCCAGAACAGCAGGTTCTGCTCCACAATCCGATCCAGGGACCACACGACGCCAGTCCCGTACTCACCGACTATTCCGTCGGTCTCCATCAGCAGAGCAGTCAGCTGCGCCGGCAAGCTTCGGCCCAGACGCCGCTCCGCCTCGGCCGGCGCCGTCGCGGCGACGGGTGCCCGGAACTCGACGTCGGGTGAGGCTCCAGCGGCGGCTTCTTTCCACATAGGCGCAGCTTAGACCGGCCTCGATCCCTGCTGGCTGCCAGATGATCAGGCAGCCCTCAGCGCGCTCCGAGCGGCCGTGCCTTGTGGACCTGGTCGAGTCTCCACGATGGGCATCGACCCAGTCGTCATGGCGTAGCCGGGCTGGGAGGTGCCTTCGGGCAGCAGCGGATACTGGATGACGGCCGCCGACCCCGGCTCATGTTTGACCAGCAGGCGAGTTAGGCCAGTTTCTCGGCGGATGGGCTGCCGCGATCGGCGTGGTAAGACGAGGAGTTGGCCGTCGGTACCGGCGAGCAGGAGTCGTTTGTAACGCAGCTCCAGCCGCCGCACCTGCGGATGGTCTATCTGTGAGGCACCGGCGCCCCGTGGGCTGACGTCGTGGCGGGCCGCTGCTCCGGCCGTGATCCGGCGTCGACCGGTCAGTCCCTGCCTGCGCGGGAGCCGTATCGAAGATGACCGCATCCCGCCCCGCAACTCGCCAACGATCCAAATCAGCGTCCCACTGGAGGGCCTCGGGCAACCGCCGCGTGGGCCAGAGGGAACACCTCCTCCGGCTCCGCCTCCAATGACACCGCGCTGCACTACCCCGGCCCGCCGCCGGTGCGCGACGGTCACCTCCGGGGTGCCGCGCAGGTCCAGGTACTCCAGCGGTTGGTCGGCATCTGTCTCCGGCCCGGCATGGTGTGTGCCGGGCCGGAGACAGATGGTGCCTTCCCGGCTTCGGCGTTACGCGGGGCGGCCTCGCCGGACGAGTCCGGCTGCCGCGTCCAGGACGAGGAAGCCGATCAGCGTGATCCCCAGAACGGGCAGTGCCCAGCCGAGGGCGGCGACGGCCGGGATGCCGATGGTCAGCACCGGCAGGGGCAGCTGCCGCCACGTACCCCGTGCCGGGGCCTTGCCGAAGACCGCCGTGCGGTCGTCACGCATGGGGCGGCGCTGCCACCACATGCGGTAACCCCACACGATGACGAAGATCAGGCCGAGCGCGATCAGTGCCAGCAGGATCTGGTTGGCGAGGCCGAAGAGGAGGCCCATGTGGCCTTGGACTCCGAGCTTGCTGAGCTTGGCCAGGGCGGGATAGTCGGTCCACCGGCTCTCGGCGGTGACCTCGCCCTTGGCGGGGTCGACGGCGACCTGGTCGTAGTGCACCGGCCAGCGGTTATCGGCCTGAGCCACGCTCCAGGCGCTCACCGCGTCCGCAGGCGGCGTCAGTTCCACCCGGCCGCCCAGACCGGCGTCGCGGGCCACAGCGAGGACTGCGTCGAAATCGGCGGGGTCCGTCGACGCCGAGACGTGGCCCGTGCCGTGTCCGGCGTGCTTGCCCTCGTTCTTTTCGGCCCCGCCAGGCAGCGTGGTGACCAGCTCGGGCGCGTGGCCCTTGGCTGCGTCCAGCAACTTCCCGAAGTGGTCGCCGGCGTAGTGGGACCAGGTCAGTCCGGTGGCGCTGAGGAAGAACAGGCCGATAGCGAGCCACACGCCGGTGGCCGCGTGCCAGCTGCGAGTACGCCGTACGCCCCGGGCGGAGTGATCGGGCAGCAGAACTCCGCGCGCCGACTTGGCGCGCTGTCCCCGGGCGCGTCCCAGCCACAGGGCAAGCCCTCCTGCGACGATCACCCAGAGCCAGCTCGCGGCGACCTCCGAGTACAGGCGGCCGGTCTCGCCGAGGTGCAGATTGCGGTGCAGGTCGTCCAGCCATGTGGTGAGAGGCGTCGAGCCGTACCAGGTCGTCAGTTCGCCTTGGACCTTGGCGGTGTAGGGGTCGACGAAGACGGTGCGCTGATTGTCGCCCAGCTCCGGCAGCGACAGCACCACCCGTGTGGTGTCCTGCGGGCCGGGAGGGGTGATCACCGAAGCCAGCGTGCCTTCCGGGTGGGCGTCCCGGACCGCTTTGATTTGTTCCGTGAGCGGGAGCGGCCTGGTGCCGACCTGCTCCACCCGGAGCTGGTCGCCGTAGACGAGCTGGTCGAGCTGGGGCGTGAAGGTGTAGGCCAGCCCGGTCAGCGCGGCCACGAGCAGGAAGGGGGCGACGAATACCCCGGCGTAGAAGTGCAGTCGGACGAGCAGCGCTCGTACGCCCCTCCACGAAGGACCTGGCTGCGAAGGGTCGGCTCCCGCGGCGGGTGACGGCTCGGTTGGGCCGGCGTCTTCCGCCACCGCCATCACGGCCTCATCGCGGTCGTCTCTCGGTGCTTGTTCCTGTGTTGAAGACATGCGTGCATCCCCAATCGGCACCCGGCCCGCAGGGGGGCGGGCGCCCGCGAAGTCAACGATTCGGTCCGCCACAAAGGCGGTACGGCGTGACACGGCTGCCGCAGCCGAAGCGCCCGAAGGGCGCCGGGCAGGCGGTGCGTGCGGGCACGCCGGACTGCGCCCGTCACCGCGACAGAGCGGGACGGACGGTCAGGAGCAGATCGCCAACTTCGGTGGGCCCCGCCGCGTGACGCTGTGGCCCAGGGCCGGCTGATGGGGCAGACGCGAGGGGGTGTGGAAGGACGTGGGGCTTGCGGGGGCGGGGGGTGTACTGACGGCTACGTGGACGCGCCAGGCCCTGTGGAGGGGAGCGAAGACGAACAGGGCCAGGGAGCGGGCGAGTTGGAAAGCCGCGGCCTCGCCGCGCCAGAGCCATAGCCCGCTCAGAACTGCGGCGAGGGCGTGGGCGAAGACCATGCCGGTGGACCAGCCACCCATGGCTGCGGAGTTCATGGGCATCGCATCCATGGCCTGATCGCCGAAAGTCATGTCGCCGGTACTGGTGGGGGCGGTGGCGAAGGCCTGGGCAAGGTTGAACCAGCCGTGCAGGGCGAACTGCGCCACTACCGTGGCGCCTGTCACCGGTAGGGCACTGCGCTCACCGCGTCCGGCCACCCACCAGGCTCCGGCGGTCGTGGCGGCGAACGCATAGCCCACTGCCCAACCCGGCACCGTCCGTAACATCAGGGCGTGACCAAGGCCCGTCGCTGCCACACACACGGCCGCGAACACCGCGGCACGCGCGAGGCGGAAGGCGGGCCCGGACGTCATGAGCAGCAATGGTGCCATTCATCACCTGAATGGCGACAGTGCGCCGAAGCGCCCCTCACCGTGACCGACAAGGGTCCCGCACACAGTCACCGACGTGGTCGTCACCCCTCGACGGGCTCAAGCGCCTGCACGGTGCCGGATGCTGTTCCCGCATCCGGGGCCACAGCCCGCGCCCAACTGCGCCTGCAAGCGGGCTCCCTGGCCGCCGGAAAGTCACGCATCTTCAATGTGTCCTGAGCGAGTTCATCGGTCGCTTGGGGGTCGGAGCTGAGGTGGGCCACGTCGCGGTGCATGGAGCCTACGAACTAGCGGCGTTGGTGATGGTGGTTGTGGGGTGTGGGATTTGCCGGGCCGCACCGGCCACGGTGGAGGCCGTCGTGTTGATGTCCGAGTTGTACGTCGAGGGACAGACCGATCCGAAGAAGGGCGGCGCAGCCCCATCGCGGTGTGACGGCCGTGTCGGCCTGTCAGGTGTGGTTCGGTGTCGGTTCGGAGAGAGGTGCTGCCGTGTGGTGGGGGAGTAGCAGCGGGGTTGCCAGCAGGAGCACGCCGGCCAGGCCGATGGCTGTGCGCGGGCCGAGCAGTACGCCCAGCACACCCCAGGTGGCCGTCAGGAGTGCGGTCGTGGCTTTGGTCGTCACCGCCCAGGCTGACAGTGTGCGGGTGACCCGGTCGGTCGCGGTGCGTTCGAGGCGGTAAGTGGTGTAGACGGGGTTGAAGACCCCGCAGCAGAAGATGAGCCCGAGCTCGACGCCCATCACCAGCAGCAGCCCGCCGGTGCCCGGCCCCAGGAAGGTCAGGCCGACGGGCCAGAGCGCGCGCAGCGCCCCGGCCACGACCAGGACCTGGTGCTGCCCGAACCGGGTGACGAGGGGCCGGGCCAGGCGCGAACCGAGCAGCCCGCCGATCGAGGGCGCGGCGAAGGCGAGGCCGTACTGCCACGGTGTGAACCCGAGTCGGCCGAGCATCAGGACGGCCAGCAGCGGCTCGGCGGCCATCACCAAGCCGTTGAACAAGGCGGTGTTGAAGAACAGCGGACGCAGCGTCGAGTCGGCGAGGATGTACCGCCAACCGTCGAGCAGGTCCCCGGCCCGCATGCGCGCGGCCTCCCGGCGCACGGTCGGCGGCTCGTGCCCGCCCATTGCGCGGATACCCAGGGCCGAGAAGAGGTAGCTGACCGCGTCGGCCACCACCGTCGCCACCGGACCGAGGAGCCCGATCGCCGCGCCGCCCAGCGGCGGTCCGATGATCGTGGTCGTCCAGGCCGTGGACTCGAACCGGGCGTTGGCGACGAGCAGGTCCTCGGCCGGCAGCATTGTCTTCAGGTACGCGCCGGAGGCGGCGCGGAAGGTGATGTCGGCCGCCGCGACGACGACCGAGACCAGCAGGAGCTGAAGGAACGAGAGGACGCCGAGCGCGAATGCGGCGGGGATCGTCAGCAGCGACGCGAACCGCACCAGGTCCATCGAGATCAGCACCGGCCGCTTGCGGCGGAACTCCACCCACGGGCCGAGCGGCACCGCCACGGCCGCGCCCACCGCAGCCCCCACGGACGAGAGCGCGGCGACCTCGGCCGGTCCGGCGTGCAGTACCTGGATGGCGATCAGCGGGAACGCGCCGAAGGCGAGCCACGTGCCGAGGGCGCTGGTCCCGTACGCTCCCCAGAGCCACCCGAACCGTCGCCCCAGCCGATGTCCGAGCAGATCTCCCAGCCGGTGCCCGCTCCTCATGCCCGACGCCCCTCGCCACTCACCCTGCACAACCGATCCGCGTTCGGAAGCATCAAAGCGAGCACCACAACCAGGAATCAAACAACCACAGAGCCATCGGCCACAACCAACGGTTGTGTCCATAGGGTATCTACATGGACCTCGACACCGTCCGGACGTTCGTCGCCGCCGCCGACGCGGGGCAGTTCCAGGAGGCCGCCGCCGAGCTGGCGATCACCCAGCAGGCCGTCTCCAAGCGCATCGCCGCGCTGGAGCGCACCCTCGGCGTGCGACTGTTCACCCGCACCCCGCGTGGCGCCGAGCTGACCATCGACGGGCAGGCGTTCCTGCCCCACGCGCGCGCGCTGCTGCGCGTCGCCGAGCGCGCGGTCGCGTCCGTGCGCACCGGCCGCCGTCCGCTGCGCGTCGACGTGATCGCCTCGCGCGGCGCGGCGGCGGGCCTGCTGCGCGGCTTCCACCGCGCACACCCCGAGATCGACCTCGACGTGGTGATGCTGTTCGACGTCGAGACGGCCGTCGCCGCCATCCGGTCCGGTGCGATCGACGCGTCCTTCCGCGCCGTAGCCGTGCCCGGGCGGCCCCTTCCCGAGGACATCGAGTCCGTCCGGGTGCTCGACGAGCCGCTCCAGCTCCTCACCGGCCCCGCCCACGCGCTGGCGGGCGCCCGGTCGGTGCCCCTCGCTCAGCTCGCCGGGCACCGGATCTGGATGCCCGGCATCGTCCCCGGTACCGAGTGGGCCGCCTACTACGACGACCTCGTCGCCGAGTTCGGCCTCACCATCGAGGCGACCGGCCCCAACTTCGGCTCCGACGCGCTCCTCGACACCATCGCCGACACCCCGGCTCTGGCCACCTTCATGGGCGAGCACACCCGCCTCGTCTGGCCCGCCGACCACGGCCTGCGCCGCATCCCGGTGACCGACCCGACGCCCGTCTACCCGCACTCGCTTCTCTGGCACCGCGACAACCCCCACCCAGCGCTGGCCACCCTCCGCGCCCATCTCGCCGCCACTGCAGCCGGCCACGACGACGCCGGAACCTGGGCGCCGAGCTGGGTGATTCCGCGCTGAACGCCGCCGCATCTTCGAGCATCGTGGTCGGATCGACGGACGGTGTCGGGGCAGGCGTAGCCACCAGCACACTCCGCCTATCACCCCGCGTACGCCTCACCCGGATGACCCTCGCTCTCGATCGTCAGCAGAGGTCGGTCCGCCTGTCCACTGAGCCGCCGAGCGACGATGCGGCAGGCGGGTACGGCAAGGGTATCCAGCCTGACTGCAGGCCTACGGTGATCGCACTCGCCGCGGGGGCTGTTGTGGGTGTCCCGATTCAACGGCGTTCGACCAGTCTCACCGAAGTTTGATCGCGGCCAGGTTCCGAGTGGAGGTCGGAGCGATCTTCTACGGGCCCGTGGGGTCGGCGTTCCCAGCTCGCGCGGCGGCCGCCTGCAGCAGGAGCCAGCCGTCGACCGACACCGCCCGCCGCTCCCGCGGCTGCCACCCGCGGGCCGACGCCGCGTCGAACAGAGCCCGGACGGCGCCCGGTTCGTGCAGGTTCAGGGAGCCGCCCCGGACGTACCCCACGTCCCCGGAGCCCATGGGGAACCCGCCTGGGACGTACCGGCCCGGTCCCTCGGCGAAGACGATACGCAGCGGGCCGCCGGTGCCCGTCGGCTGCGGATACAGCGTGAGGGTCTCGCGGCAGTCCGCGGACCGGCCGTCGTCCCGCACTCGGTGACTGTGGCGCAACGTCCATAGGTACACGCGCCCGTCGACGACCAGCCGGCGAGGCTTCTTCGGTTTGCGGGGCACGGAGCCGAGGGTACGTGGCGCCGATGCTACGCGGGCTGTGGCTTCGGCCGCTCCGCATACTGTGACTCCGTCCGATAGTTGGCCACCGGGCGGTTCGTCGTTCCAGACCGTGGGTCAGTGCCGATTCGTAGTTGGCCAACCGGGGGGAGCACCAGAGATGACCGGCACACGGTCTGCATCCCGGATCGGCCGGGCGACCGAGGCCGGCCTGCCGTAGAGATCGTTGCGATCGGACCGATCGTCAGTCTTGGTCGTTCTGGCGGGAGGCCGTGACCGGTGCGGCGGGCAGGCCTTCGGGGGCCCGGACCACCTCCACCGCCTGCGCCGGGGAGCGCGGCCTCAGCTCGGGATGCGCCTGGTCATGAGTGTGATGGCGGCCCGGGTAATGACCGACCCCGAGTGCTGGATGTACGAAGTAGTCCGGCGCGCCGGCGCAGGCTCGTGGGTGTGGAGTTTCCGGGGCGGGTGGCTCTGGCCCAGGCCGTGCCGAAGCTGCCGTCCGGGCCGGGCTGGTGGTACGAGCCGAAGTTTTGGACAGGGTTCGAGGCTGTCCGTTGTCCAGGGCTGAACGCACTTGGGGTCCTCCGCGTGGAAGGCCCCGAGCGCGTCGTGTCAGTTCTGGTCTTGGTCTCGGTGACGGTCAGGACGGAGTCGACGGAGGTCTCGGCTGCGGTGCAGCAGCCGGTGACGCCCGCCCCTCACCGTCTCCGATACGGTGGTGCGCAACGAGTCTTGAGACACGTTTTATGCGACGCACGCAACCGCAGGCCGCGCGGTTGCCGTCTGACAGTGAGTCGGGCCCGCCAGGGCTGTGGAGCGAGAGAGCGGGGCTGGTCGTGGGACGGCGCAAGGGTGGCATAGGGATCGCGCTCATCACGGGTGTGATGGTGGTGGGCGCGAGTGCCTGCGGCGGGGGCGGCAGCGACAAGGCGAGCGGGGACGACGCAAAGCCGTCTGGTAAGCCGAGCGCGAGTGTCTCGCCGTCACCGTCACCGACGCAGCCCGCGGGTCCGCCGATGCTGCTGGAGACGATCACGCCACAGACGGGAACCACGGTCGGTGTGGTCATGCCGATCTCGGTGATCTTCACGAACCCGGTGGCGGCCAAGGCGCGGGCCACGGTGGAGAAGCACATGAAGGTGAGCGCCTCGCAGCCGGTGTCCGGGGCCTGGCACTGGTTCGGCGACAAGCGCGCCGACTGGCGGCCGAAGACGTACTGGCCCTCCGGTACGACGGTGAAGATCGACGCCGACATGAAGGGCGTCAGCAATGGCAACGGACGCTACGGCGTGCACAGTTACACGCACACGTTCAAGATCGGTGACGACGTGCGCGCGGATGTCTCGGTGACGGGCCACACCATGAAGGTGACCCGGAAAGGCAAGAAGGTGCGCACCCTGTCGATCAATGCGGGCAGCGCCCAGTATCCGACGTGGAACGGCACGATGGCCGTCATCGACAAGCAGGAGAAGGTCCACATGACCTCCTGCAGCGTCGGTATCAGCTGCGACAAGGGCAGCCCCAACTACTACGACCTGACGCTGCCCTGGGACGTCCACCTCACCCAGTCCGGCACATACGTGCACTACTCGACCGGCGACCCGAATCCGGGCAGCGGCAGTGCTCGCGGCTCGCACGGCTGCGTCCACCTGTCCTTGTCGGACGCCAAGTGGTTCTACGGCCAGGTGAAGCAGGGCGACCCCGTCACCATCACCGGCTCGCCCCGTGCCAAGGCGCCGGCCGACAACGGCTACGCCGACTTCAACCTGGGATGGGACCAGTGGATTGCGGGCAGCGCCTCCGGGGAGGAGACGACCGCGACGCTGTGACACGCTGCTGTGGCGGCGCTCCGGCACCCCTGTGGGGCTCGTCAAGCCATCGCTGCTGGTCAGCACCCGCCTCCAGGCTCGTCGGTGGGGACTTGTGGTGCTGCCCCGATGATCGTGACCCTGCCCGCGCGCTGTTGTCCGTCCCCGCCGTCCTACTGCGCCGAGAGACCGCCAAGGATGCCGAACTCCTGGTGCTGCGGCACGAGAACGCCATCCTGCGTAGGCATGTGAAGGGCGGGGTGCGTCATGAGCCGGCGGGCCGATTCTGGCTCGCCGCCCTCAGCAGTTACCGCGTGGCCGCTGGGCCGCCGCCTTCCCAGCCCCCCGGCACTTTGCTGGCCTGGTACCGCAAACTGATCGTCAGGAAGTGGGACTACTCCGCCCGCAGCTCCCGCACCGGACGGCCGCCGACGGCGGTCGCGCTCAAGAGTCTCGTGCTGCGCCTGGCTGATGAAAATCCGCGCTGGGGCCACCGCCGCGTCCAGGGCGAACTGGCCCGACTCGGGCATCCCATCGCGGCCTCCGCGCTCTGGGAGATCCTGCACGCAGCAGGCGTCGACCCGGCCCCGCGCTGCTCCGGCCCCACCTGGCGCGGCTTCCTCACGGCACAGGCTCAGGGGATCCTTGCCGCGGACTTCTGTCCTGTCGACACGGCCTGGGGCAAGCGTCTGTGAGCGATGGCGTTCATCGAGCACGGCACCCGGAGACTGCCCATCACCGGGGTGACCGCACACCCCACCGCGCAGTGGGCGGTACAGCAGGCCCGGAACATCGCTGCCGACCTCGGCGAGTGGGGCGCCGGGCCACGGTTCCTGCTACGCGACCGCGACAGCAAGTACACCGACGACTTCGATGCCGTCTTCACCGCCGAGGCCACGGAGGTGCTGCTCAGCGCGCCCGGGCACAACCCTCGACCTGCGGGATCCCGGAGGTGTGGACGCGGCCTTGGCCGAGGTCAGCCCTCGTGTCGTCGTCAACGCATCGAGCGGCGGGGCTGACTGGGCGGTCACGGCCGAGGGTCCTGTCCGTCTGGCGACGGCTGCGGCGAGGTCCGGCAGCCATCTGGTACATGTCTCCAGTGACGCTGTGTTCTCCGTCGTCATCTCGGGTGAGAGCACTGTTCTGGCTGGTCAAGCGCTTGCGTGGTCGTGAGGCGCGTTGGTCACGGTGATGGCGGGGGGGCCGGGCTCGACTTTTCCGGGCGATGTCACCGGACTGTCCTAGAGTCCTGACCGTGACGACTCTCATGATCGATGCAGGTCCAGTTGCGCCGGCTGCTCAGGGGACCCGGACCGGTGGAGTGCCTCTGGGGCCGGCCGGCACTTCGTGGCCTTGCTGCACTTCGTGCAATGGCCCGATGCAGTTCCTCGCCCAGGTGGCCTTGGATGACCTCGGGGATGGGATTGAGGACCGGGGAGTCCTCGTCTTGTTCGCATGCCAGAACGACCCGGGTATGTGCGGTGACTGGGAGCCGGACTCCGGCGGGAACCAGGCCTTGCTCTTCCCCACGGATGGCCTTGAGCCACTGCCCCAACCCGAAGGCGGTGTCGATGAGGCACTGCTTCTGCTCGGTTCCGTTCGGGCGGTCAGTTTGGTGCATGTGGACGAGCCCGACTACGACCAGGCCGGCGAAGAGTGGGCAGCGGGAAACGACCGCCCCGCGTCATCGGTGCTCGGCCAGCTAGGGGGTAGCCCCGCCTGGATTCAGGGCGACGAGACCCCGTCCTGCACGTCATGCGCCACTCCTATGCCACTGATCGTCCAGCTTGAGGAAGGTCCGGACCACAGCACCGCCATGAATTTCGGCGGCGGCGGCGGCGCCTATGCGTTCGCCTGCGAACCGTGTGGCCGGGGGAAGTTCCTGTGGCAGTGCTGAATCGGGGAGAGACGGGGCGCGTCAGGACGACGGCGTGGCCGAGCGGGACGGTGTGGCGAACGGGACGGCCGAGGCTGTGCGCGTAGGCGATCTCAGCGCGGGTGGAGTCGCCGATGTATCCGCCGGGATTGACGACCAGGGCCTCGTCACTGGTGCGGATCTTCCATCAGTGCAGCTCTCGAGCCGCTGCTTCGGCACGCTGCTGGGCGGCCCACAACGGATGCGGTTACTTCATGTCGCATCCGGGAGCGAGGACGATGCGGCCAGCTACGGTCTCGCGCAGGTTGGCCTCGGCGAGCTCGCCGGGCAGGGCGCGCCCTCTACCGGGCTTCGATCCGCCGCTTGCACCACTCCGCACCGAACAACCACAACGGCATGATCACCAACCACCCGATCAACACCACGAGCGTGTCGAGCCACGAGTCACCCCTGCCGAAATGCACAAGCAGCGTGACCGCGACCCCACCGACCAGCACCCGTACCAGCTTCCTAGCAACTCCTCGCCCCATGCCGATCAAACAACCCCGAAGGAAGCCGAGATGACGCCCGCATTTTCGCACCACCCGCGTCTGCACCGCACACAGGCAGACGACTTCGGGACGGTCCGGGCCGGCAGTGGTTTGCGGCAGGGAGTGAAGGACGGCCGCCGCGGTGGGGCCGTCGGCGATGCGGTCGGTGTGTGATGAGAGCGGCGGCGTGCTGGTCGCGCGGGTGCTTCTGGTGCGTCAGGTCGAGTCGCCCGTTATTCTGCCGGTGCCGGTGCCGGTGCCGGTGCCGGTGCCGGTGCCGGTGCCGGGGCAGCGGGTGCAGTCGGCGGCGTGCGGGTCGTCGTCCTCACCGTGCAGACAGGCGACGGGTTCGGCGTCGACGGGGGACGCCGTCGTTCCGCCAGATGACCGGCTCGATGACTTGTCCGGATCCGCGGCAGCCGCCGGGGCAGTTCGGCGGGTGCGCCCCGCGAGAACCCGTGACTGATGCGGGGCCCGGCCGCCGACAATGATCCGGCTACCCCAACAAGTCAGAATCCGAGGGTTCGCGGCGCGGGAGCCATCCCGTACCCGCGAACCCTCGGATTCTGCTTCTGCGTTAGAAGGGCGCAGTTCGGTCTTCGCTGCGCGGGTCGGTCACCTGGTGCTCGGCGTAGACGCCCGCGCGCGACTCACGGCGCCAGGGACGCGCGTAGGTCACTGATTCGGCGGCGGCCTCGGAACTGTCGTCAAGGTTCACGACGGCTACGGATGGCGAGCCGTCCGCGGCGCACCGCTCAAGCCAGTCGCCATTGGGCGCGATGACTCCGGACGGTGCGGTGGCGCTGTGCTGTGTGGGCACCGAGAAGCTGACCCAGTAGCTGTTGACCGCGGCGTGGCCTTGGGCTTGCGCGGCGACGGCACCCGGGGAGACGCCGGTCGTGGAGAACAGGACGCAGTCGACATTCAGCTTCTCGTATTCGGTGAACAACTCCGGGTAGTGGATCTCCATGCCGAGCAGGCAGCCGAAGCGCACACCGTCAACGTCGAAGGTCACCGGTTGGATGCCCGGCGAGTACATGTACGAGACTTTCGTCTTCGACAGCAGGCGCTCGTCGTAGCGCGTGACGACCTCACCGCGATCGGAAATTACGTAGAGGCTGTTGTGCGGGCGGTTCGGCCCGGTCAAGCGGTGCACCGAGGCGATCACCGTCCACAGCCGCAAATCGCGGGCCAACTCGGCGACCGCAGCCAACTCCGAATGGAGCACCGGCCACTGGCACCGGTCCCAGTCCGCCGGGCCGACCGCGTCCGGGCCGTCGACGGACATGACAAGCTTGTTGGGAAAGCAGATCGCGCCTTCCGGAAAGTGCACGATCCTCGCTCCCTGAGTACTGGCCTTGCGCATCAGAGCACGGACCTCACGGCCACTTTCGCGCAGCGCTTCAGCGTCTCGGGGGTCATCGCGTACGGAGGTCTGCGCTACGGCGAGCCGCACGCTCTTGGGATTCCTTGCTTCCGACATGACGTCTCCTGATGGAGTCGGACGGAAGTGCCGGAGGGCGGACGTGTAGGACTCGCCGGTCTTGGCGGCGCGGGCACGCACCTGGCGCTTGAAGTTCCTACGGGCTGTCATCGCGGCCTTCCACGCCTTGAGCGACGGTTCCCCAGCAACCTCGCCCGAGGCGATCGGGCTGCAACAACGACCTGAGACGCTGGTCCCTTTGCCTCCGAAGGGAGACCGTGCTGGGGACGGTCGCGGGAGGTTCGGCGTAGGCCACGCAGTCGCTCATCATGCCGTCGCCCGCTGGCTCCGTCAACATCCTTCAACCTGGCCGGCGCCCGTCGAATGGCCGGCCGCTGGAGAGAACAGGTCAGTTCAACACGCTGAACTTGACAGAGAAATTGTCACTGACTGCACCGCGCAGAGCATCGAGTGAGAGGACCTGCGAGGCGGGCATGTGCCGGCGAGCGTGCTACGTGCCGGAGGAGCCGTACGAGTTGTTGGCGGACTTCGAGCCCCGCCCGGTGCAGGAACTTGTATGGACCGCTGGCCACGCATGGTCGGGGCAATCACCTTTTCCTGGGCTACCTGGTGTGGCTCTCAGGCGCCGCTTCGACACGTTGAACGACTTCGGAGGTGCACGTCACGGTGTGGCCGAGGAGTGAACGGCACGCGGCCTCCGCGCGGTGCGTGGCTTGGTCAGTGCGATCACGGGGTGTTCCGGCAGGAGCGGGGGAAGCAGCGAACGGAGAGGCCGAACACGTCGACCAGGTGTGACCCGAGGTCGACCGCTGTTCCGGCGGATGACGTGACGCCGTACCACACGCAGCACACGCCGCGCTGCTGCGCGTCAGACAGTGGCGCGAGCGGGGGCGGCTTCCGAGGACCATGCGCGGCGGTCAACAGAACGCCCCTGCGGGAGGTCTCAGGCCACTGCCGTCGGGGTCGAACGCCGCGCCGAGCGTGGTCGCAGTACGGTCCGGCTTCTCCAACCATCCGAGTCCGTCTAGTAACCGGTCGGCCGGCGGGCGGAGCAGCGAGCGTGCCTCAGGGTGGACCGTCAGCCGCGACAGGTAGGCGAGAAGCTCCAGGACCGGGCCGAGCCGTTCGGGGCCGATGCGTTGTATCGCGGCGACCGACGGCAGGATGTTGGCCTCCACAGCGAGCCACAGTCGACCGCTCGGGATGTCAACGAGCTCGCCGGCTGCCCATTTTCGTTGTACCAGCACAGGGTTCAGGGCGCAGGTAGCCAGCCAGTCCGTGCCCGGATTGCGTGTTCGTGAGGCCAAGACCAGCACCGTAGGAGCGACGGTTGCGGCATCGCTTGGCGATTGCGCCGGCAGTCCCACGACCGGCGGTACAAGGCGGTGTTCTCCTCGTCGTCGAGTCACATCTCGGTGTTGATCGTCTCAACAATGACGAGCCGCTGATCGTAGATCCAAACCGCGCCCGCGCCCGCCCCGCAGTCGGTCACGGCAGCCTCGCGCACACCTGAGCGAACCTCCGTGTGAACACCGACCACGCCGAGACCGCCGCGCTCTCGTCGGCCATGGCCTCGGTGTGCAGCTGGTCCCTGTCGAAGCCCTGCCGGGCCAGCCGCTCCCGGTCCCAACCGGCGATCCGCTCGGCCTCGGCCTCCGGGTGGAACTGCACACCCCAGGCCCGCGACCCGACCCGGAACGCCTGGTGGGGGCAGGCCGCGCTGGACGCCAACCAGGAGGCACCCGACGGGAGTTCGGTGATCGCGTCGATGTGCCGCTCGATCGCGGGAACCGTCGTGCCGAGCCCGTACAGCAGCGGATCGTCGGCGGCTTCGGGGCGCAGCCGGATCTGTGTGCTGCCGAACTCGGGCTGCCCGTGACGCGCCCGTACGCTGCCGCCCGCGATCTGTGCGAGCAACTGGCCACCGAGGCAGATGCCGAGGACGGGCGTGCCGTCGTCCAGCGCCTGCGCGACGAGGCTGCGGGTGGCCGGGAGCCAGGGTGCGCGCTTGTCGTCGTCCGGCAGGAAGCCGCCGCCGAGCACGAGGAGCGGCCTGCCGTCGAGCACCTGGGGCAGGGCCTCCCCCTCGTAGGGACGCAGCACCTCGAGGCCGATTCCCGCCTCGCGCAGCCAGGCCCCGACCCGGCCGGGACCGCCACTCCTGGTGTTCTGTACGACCACGGCGGTCAGCGGGCCCGGTGCGTGCGAGGGCGTCATCGCCTCAGCTCCCCTGCTCGGTATCTGCGTTCGCTGCGTTGATCTCTACGTTGATCAAGGCAGCAGATCAGGGTGCGACACGCGACGTCAACGGTCCGACGGCCGCCCTTCTTTGAGGGTCATGTCCCACCTCGCAGCGGCCTGCCCGCCGAGGACGAGTCCGAGGGCTTTGACCGTGACCACCTCGGCGAACCCGCGGGGGCCCACGAGTACCGTCCTGTCAGGCACCCATACCGACCGTACGGGCAACCAGCACTGACTGCCCGTCGACATCACCCGGAGTACGCACCTGCCTGCCAGAGCTGCTCCCACGTGCATTGGCGGTCTGACCCAGCTGCGACCGGAAGGCGTTGAGCCCTGAGAGCGACGCCATCGTAGGAGCAAGTCAGCTGAGCGTCGTCGTTGCCCTCAATTACGTCCAGCCAGTCACGGGCATACCGCACCCTGCCCTTGTCGAAGCACTGGAAATTGTCGCTGACCAGTTTGTACTGCGCGGTCGTGGCTTCCCGGCTCCTGATGAGCCAGGGCTTCGGGTCCTTGGCCGCGATCAGCGCGACATCATTCTGCGCCTTCTCAACCTGGTCATGCTGCGGATCCGCGATCGGTGCCTGGGGCTGGTGGTGGCCGGTACGGTTCATCCCGTGGACGTGGACGTGGACGTGGACGGGTGGGAGTCGGAGCACTGGGCCGCCTACGGCTGCGGGGCATGGGAGCGGGCCTGTCATCAGGCAGGCATCCTGGTCGCCTGGTACGAGGAGCAGGTCCTCGGCTTCGGCGCTCCGGCGGCTCTACGCGGACTTCCCGGCCCGCGTGTCAAGTGGCCGTGGGCGAGCGGCCGGCACACCGTGGGCCTGCTGCTGTGGCGGGCCGCCTACGAGGCCGGAATCCTGGTCGACCAGGTCCCCCTGGCCGACACCATGCGCTACTGCGACCCCGAGACCGACTCCCTGGTGGCCGGTCCCTTGCCTGACGCTGCCCGCAACGGTGGGATCGGAATCGGCAGCGCCGAATCGGTGGCCAGGATCAGGCACGTCCTGCAGGCCCACGTTGCGGCCGATCTCCCGCAGCCTCCCCCCGCCGGGGTGCAGCCGACGCTCGGCTACCGCGTCCGGGAGCTGCGGGCGACGCCCGATTGGGGGCGCGGCGACTGGCCGACGGCCATTGCCCTGGCTCGCGAGGCCATGCAGCGGGCGGACGACCTACGGGAGCAGGGGACATGGCAGCCGACCGCCCAGGAACGGTCCGCCGGCGCGCGGATCGGCCTGGACTGGGAAGCGGTTGACGAGCCCGCCGCGTCAGGGGGCTTGGTACGGAGCTGGCTGGTGCGGGCATCGCGCATGGTCGACCTCGCTGCCACCCTGTCCACCGCCGCCGACACGCTGCCGTGCGACGGCCGGGGGAACCCCGGCCCGTTGGCGCAGGCCCTCGGCACCACGGCCCGTGCGTGCGCCGCGCTGCGGACCAGCGCCGAGGAGGTCGAGCGTATGTGGGCGGCCGAGCCGCACGAGCCTGAGGACCCCACCTCCTGGGAACTGTCCTACGTACCCGCCGCGCTGCGCACCCAGACCGAGGAGACGGGACACCTGGTACGGGCGGCCGCCGTCTTCCTGTGGGTCCTGGCGTACAGCTGACCAGCAGCAGCACGCCGCGACGGACTGGTCGGGTGCGGCCGCCCCCAGGACCAAGGATGCGGTCCGCAACTTCTCCCCGGGGCCGTGGGGCTCAGTAAAAGTCGCCTCGACGGCGCTCAGGGTTGACGGCGTCACGTCGGTGCTGCTGTAGCCGGGCTGTCCTGATCGCTGATATCTCCCGCAGCTGCGCTTGACTCTGCAGGATCATCATCGACCCCAGACTGTGACGCGCGGTCATCGGATTGTCCACGCAGGACTGGTACAGCGCGGCGGCGCGTTCGACATCCTGGTAGAGGGTGCGGTAGAGCTCGGCGGCACGGTACTGGGCGTAGGGATGGTCGCGTGCGGAAGCCGCCAGGAAGTGCTCCAGGGCGTGCTCCGCAGGGGCGCGGGTCAGGGGCAGCAGCCTCTCCAGGTACAGGTCACCCAGGGCGAGCATCGCTTCGGGCTCGCCCAGTTCGGCCGCAGCGTGGTACCAGCTGGCTGCTTCGTCGAACGACTGCACGATGCCTGCCTCGGGGCAGCCTCGGTGGTAAAGCGAAGCAAGGTAGTAGGCCGCTCGCGGCGAACCAGTGCTCTGTCGCAGCCGCGGCACCGCGCTCGCATATTGCCCCTGCACGTACTCGACGTGCCCCAAGAGCTCGACGGCGGCGCTGTGACCTGTGGCCGCGGCGGCTTCCAGAAAGAAGGCGGCCGCACCGCGGTACTGCGCGCTGTTCCAGCAGTGCAGACCGATCCGGTAGTACTCCTCGGCGCTGGTTGGCTCGTGTCCGTCGACGGTGAAGTCGGTCCCCTGCCACTGCATCACGTCGCTGCCTATCTCGTCTTGGCCTGCCTCGGCGGCCACCTTGCGGGTCATTGTGCCGCAGCCTCGCAAGGTGGCCGGATCGGCGGGCGCCGCGCAAGGTCGAGGCGATGCGGGCGCGGATGAAACGCCCGGTCGATTGGGGCTGGCTGTGCGAAACGGCACCGGGACTGTTCACGCTGCCGGGCTGATCCCGCCTCGGTCCGGCCGCTGCCGGATCTGGCCGTAACAGGGCGGCCCCTGGCGGGCGTCGGCGTTGTGTGACGATCAACAACAGCCCGGCCGAGGGCGCACCCACACTGATTTACCGAGTCGAACTCCGCCTGTCCAGCACCGTGGTGACCCACGTCGCGGGCCTGATCCGGGTCCGCCGCAAGGCGATCGACTCGCGCTGGCGCAAGCTGAACCCGGGAAGGCAGGCCGTGTTGGTCCGCGCGTCCTGCGCCTGGCCGAGGGGGCGGCGGAAGGCCCGTTACCGGCTCGCCTGTGCTGCGTGCGAGCCGGACGGGGCGCACTCAGGGCAGCAGCATGTGTCGGTGCTGCTTGCTGTCAGCTGCGGTTCTTTCTGTTCGGACCGGTCGCTTTTGCTCAAGAGAGGACAAACCTCGCGCATCTCCTCAGGTGTCACACCTGATACAAGATCACACGCTATCCGGCAGACGGCAGACGGCAGACGGCAGACGGCAGTTGGGGTTCCTGACGAAGCTCTACTAGTAACTCGTAATTTAGGAATTATTATTGACACGCACCGGTAACCGCTGCAAGATCCTGGAAACCGACCGCAGGCGCGCGGGCATTGACTGGTCCGAAGGCCGACCGCCGCACCCTCCACGAGGGAGCGTTACCTCGGACTCACGACCAGGACGGGTCGGCACGCCTGATCGAAGGATCCGATGTGAAACGACATCTCACCGTCCTCCTCGCCCTCCTGACCGGCTTGCTGGTCGTGGCAGCACCCGCCCACGCCGGGCCGGCGGCCGGCACTGTCGCCGTCACGGCGCGAGCACCTCAGCAGGTGCTGAGCCCGACGCCGTATATGGGCTGGAACACCTACTACGCGCTGGGTGGCGATCCGACCGAGGCCGAGGTCAAGTCAATAGCCGACTTCCTGGTCAGCAGCGGTCTGCGCGACGCCGGCTACCAGTACGTCTGGATCGACGGCAATTGGGCGGCGCCGACCCCACGCAGCTCGGCCGGCGACCTGGTGGCCAACCCCGACCAATTTCCGAACGGGCTGAAGCCGCTGGTCGACTACATCCACGCCAAGGGCCTGAAGGCCGGCATCTACACCGACGCGGGCCCGTACATCCCGGGCAAGTGCGGACTCGGCAGCCACGGCTACTATCAGCGCGACGCGGACCAGTTCGCCGCCTGGGAGTTCGACGCGGTCAAGGTGGACTACCTCTGCGGGATCGCCGCGGACCTCGAACCGAAGACCGTCTACACCGAGTTCGCGCAGGCGTTGCGGAACAATGCCAGCGGGCGCCCCATGATCTTCAACCTCTGCAACCCGGTGACCTCGCCGGACTGGGGCAACTACCCGGAGGAGCAGCAGTCGACGTACTCCTGGACCTACGCGCCGGGGATCGCGCAGTCCTGGCGGACGTACACGGATGTGGGTTTCGTCGGCGAGATCAAGTTCAAGGACGTGCTGCGGAACTACGACGCGAACGCGCGGCACCCCGAGGCCGCTGGGCCGGGGCACTTCAACGACCCGGACTACCTGGGACCTGAGCTGGGGATGACCGACGAGGAGTTCCGTACCCAGATGACGCTCTGGTCGGTGGCGGCCGCGCCGCTGCTGATCGGCAGCGACGTCCGTAAGCTCAGCCAGACCTCGCTCGGCATTCTCGCGGACCCCGATGTACTCGCGATCAACCAGGACACCGCCGGCATCCAGGCCGTCCGCGTCGGCCCCGCCGGTACGACGGAGACCTGGGTGAAGCGGCTGGCCAACGGTGACCGTGCCGTGATGCTGCTGAACCGGGGCGACAGCCCAACGACCCTGACCACGAAGGCGTCGTCGGTCGGGATGTCCGGGGATCGGTTCACCCTGAAGAACGCCTGGACCAACCAGGTCACCGAGAGCGCCGGCACCATCAGTGCCGCCGTCCCGGCCCACGGCGCGGCTCTGTTCCGCGTCGGCCCGGCCACGGGCAAGCCCGGTGTTCCGCACGTCGTCGCCGGCCTGCCGCAGGTGACGCAGGTCGGTGGTGACGCGGTGCCGGACGGGGCCGCCCCGCTGGTCGCCGGCGGCGACCAGGCCCGGGTCGAGGTCACCGTCCGTAACGACGGTGCGCAGCCGGTCTTCGCGCCGCAGGTTGAGCTGACGGTGCCCGCCGGCTGGACGGCCCGTCCGCTCGGCAAAGCGCCGAAGCTGCTCCGCTCCAACCATTCCGCGACCTTCGCCTTCACGGTGACCCTGCCGGCCACCGCCGCGCCGGGCAGCACCGCGCTGACCGGCAAGACGTCGTACAAGGTGATCGGCAAGGGACGCCTGCGGCAGGAGACGGCCACGGCGGTAGTTGTCGCACCGGCAGCGCCGGACGGCGACGTCGTACTGTCGCACCACAAGTGGATCAGCGCCACCAGCGGGTGGATGAGCCCGGCGGTCGACCTGAGCGTCGGTGGCTCGTCGCCGATCAGCATGCTCGGCCAGGTCCACCCGACCGGTATCGGGGTCGCCTCACCCTCCGCGGTCCGCTACTACCTCGGCGACAAGTGCAGCCGGCTGACCGCGACCGTCGGCATCGACGATGCGGTGCGCAACGTCGGCCCGGACGGCGGCACGTCGATCTTCCAGGTGATCGGTGACGGCCGGGTGCTGTTCGACAGCGGTGTGCTGACCCGCGACGACACCCGCCAGGCCGACATCGACCTGACCGGCGTCCGCGTGCTCGACCTGGTGGTCGGCGACGGCGGCGACGGCGGCTACAACGACCGCGCCAACTGGGCCGGTCTGAACGCCACCTGCTGATTCGGCTCTGCCGCACCCAGGTGACACGTCACCTGGGTGCGGCCGATTCGCCAAGACTTTGAGACGCCGTGGCGCGGCTACGCGCCACGGGGTCGTGATGTTGGGCCGGCTGGCTTTGTTCACGAGATCGGGTTCTGGCTCACGCCGCGTCCCGCAGATCGTCGGTGTGCGCGGACGGGCCACCGGGCAGCTGGCGGCTTCGATGGATCTGGGTGCGGTCGGCGAAGGTCACGGTGGGCGTCACGACCCTTGCCGCCTGCCGGCGATTTCGCAGCCGCTCCCCGAGCTCGACCGCCAGCGACACCAGCGCGGATCTCACCAGCTCCGCGGCCAGGGTGTCGGTCGGGAAGCGGCGCGGCGCGGCCGCATTGTGCGGCAACTCGGCCGGCACGACCTTCCGCCGATCGATACCGCGGGCCCGCTCGCGCAGCAGCGGGCCGGACTTCCCGCCCAGTACCCGCTGCACCGTTGCCTCCGGCAGACTCGCCAGCAGCCCGACCGTGTGCACCCCGAACGTGATCAGCGTCCGTTCCTGGGCGCGGCCGATGCCGTGCAACTCGCCGACCGGCCGCGGGTGAAGGAACGCCGCCACGGCCGAGGACTGGAGCCGACCGCGCGTACCCCGCCCGGTCCCGGCTCCCGTGACGCCATGGCGGCGATCGTTCAGTTCGGCCCTACGCCGATCGTCACCGGCAGCCCGTACAGGGCCGGCGCCCGGGTCCGGATCATGGGGGCAACGTCTGCAGGATCCCGGTCGAAAAACCGGACGCTGCCGGAGACGTCCGCCACCAGAGCGGCCGGCGGCAGGACCTGCACCACCGGCGTCACGTCGCCGGTCAGGCCGAGCAGCATCCGGTACAGGCCCGGATCCACGTCCATCAGGCAGCGCAGATGCAGGATCGACGAATCAGGCCCCACGGCCTGGCCGTACTCCTCATCCATGGCGGACGCCTCCACCCTCACCGTACTCAAACAAGAATCGAACATGCAGGATTCGCGGCGACCCGGGCGGGTCCGATGGGTCATGCGCTGTAGTCGGCCCGGGTGTGCGACACGGAGTGTGCGGGGCGTACGGCAGAATCCCACTGTGACGTCGATGGAGGTTCTGGCCGAGCTGCAAGCGGGCATGTCAGTGCTGGCCACGCCGATGCGGGTGTACGTGGCGGCCGGGCGGTTCACCGAGCCGGAACCCGACCTGCCAGAGCTGGCAGCCCGGATCTGCGCGCTGCTGACCGTAGTTGCGGCAGACGAGGCCTGGCGGCGCTTCCTGCCCGGGTACACCCCGCCGTCCGTTCCTGCGATCTGCGCCTCGCTGGAGCCGGTGGAAACACACGAGGCTGCCTCGTTCCTTGCCCAGGTCGCGGGCGTCGACCTCGTCTGGCCGAGTCACCGGCACCTGCCCGCCGAGGCCGCCGAGCGCATGGCAGAGCGGGTGGTGGCCCTACTGGGACCGGAAGCCAGCTGGTGGACTAACCACGATGCCGAATGCGGCGCCGTCAACGGGCTCACCCCGCTCTTCGACAGCCTGCTCGCGGGCATGCAGGGTGAGCACTTCGCGCTGGCCCTGCAAATCGCTGACGACTGAGCGTCGTAGTCGGCCAGACGGGCCAACTATGACGCTCAGTCACACATGTGACTCAGCGGTTCAGTTGGCCGGTTAGCGGCCTACTCGGCCGGTGTTCGCGCTGAAGTCGGCCGCAGGCTCGCGGATGCAACACGTACCGTGATGGCTTCGGATCGCAGGCTCTCGGGGTGAGAGAAGAGGCCTTCGGACAGGCACACCGGTCCCGCACCAGGACGGGCTTGGTCGAGGTCGGAAGCCATGTCACCAGCACATTCGCCTGCGGGGCACCCCCGCCGCACTTCCACGGACTTGCCCCACCCCTTCCACCCCGAGGTGGGCGGTCTCATCCTCTGGGGCCGCGACTACGGAGGAGGTGATCATTTCTTCCTGCCGTGCAACCTTGATCCCGACCAGTGGAAGATCGTCACCGCTGTTCACGGATCCGGCCGCGTGACCTTCGACGGGCCATTCATCAACTTCGTCTTCGTCCTGGACTTCGTCAAGAATCTGCAGTTCATGGATGAAGCGGGCAACATTGGGCCTGCCGCGCCGAGCTTCGAGGTGCTCTGACCTGGTAGAGGAGGCTGTTGCGGAGACACTGCGCGATGCGGGCGGCGAGCCGGTCCGTCTGTACGTGGCCGCCTGCGCCGAGCGCATGGTGCCGCTGTTCTTGGGGCTGAAAGTTGGTGAAGCAGGCCGGGAAGCAGACATGGATTTCTTCGTGGAGTCCGTACGCGACAGTGCGCCGCAAGTACGCCGCTGATCTGTGGCTTTCTCCTATCGTCCCGCTCGGGTGCGCGAACCGGGTGGTCGCGGTGACGGGCACCGGGGCGCAGGGCGGCGCCGAGGCCGTGGCGGTGTCGAGCGGTCTGGCTCACCGAGAGGCCCACATGGATCAGATGAGGCTCGCGAACGGGTGTGGTTGGCGGTGCCGACCGCCTTCGCGCGAAAATGCAGCGGGGGCCTGGTCTATCTCTGAAGGCCCATGGGCCGACGGTGGGCCGGTGTCCCGCCCTCCCGAACGGGGTAGCCGTGCGGGCAGCCGACGACCGCCGATGCCCCACCGGAAAAGGAGCACGCCCATGCGCCTCTACGCCCAGACCCCGGCACGTCGGAGCCGACAGGTCCTCGCAGACCTGATCGCGGCGGCCCTGATCTACGCCGCGGTGAAGCTGGCCTTGGCCGTGCACGACGCGATCGGGCGACTGGCCGATCCGGGCCGCAAGGCGGAAAGCGCCGGCAACAGCCTCTCCGACGGACTCGTCGACGCGGGCGACGCCGCCTCGAAGGTGCCGTTCGTCGGAGGCCAGTTGAAGAAGCCGCTCAGGTCCGCCGCCGAGGCCGGCACCGGGCTGGCCGACGCAGGTCGTTCCCTCCAGGACACGGTGGGCCACGTGGCGACGCTGACCATGGTCGCCCTGATCGTCATCCCGGTGGTGTTCGTGCTGTTGCTGTGGCTGCCCCCGCGCCTGCGCTGGATCCGCCGCAGCGCCGTCACCCGGCGCCTCGCCGCCGGTCCGGGCGGCGCCGACATCCTCGCGCTGCGCGTCCTCACCGGCTCGCAGCGCGAACTCGCAGCGCTGCCCACGCCACCCGGCGGCCTCGCAGAGGCTTGGCGGCGCGGCGACAAACAGGTCATCGCCGACCTGGCGGCGATCGGCCTGCGGCAAGCGGGTCTACGCGCCTGACGGGTGAGCAGCGGGCGGGACCCGGGCCGAGCCGTCCCCCTTCCGAGGGCAAGCTCGCCCGTGGGCAACGGTGATCGTCCCCCACGGTGACGAAATGGGCGCTGCGTCTGAAGAGGCGCTGGTGGCACGGCTCTGAGTACGTCACGCATCCGCGATTTGAGTACGCGGACGGCTGCGGCGGAGCGGGGAGCTGACGATTGATCGGGGCACGGACACGCCGAAGTCGTCAGGGTACGAGGAGGTCGGGGCGGTCGCTCAGGACGTCTTCCTCGCGATGCGACCGCTCCGGGATGAGACCGTCGGCGGAGGGCGCACCTTGGCGGAGGCGACGGTGGCGGCGATGAACAACAGTGACTCCGAGGCGGAGGGGCGCGTCGTGCAGTACTGCGGAGATGTCGGCTTCGAGACGCTGACCCGCTAGTGACCTGAGTCAGAGAATCTCTGAACAAGTATCCGTCTTTCCGGCGCCAGAGGATCGGGCGCAGGTGCTCTGCCGCAGCTTCCTCGCGCTCGCTCTCACCGTCATCTGTTCAGTCCGGTGAAGTCGGCGGATCTCCGCGCAGTCCTCCACACTGATCACTCATCTCTCCCGGTCTGACTCAACGAGCCAGCCCCTTGGAGGGGCTCAACTTTCAGGCGTCGATCCTGGTCCACTTTTGGGCCGTCGTCGACCCCGATACCGCATGCCCCTGGTGATGCCGCAGCGGACGACCAGCAGTGAGGGCAGCTGACCTTCACGGGAGTCCCGGTTGGGGGATGGGTTTGCGGTGGATCGCGATGATGGCGGCGTCGTCGCCCAGGCGCCCGCCGACGTGGGCGAGGAGGTCGCGTCGCAGGTGGTGCAGGAGTGTCTCCGGAGGACTCTCGGTCCATTGGGCGGCGCGTTCCGCGAGCGGGTAGAAGTCGCCGCCTCGGTTGCGTGCTTCGATGACGCCGTCGGTGAAGAGGAGGAGGGCGTCTTCGGCCTCGAAGGCGAACACATCGCTGGTGTAGCCCGCTGGTCCCATGTCGCCTATCCCCAGCGGGGGCGCGGGGTGCAGACTCGGGACGGTGACCGCATGTCCTCGGCTGAGCAGCAGGGGCGCGGGATGCCCGCAGCTGGTCATTCGGCTGATGTGGTGCTCGTCGGGAATCTCCAGCAGCAAGGCCGTGACGAAGCGTTCCCTGGCTTCATTTTCATCGTTCGGCTCGACGTCGGCGTGGTAGCGGGAGATGCTCTGGTCGAGGGCCGCGGCCAGTGTGGGCAGGTCGGCGTGCTGGTAGGCGGCCTCGCGGAAGGCGCCGAGCAAGAGGGCCGCTTCTCCGATGGCGGGCATACCCTGGCCCCTCACGTCACCGATCATCACCCGGGTTCCGCCTTCGATGCGGGCGGCCGCGTACAGGTCGCCTCCGATCAGGGCCTCGTCCTCGGCGGCCAGGTACAAGGAGGCGATCCGCAGCGGGCCGATCCGGTCCGGGAGCGGGCGCAGCAGTACGTTCTGTGTGGCTTCGGCCACCGACCGCACCCGGGCGAGCTGCCGACTGCGCTGCTCGCGTATCAGGCAGAAGAACACGGTCAGCGCCGAGAGCATCGCGAGGGCGCCGATCTGCACCAGAGCGTTCCGGGTGGTCAGTACGCCGGAGTTCAGGCTGATGTCTGTCTGGGCCGTAACGGCCAGGAGCCCGATCACCCCGGTCAGCACAGGGCCCTCGAATGAGGCAGTGATCGCGGGCGCCATGATCAGAAGCGGTCCCAGATAGATGTCTTCGGGCAGCAAGATGTCCAGCGTCGTGATCACGGCAATGAGCACGACGGGAATCACCAGCAGCGCATGGCCCGGCCGCCATGACTCCCTCAGATCCGTAACGCGTTGCGTGAGGCCCACGTCTTCCACAGTGCACCCACTCGCGCGCGGATGACGACTCGGCCAGATGGTCGGCTCTGGCGGCTCTGTCCGGTAAGGCTGACAGCCCCGGCTACGCGGAGGAGCAGGCTGCCCTGATCGGGCAAGGTTTCCAGGCCTGCTGTGCAGGCCTGGATCGGCTCACTGCAGCCTGCGGTGATGACGAAGAACGCGGTCGGCCGGTCGTTCAGTTCCATGCTCTATACGTGTCCGGCAACCGGCCGAGGGTTCCCGCTGAGATAGCTCCGCTTTGACGGACGGATCTGGCCCTGCTGTGAAGACACGTCTTCAGTCGATATGTCATCACTCGAGTCCATGTGCATGCTTCGCCTGCCCCTGGAGGCGCTACTCCTTCACGCGGAATATTGGGCTGCCGATGACGGGGTCCTCGCCGGGGCGACGGCCCCACTGCGTCTGCGCCCCTGGGCGACGGGGCAGCGTCGGGGACTGCGCGGGCGAACCTGGTCCATGGCGGCGGCAGCTGGGCGACCGAGGAAACCAGGGCGGCGGCCCGCGACGATGGCGCGTGCCCGTTCACGTCTGCGTGGGCAGGGTCGCTTCCAGGGGTTCCAGGTCGCCGTACAGGGCTGAGTGGAGGGCAGCGGCAAGCTGACGGCAGCCGCCGGCCACGTCGGGCAAGCACCACCTCCTCGCCGTGCTGCTCCAGCAGCGTGGGTCTCCCGCAGCGTCGACCAGATCGCCCAGTACTCCTCTTTGACCTCATCCACCTCATCTCGCCCCGCCCGCTGCTGATGATCGCGGGCACGGAGGCGGATACCGCCTACTTCAGCCGCCAGGCGATCGAGAAGGCGAACGAGCCCAAGGAACTGTTCTGGATCGAGGGAGCCACGCACATCGACCTCTATGACAAGGACGCGTGCGTGCCGACCGTGGTCACCAAGATGGCCAGCTTCTTCAAGGAGAGTCTGGCAGCCACCGCAGAGCCGGTCTCCAGCGCGTCGTCGTCCGACGGGGTGTGGGATGCCTTGCACATCAACTCGGTCGACGAGGGTCCTGACGGGCGGCCCCTGATCTCGGCCCGGAACATGTGGGCGATCTACCACGTCACCAAGAGGGGGGAGGATCCGCTGGCAAGTCGGCGGATGGCAAAGCGACTTCCCCTTGGGCCCGAACGTGGACTTCTTCTGGCAGCATGATGCCCGATTCCGGCCGGGAAACCGGATCAGCATGTTCGACGACGGCTGCTGCGACCTGCCCGACGGCGCCCCTGAACAGGTGTCGCACGGCCTGATCATCGACCTCGACTTCCGCAGCCGGAAGGCGACCGTGGACAGGACCTACTACCACCGCCACCGCTGGAGTCGCCCACCCAGGGAAACATTCAGGCCCCATCCCTTGGCAACGAATTCATTGGATGGGGTCAAAGCCCGTGCCGCACATGGGTGAAGACGGCGGTCAACGTGAAGCTCTATTCGGCGCGAAGGCCCCGCACCCGGCCCGGACATGTGCTTGCCGACCGGGCGTACTCCTCCCGTCAGATTCGCTCCTACCTGCGCAAACGCGGGATCGCGCACACCAT